>RGVC01000030.1 GCA_010027485.1 bacterium | reverse complement strand
AATTATTGTGTTTATGTAAAGACATGAAAAAAATTATATAACCTCTATTAATTAATGTCAAATTATTTCATGAAATAACACGAATATAAGAATGGATTAGGGATAGCGCTTTTTGAAGTATAGATTATAGTTTACGCTTAGCTAAATTTTATATTAATCTTTTTGATTTTGACTAAGCAACCGCGTTCGCATTTCTTGAAAACGCTTTTGGTCAGCTATTGCTTTTGCCTCTTTTTGGTATATTGACGACAGGTATGACAATTGGGCTACGGCCAGTTTGTTCAAACAAGAAGTGGGTTATGAAATCTCGCATCTCAGCTTTGAACCTTTCAAGGTCTACGCGCTTGAATCTTTGTTGTACTGCTCGCCGTAGTTCTGTTCTGAATAAGCGCATTAATTCATCGGAGTCTCGCATTGCAATAAACCCTCGACTAATCACATCAGGGCTAGTTAGTAACTGACCAGACTTCTTATCAACTGCTAGGATTACGGCTAAAATACCTTCCTCGCTGAGCATTAAACGGTCTTTAATGACTATGCCGCTTACAACGCTACCGTTTTGGTCCACCAGTAAACTGCCATGAACTGCTTTACCTCCGGCTTCAACTGATTCAGCAGTAAAGTACAGGCTATCTCCATTGTCTGGAAGTAGAACATTCTTGCGTAACAAACCTTCTTCAATACCCAGTTCGGCGTGATAGTAACGTCGCAGTGTTCCGGCATGAACTGGTATAAAAAATTTCGGTCGAACAAGACGTATCATTTCACGCATTTCGTCACGTTTGGCGTGTCCTGAAACGTGTAGTGGCCCACAACCGTCTAATTCATGTGTTGGATGTCGAAAAAGATGTACACCTTTCTTTTTCAGACGATTACTAATCTGGTCATAGCGTATTTCATTACCTGGAATAGGCGATGAACTCACAACAACCGTGTCTCCAGGTGCTAGGTTAACGAATCTATGTTCTCCGTCACTCATACGCTGCAAGGCAGCATTTGGTTCACCTTGACCACCAGTACACATCACTAGCAATTGATCGGCAGGAATATTACCCGCTTGCCCAATAGGTACAATGGTGCCTTTTGGTATTTTGAGAATGCCTTGTCGTACGGCAATCTCTGAATAACTCAGCATTCCTCGACCATCTAGTGCTACTTTGCGTCCACCTGCCACAGCAGCATTAATAATCATTTGAGTGCGGTTCATGTTGCTAGAAAAAGCTGCTACAAATATTCGGCCAGAGGCTTGGCCGATAATGTCATAAAAACTTTGTTGCAAAGTGCTTTCGGTGGGCACTCGACCCTCCACATCAGCATAGCTGCTATCGCTAAGTAACAGTAAAACGCCTTGATCGCCTAGTTCTTGCAAACGTTTAATGTCACTAGGCATACGATCTAGTGGCTCTGGGTCTAGTCTGAAATCGCCAGTAGCAATAATTTTACCTATAGGCGTATCGATACAAACTGCTGCCGCATCGGGCAGTGAGTGTGTTACTCGTATGAACTCGATAAAGAAATTACCGACTTTAATTCTTTCTTGGTTATCTAGTTTGGCAGTGATTAGCTGTGGTTTAAACTCCACGCCAGTTTCTATCTGCAAATCTTCAAAAGCTTTTTCTACCAGACCAATAGTATATCGTGAGCCGTAAATCGGCGCAGGACAGAGCGGCACAGTATGCTTGAGTCCACCTATATGGTCAAGGTGGCCATGTGTGATGATGTAGGCCTTTAGTTTGTGCTTGATTGTTTCAAGGTAGGTAGTATCGTTGATTGAGTAATTTACACCAGGTAAATCTATACCCAGATTATTACCACAATCTAATACAAAAGCTTCATTTTGATACTCAATGACTGCCATATTCTTTTCGCCAACTTCTTCGAGTCCACCCAAGAATGTAATCTTGAGCTTGTCAAAAGCGTCAGTAATAGTATTGGCTCGCATTTGCTCTGGTTTTTTGCTCGTGTCGGCATATTTACTTATGACCTTATGAGCATCGTCTTGTTTGCGCTTTTGGGCGCGCATAGCGGCACCGCGTGTTTTGGCAGAGACACTATTTAATTTATGACCATTTGATTGGCCAGGCTTATGATTTTTATTCATATTTTCCTTTATTTAAATTTGTTATTTATTGTTAAGAATTGTTTATTGATAAAAATATTTAGAGTTCCGAAGAGAAGTTATAAAAAAGATTTTGTTATGGCATCCCAGAGGGGACAGCTATTGAATTTATCAGGAGAATTTCTTAGTTAGGCTAATAATAGCATATGCATTAAGATAAGTCAAGGGTTTTATAAAAAAATAGAACCCTAGATTCCAATAACTTATAATCTAATTATGGCAACATGTGCATTCGCTATTATAAAAAACACTGATGATAAGATTTTGCTTATTCAGATAGCACCACCGTTCAGAGAAGATCATAAATGGAATTTTCCTGGTGGCGTAATAGAAGATGACGAAGAACTTGAGATAGGATTAGCCCGGGAAGTATTAGAAGAAACGAATATTAACTGCAAAATTACAGATATGATAGATAAGTTTTCTACTAAAAATCCTGACAATGATATTCATATATTCAACGGCACTTATGTATCGGGTGAGATTAAACCTCAACTGCATGAAATTCTTCAAGCAAAATGGTTTACGATTAAAGAAGCTTTAGAGTTGCCCATGGCGCACAACGCAAAAACTTACCTAAAGACAGACTAAATACATAATAGAAATAAATTGCGGTAAAGGCATTAAATTAAAAAACGAGCCCTCATAGACTCGTCTTTTCATGGCTGGGGATGAGGGATTCGAACCCCCGATCCTGGGACCAGAACCCAGAGCCTTACCACTTGGCCAATCCCCATTACTAGGGGTAGATTATACCTTTTTTTTGCTTGCGTGGCTAGAGTATAATGGTAATTAAGCATTAACTTTAATCCGAGGACTAAGTATGAAATTATCTAACAAGAAAGGTTTTTCGGCAGTTGAACTACTAGCTGGAATAGCTGTTATTGTAGTTATAGTAATTGCCGGTGGCTATATTTATATAAAGAATAATAACGAAAAGACCACGCAGGCCAATACCGCACCGTCAGCACCGGCTGGTACAACTCAAAACATTAATCAGATAACTAGTAATGACGCTTCTTTAGAAACTAGTGTAGAAAAAGAAACAGATGCAAAAGTTCAGAGCCAGGCAGGTAGTTACAACAGTGCCGTTAATCAGGCAGGAGGATCTTACAATGAATCTAGTCTATAAGTTCAAACAAATACTTTCCGTAATGGGGGTTTTAGTAATCTTATCACCTGCAACAGTGCTAGCCGCTAATTCCGATAGGGCTGCCATGCAGGCTCAAAATGCCGCAAACAGGGCTGCCGCTCAGGCCCAAAAAGCTGATGCACAAGCCGCTAAAACTCAGGCCAGGGTTAATGCTTTTTGTACGAATTTGAGTAATTCTACTAGACCAATGGTTGCTAAGGTGCAAGAAAATCGAGGCAAGGCAACTAGTGATTGGGCATCTAAAGACGCAGCTCTAAATGCTGAGTGGAAGCAGGCCGACGAGAAAATAACTTCAGCTAGGGCTTTGTCTGACAAAGAGCGAACTGCCGATTACGAAAAACTAATGGCCAAAGCCAAGACCGACGACCAAAAAGCAGCTGTTGAAGCTTATGAGCAAGCCGTTAACAGTGCTGTTGCTGCCAGACGATCCAGCTACGATGCAGCCCGACAGACCTTTAGAAGTAGCGTATTAAGCAATATTTCTGCTAGGCGCAGTGCGGCACAGACCCAACTAGCAACCTTCCAGGCTTCTGTAAGTTCTGCCATTAGTACGGCTCAGGCTAGTTGTGCCTCTAACCCTACGGATGTATCCGGCATAAAATCTACACTCCAGGCTAATTTGAAGAGTGCTCGTGAAACTTTCCAAGCCTCACGTGGCACCGAAAAGCAGGGTGCTGTAAATTTCCAAGTACAGCAATTAGCTGCTACACGCAATGCCTCATTTGAAAGCGCCAACAAAACATTCAAGAGTGCTTTATCTGAGGCACGTGCCACACTACAAAAAGCATTCAACAATAGCACAAGTATTTAGATATATAACTATTTAAGCTTAAACGTAAGTTATTTAATTATTTAGACAAAATGGCCTTATATGGGGCGCTCGGTTTGAGCTTGTTAATGCCTTTTGCCGACCAGAATAAAGATTTTAATATTAAATTAATATTACTGCTTGTGATTGGTGCTTATTCTTGGATTAGCTTTGTAGCTTCTAAAATCCAAAAAATTAAATGGAATTATTTAACTTATTTGATAACTGCATTAGTTTTATTGTTGATTACGATAGCTATTTACAGTAGAGGCACTATCAATTTATTTGGCGCATTTTATAGCCCAATTTCTGCGCTTTCTCTTTTGGCAATAATTGGATTAGCTCTAAATACTAGCTTCCAAAAACCAGAATTTATAGCTAGGGCAATATTCTTCGTTACAGCCTTAGTCGCCTTTTTGGCATTTCCTTATGACATTTGGCGTTATCACGGTCTGGCCGCTGGTCGCGTAAGTGGTACAATCGCTCAATCTAACTCTTTAGCTGTGTATATAAGCGCTGGACTGATAATTGGTTTTTACTGGTTAGTTTCAGGAACATATAAAAATAAAAAATACCTATTAATTGCTGTTGAAGCCTATATGCTATTTATGACCATACTGACCCAGACAAGGTTTGTGATTGTATTACTCGGCCTAATGGCGCTAACTTATTTTGTTTTACGCATAAAGGAAGGCAAAAAGATAATATTTATTGCCCTAGCTACGTTATTATTTGCTTTTGGTTCAATATTTGTCGTTAATAATAGACAGATTAACCAATCAGCCTTAGAAAAAGGCGTGAATTACAGATTGCACTTACAAGCTACGGCTTTTTCTGGAGAACCTATAAGAGCAGTTCAAGTAAATGGAACAAATAAGCTGCTGAAAAAACTTGAATGTAATAACTTAAATTCCAGCAATGATCTGGTTTTAACCTGCTTTCAGGGATTTATTTTTAGCAGTTACCACAACCAATATCTTGATAGGCTGGTGCAATTTGGGTGGATTTTTGGGCTAGGCTATTTTCTGTTAATTTCTTATGGTGTGACAAGTATTTTTGAACAGCGACATCAAGCAATATTACTGACACTGGGCTGCGCATTTCTGCTGACTGCACTATATTATTTTACCAATGTTACAACTATAGAGATTGAGATTTTACTTTGGATATTACTGTTACAAGGTCTATCCAAGAGGCTAATTAATAGCTAGCGTAATAACTTGTGTAGTAGCTTGTGAAATAGCTAGTATAGTTATTCTGATTGCAATTTGTAATTTGACTTACAGGAATGTCTTTAGAGTAAACAATATTATTGTTGAATAGTATCCAGTAGCGAATTGTTCCAGTTGGCATATAGCTTGTTTGAGGTTTGCCAAGTGGCCCTACTAATATTCCGGCTTGTCTCTGGTGATCGGCGCCTTTATTCGGTGCTATAGCATCCCATGTGATGTGCGTGCTAGCTTTTTTGCCACTATTTAACGCCATAACAATTACTTTGTAGGATTCAGGTTTGGCCCTGCCGCTAAAGACTCCAGTGTTTGAATTATTTGAAGGTATTAGCTCATTGGTAGCAGTATTGAAAAATTTTTCATCAGTAAGTTTAATTCTTGTATTTAGAAAAAGATTACTTTTGTAAGTAGTTGAGACATATGCTGCATCTTGAAAACAGCTGTTTATAGAAACGTAACTACCGTGCACTAATTTATTAGCTATAGGCGTTACACTATCGGCTTTGGATTTGTTGTTTTTGGCATTAAATACGTAAAAGCCTACTGCCGATATGGCGGCGATTATTACAATAACGAGGGCTAGCTCAAAATGGCTAAAGCCTTTTTGGGTGAGTTTTTTGATTTTTGTTTTCATAATTTTCCTTTTATATAGAATTTTTACTCTGTTAAATTTATATCATACTACT
>RGVC01000029.1 GCA_010027485.1 bacterium | reverse complement strand
CCGCCCGAGGCAGTGGTACAGATCAATTTGGAGCAGCCATTGGTAGTGGTATCATGACTGTCTTGCCAGCCCACATGCACAATATTATAGAGCTTGATACAAAGGGAAATACTGTTACTGTTCAGCCAGGCATCAACTTTGGGCATTTACAGCAAACATTACATACTCACGGCAGGTTTCTGCCACCTTACCCCTCGAGCTTAGAATATTCAACAGTCGGGGGCGCAGTTGCCAACAATAGTTCAGGAGAGAAATCCTTGAAGTATGGTGATATGCGTAACTATGTACAAGCGCTAAGAGTAGTTCTAGCCAACGGGGAAGTAATTGAGACAGGCCGTATTTCTAAAAGAGACTTAAATAAAAAATTAGGTTTAGCGACATTCGAAGGCGAAATTTATCGCTCCGTAGATGTGCTTTTGGAAGAAAATAAAGACTTTTTGAACGACGCTTATCGCGATGTAGCTAAAGATAATTGTGGCTATGACTTAAGCGATATCAAACGCAAAGATGGTTCTTTTGATTTAACGCCACTATTTGTGGGCAGCCAAGGCACTCTTGGTGTTATAACGGAAATAACTTTAAGAACCGAGCAGTACAATCCATTTTCCAGCCTTTTGGTAGCTAGTTTCGATAGCCTAGATCAACTGCAAAATGCCTTACTAGATATTTTAGATCTCAAAGATAAACCAAGTTCTATGGAGTTTATTGATGGCAATCTTTTAAACCAAGTAAAACAACTAAACCCTAATTTCTTAAAAGATGTGATCTCGGAGCCTTATCCAGCTTTTATTTTATTTATTGAGCTAGAAGATTCCGACAAGAATCACAAAAAAAACATTAAACAGATCACAAAAATTTTAGAAAATTTTGCTAGAGATTTTCAGGAATCAAGCGACCCTGAGGAGCAAGAAAAACTATGGACGCTTCGCCACAGCACCGCCACAGTTATCGGACACAATGAAAGCCAACGCCGAGCTTTACCGATTATTGATGATGGTGCAGTACCAATCACTAGATTTAGAGAATACATAGAGGGAGTATATAAAATCTTAGAGGACTGTCAGCTTGATACCCCAATTTGGGGGCATGCTGGAACGGCTTCTTTACATGTGTTGCCAAAACTCAGTCTTGGTCAGGTTGGGGATAGGCAAAAAGTTTTCAAGCTACTAGTTGAAAATGCCAAACTTATTCTTTCTTTAGGCGGAACTATTAGTTCAGAAGCTGGCGATGGTAGAATCAAGGCGCCTTTTGTTGAGCACCAGTTAGGAGCTGAAACATTCAAACTTCAGAGTAAAATAAAACAAATTTTTGATCCATACGGCACGCTTAATCCAGGCGTTAAATTTGGTACAGATCTAGAAACACTAAAAAAAATGCTACGAGCCGACTATAGCCTCCAGCATTTATACAATCATCTTGCCAGAAGTTAAACCATCTAACCCTTGAAATTTTGGTAAAAAACAGATAAGATAGGATAGTCTTTAACGCGGACGTGGCGGAATTGGTAGACGCGCTACCTTGAGGTGGTAGTGAGGCAACTCGTGGAGGTTCAAGTCAGTTGGCTAGAGCACCTCGTTTACACCGAGGGGGTCGGGGGTTCGAGTCCCTCATCACCCACCAAAATGAGTCCAGCTTGCTGGGCTCATTTTTTATAAACTCATAGGGTGAGTTAGTCGCCATTTTGTAGAAGGTTTGTTGATTGACCCTTTGAAAATAACAGAATACGAAGATTGATTATTTTGATGATTCTTTTCAAGAGTAATTGAACCTATATTGTCACCTGTTTTAGTTTGCTGTCTAATCGGATCTAGCTGAATGGCAACTTTGAATTTAATTTTGTTGTAGCTTGTAGTCTTAACGTCTTCTTCGGATACGGCTGTAGCTTGGTCGCCCCATGGTGCTTTGTATGTTCCAATTACTTGACCTTTAGCCGCAACTTGAGTATTACTAAATGATTTTTGTGATGATTTAATTAAACTTAGACTTGAGGCTAGAGCACTGTATAGGTTGTTGGCTTGTAGCACTGCAGTTATTGTTGTGACCGGTTTGTTGTTTGGATAAATTGTCGAAGCCGACAAAAAAGCACCGCCGGCATGATCTGAATTACCGGTTTTTATGCCGACTATATTGCTATTTCCAAGCAAGATATTTACATTCTTAACAGTTGTAGTCAACGGTATGCCGGTAGCTGTTTGTTGACTAACGATATTCGCTAGAACAGTATTTTTCATAGCTAGCTTACCAAGTTTAACTAAGTCTTCAGCAGTCGATACAGTAGTAGGGTGTAGACCACTGGCATCTTCACCGACGACAGTATTTTGCATGCCATTTCGTTTTAAGTAAGTACTCGCTTCTTTCGAGTAATTTTCAAGCGAACCGTAAGCCCAAATTGCCAGACTGTCAGCCATATTATTGGCTGATGGTAGCATCATGGCTTGAAGCATCTGGTACTCAGTTATTTTTTCACCATTAGCCGACGGTACGATTGAGCCGTCGTTGGCCTTATAATTGCGATAGAGCGCCTCATCTTTGTCGTTCAAAGTAATTGTTGGCCCTTGTTCCCCAGATTTTAATGGATATTTTTCCAGTACAACAAGAGCGGTTATGACCTTCGCCACACTAGCAATTGGAGCTGGTTTTTGAACGCCGTTAGTCGCCTCGTAATCTGAATCAACAAATCCAATTGCAGATTGTCCAGTCTTGGGCCAGTCAAGCTCAGACGAAGTATTTTGTTTAACAGGTAAATTACTAATTTGGGGCCTTATGAGAGGCAGCGGCTTATAGATACACCATAGAACGTAGATAACGATCACCGATATAAAAAACCATGTAATTCGCTTGATTTTGTTTTTTCTAGCTTTCTTCATCTTAAAAACATAATACAAGAAATTACGTAAAAAAAGTTTTTTTACTTATAAAACTCGACTCAAAGTTATATAATATAAGTAGAACTAAATAAGGGGCAAATAATGACAATAGCAATAATAGTAATCGTAGCGGTGGTGCTCATAGGCATCGTTGTTGCAGTAATGTACAACTCTTTAGTAACACTCAACCAGCAATCTAGTGAAGCTTTCTCAGATATCAAAGTTCAGCTCAAAAGACGATATGATTTAATTCCGAATCTTGTAAGCGCAGTTAAGGGCTATGCCAAGCACGAATCAACAGTCTTCAAAGAAGTTACTGAGGCTCGAGAAAGGGCTCTCGGCGCTAGTGGAGTTGCCGAAACTGCCAAGGCTGATGGTGATTTCCAAAAAACCATGAAGAGTTTGTTTGCAGTAGCAGAAGCTTATCCTGACCTTAAAGCATCTAATAACTTTCAGAAGCTTCAAGACGAAATCACAGACACAGAAGACAAAATTCAAGCCTCTCGCCGTTTTTATAACGGAGTCGTTCGAGATTTTAATACCAAGCGAAAAACATTCCCAACTAACATCATGGCTGGTTCATTAGGCTTCAAAGAAGACAAAGATTTCTACGCAGTAGATGAATCTGAAGCAAAAGAAATAGAGAAGCCAGTAGACGTCAAGTTCTAGATTCTTCTTTTTAAGTATGTATTCGGAAATTGCCAAGAACAAGAGAAAGAGCATATATATTATGCTGTTTTTCTTGGCCTTTGTTGCAGGCCTTATTTATCTTTTTAGTTATTTATTTGCTGGAAAAAGCAGTGGCGTATTTTATGGCGGTTTAATCGGATCTACTATATACGTTATAGTGGCTTATTACTCTGGATCAAAAATGGCATTGGCGATGAACCGAGCTAAGGAGATTCAAAAAAAAGACAACCCCAGGCTGTATAGGATAATAGAAAATCTAGCTATCACAGAAGGATTACCGACCCCCAAAGTCTACATCATGAATGATCCTGCCCCCAATGCCTTTGCAACCGGCAGAGACCCTAAAAACTCAGTAGTATGCATTACTTCCGGACTACTAGACCTTATGAGCGACAAAGAGCTAGAAGGCGTTGTAGCGCATGAGCTTGGTCACATTAAAAATTATGACATTCGAGTAACTATGATTGCTTTTGCTCTGACGGTAGTTATTTCTTTCATAGCAGATATGATTCTCCGGTTTACAATATTCAGTGACCGTGAAAATAATAGTCCTGCCACTCTTTTGCTGGGAATTTTAGCGGCTATTTTAGCGCCAATTGTAGCTACTTTTATTCAGCTGGCAATTTCAAGGCGCCGTGAATATCTGGCAGATGCAACCGGTGCATTAGCTACTCGTTATCCCTTAGAGAAAATTGGTAAAGCTGGAAGTGCTACAAAAGTACAGAATAGCTCTACAGCTCATTTGTTTTTTGCTAACCCACTCAAAAAAGGCAGTATCTCCAGCCTATTTAGCACCCACCCGCCAATTAAAGACCGTGTAGCTCGCCTAAGAAGCATGGGAACTCACGCTTGATTTAATATAAAATTGTTTAATTCGTTATAATATACTTATGCCTAAAAACTTACCTAAAAATACCAAAAACAAAGCTCATGTTATGAGTGTTTGGCAACTTACTAAATCATCAGCTAGGATCATTTGGGACAACAGAGTAGTTTTTGTAGGTATAGCTCTGATTTACAGCATATTAATTTTGGTGCTAGCTAAAGGGTTTGCAGGTGGCCAAAATGTGGGAGATTTAAAAAAAGCGGTTAGTGACTCACTATCTGGCAATGGCAAAGAAATTGGCGCCAGTGTGGCTGTTTTCGTCTCTATGATTGGGTCGGCAGGCAGTGGCACTACAGACAGCTCAGGTGCATACCAACTACTAGTTACTGTTAATACTAGCTTAGCTATCATTTGGGCTCTACGTCAGATCTTAGCTAATAAGCCATTTATCTTTAAAGATGTGTATTACAAAAGCATGTATCCTTTGATTCCGTTCTTCATTATCTTGGCAGTAGTGTCATTGCAGTTGATTCCAATTCTACTGGGCTCAGTTCTTTATTCTCTAGTTAGCTCTTATGGCATTGCGGTCAGTGCAATTGAGTCAATACTTTGGACATTAATATTTATTTCACTCGCCGCTCTGTCATTGTATTTTGTTTGTTCATCACTTCTTGCTGTCTACATTGTTACGCTCCCAGATATGACTCCCAAAAAAGCTTTAGCCACGGCCAAAGAATTAGTCAAAGGACGGCGCTGGTTAGTTGTACGTAAAATTATCAGTCTACCAATCGTATTATTTATTATTAGTGCTGTTGTAATGCTGCCAATAATATTAATTGCAGCCCCTTTAGCTCAGCTTGTCTTTTACCTATTAACAGTATTGTCGCTGGTGGCCGTACATACTTACATGTATCTGCTTTACCGGAATTTGATAGATGCATAAGCAGGCAGCACAAGATAGAATTTTAAAGTTGCGAGAGTTAATTAATGACTATCGCTATCACTACCATGTGCTAAATGAATCAGTCATGAGCGAGGCTGCAGCTGATAGCCTGAAGCATGAGCTCAGCCAACTAGAAGAACAGTTCCCGGACTTAATTACACCTGATTCGCCTTCTCAAAGAGTAGCTGGAGAACCCCTGCCAGGCTTTAAGCAACTTCAACATAGCTCCAGAATGCTTAGCTTGAACGATGTGTTTGACGAAAAAGAACTGCTAGCTTGGGAAACTCGCATTAATAAACTTTTACCAGAAAATACTAAGTTAGAATTTTTTGCCGATATTAAGATGGATGGTCTGGCTTGTGCGCTAATTTATCAAGACGGTTTATTGGTACAGGGCATCACGCGCGGAGATGGTTTTGTGGGAGAAGATGTTACGGCTAACGTGCGCACTATTGAATCTATACCCTTAACTCTTAGGCGTAGCGATAAGTATGCAGGGTTTCTAGGTGGTCGCACTGAAATTCGTGGCGAAATAGTCATGTATAAACAAGATTTCGAGAAATTAAATAAACAACGTGAAGCCGACGGTAAGCCACTTTTTGCCAATCCACGCAACACTGCCGCCGGCACAATTAGACAACTTGACCCTAAATTAGTTGCTGAGCGTCCATTGCATTTCCGAGGCTATGATTTGCAAAGAGACAATCAAGATGAAATATCGTCGTACGCTGAAGCTTATAAAATCATGCATGCTCTCGGGTTTTTAGTTAATGCCAAAGCGCCAGTTTATAGCAATATAAGCGATATCATGCAGTATGCACATATATGGGAAGACAAGCGTCATGAACTGCCATTTAATACCGATGGTCTGGTTGTAAAGGTCAATCAACTAGACATATATCGTCAGCTAGGTGTAGTGGGCAAAGCTCCACGAGGCGCTGTGGCACTCAAATATGCCGCTGAACAATCTACTACTAAAGTGCGTGATATATTTGTATCAATCGGGCGAACTGGTGCTGCTACTCCTGTAGCAATTTTAGAACCCGTCCAAATAGCAGGTAGCACTGTTCAAATGGCCACGCTACATAACGAAAGTGAGATTGCTAGAAAAGATATCCGAGTGGGTGATAGCGTTATTGTGCATAAAGCCGGCGATATAATTCCTGAAATTATTGAACCACTTAAAAAACTTAGAACTGGACAAGAAAAACCCTTCGTAATGCCAACCAATTGCCCAGACTGCAACACCAAATTAATCAAAGTAAAAGCCGAAGATGCGGCTTGGCGTTGTCCAAACAAGGCCTGTCCATCCAGGGCCTGGAAGCAAATTGAGCA
>RGVC01000028.1 GCA_010027485.1 bacterium | reverse complement strand
ATAAACTAGACAAAAATCTAATGTTTAATCTGTTTAAGCTTTTTGATAGGAAGTATAAAAATATGCAATTGCTACAAATGGCAATAATACTATTAAATCTCTAGAGGTCAGCTGGCCAGTTGATTGCAAAGCCAGCAAAGCAGATAAGACAATAGTCACAGAAACTATTATCTTACGCCTGTGCTTTCCTAGCGATATTCCATACCACCTAATCAGGGCTACAATTGCTCCGACTATTACATATAGATTGATCATGAGCAGTATAAAACCTGCAACCAGCACGAGTGCCGGCACCCTATCTGGGTTAGTCAGTCCAAAAAACAAACAATCGACGCCCACTAGGACGCCTACGATCTGTTTTTTGTGCTGAATAATCCACTTTTTTGACATATTTAATTTTACTAAAACTACTGTTAGTTAAACTGGTAGCCAGGACGACAAATGCACTGCTATTTTATATGACTAAATGAGCGCTTGTCGTCCTTAGCTTTGACTGACCGCTTCATTTGCCTTTAAGGGCACCTGAAACGACGAACGAAATTTCTCCCGTTGTAAGTAATCGATTTACCAGAGGGATAAATCTTGATTCTACTTGTAAGAATGGTTTTTGTTTTTGTTACTTACACTATTAATACTAGCACGAAGAGCTATTTTTGTCAATCCTGTTATGCTTATATCCGCTCTTAAATGTATGCAGATAAAATGCCCTTTAAAAGTTATACACAGCTTTTGTGTGCATTTAACCATAATTGTTATTGACGCGGTTTAATCTATTAGATAAGATATCTTTAGCGCTTGAACAAATTAAGTGCTCAAAAATAAAAACGACCAAAGGGACGACGATTTCTCGCAAATCGTTGTCCCACCCAAGAAAAACCAAAACAACCAAAAAGCAAACGAAAAAACAAAAACATTAAATTATTCTTAAAACACCTTGTCTCTTCCCCGGCAAGGTGTTTTACTTTCTGGCAGATTAGTTATGAGTGTGCAAGTCAAAGGAATAATTTCAAGCGGTAACGATGGGTTAATAGTAGATATCCAATGTCATCTATCTAATAACCTGCCGAACATAGTGGTGGTTGGCTTTGCCAATAAAGCCGTCGACGAAGCCCGAGAAAGACTGCGTGGAGCTTTTTCGTCATCAGGACTACTGATGCCCAGAAAAAGAATTATTCTCAACCTCGCCCCAGCTGATGTGCCCAAGGTCGACAGTAGCTTTGATATGGCAATGGGCTTGAGTATTATGTATGCCAGTGGCCAGATAACAGATACGGTGCGGACTGATCAGGCTTTTATAGGCGAATTAGGCCTAGACGGATCGCTGAGGCCAGTGCGAGGCATAATCGGCAAGGTGCTGACTGGTCGCAATAAGGGCATTAAAACTTTTTTTATTCCCAGCACTAATCTAGATCAAGCTCAGTTAGTCCCCAATGTATGTTTAGTCCCCGTCGAAAGCCTGGCTCAACTATTTCACCATTTTAATCAGATACACAAGATTAGCGAAGTGCACACCGGCGATGGCAAACTTTCTGAAAATCTTACCGAAATTACCAACAACGGTGTTAGTTTGAGTGAAATTGTTGGACAGCATCAGGCTAAGCGTGCTCTAGAAATATCTGCCGCTGGTGGACACAACATCTTTTTTAGTGGTCCGCCTGGCACCGGCAAAAGCATGCTAGCTAAAGCGCTGGCTAGCATCATACCCCAGCTCAGTCGCGAAGAAATACTAGAAGTCACGCATTTGCACAGTCTAGCGAGTAATAACTATGACAAAATTATTGGCTCTCGGCCTTTTAGGGCACCGCATCACAGTGCCAGCCATGTTTCGATTACAGGTGGCGGACACAATCTCAGACCAGGAGAAATTAGCTTAGCGCATCGGGGCATATTATTCCTAGATGAATTGCCAGAATTCCACAGATCAACACTAGAAAGCCTCAGGCAACCTCTAGAAGACCGTCAAATAAGTATTGCTCGCGCAAAAAACGCTGTTGATTACCCAGCCAATTTCATCTTAGTAGCTACTGCCAACCCCTGTCCTTGCGGATATTATGGTACTTCGGGTAATTGCAGTTGCCAGCCTTATCAAATAACTCGTTATCGACAGCGTTTATCAGGTCCCATTGTAGACCGCATCGATTTATTTAGTGCAGTTCATGACGTTGAACATAATAAGCTCCTAAATGGCCAGAAAGACCCTGTTCAAGACTCGCAAGCCCTAGAGCGCATCCGAAGCGCCAGATCCATACAATCCAAACGCTATAGTTCTTCTAGTAAACTCAACAATGACATGACCAACGCCGATATTCATCAATTCGCTAATCTTACCGAAGAAGCCAAAAAATTACTTAATAGCGCCTCTGTTAAGCTGAATGTTTCAGCTCGTTCCTACATGCGTACCGTCAAGGTGGCGCGAACAATTGCAGACATCGAAAAAAGTGCCGAGGTTGGCGAAAATCACATCAGCGAAGCCTTGGCCTACCGATCACAAGGATTAAAATAGCAAAAACAATTTGACCTCTGAAGCCTTATCTGTTAGAATTTGACTTACGTTAAAGCAACATTAGGAGATTACAGCTATCGCAAAATATACCCGCTTGAATGATCAGATTCGAGCCCAAAGCATGCGCGTCATCGACGAAGATGGTAAGCAGCTCGGAGTTATGACCAAGCAGGAAGCACTAGCTGTGGCCAGCGAGCAAGGACTAGATTTGGTTGAGATATCACCAAACGCTGATCCACCGGTTTGCAAGATAGTTGACTGGGGGAAGTTCAATTATCAGCGTACCAAACAGCTCCAAAAGAACCGCAAATCTGCCAAGTCACTAGACATGAAACAGATGCGATTCGGCCTTAAAATCAGTCCGCATGACTTGTCCATCAAAATGAACAAAGTCACTAAATTTTTAGACGCAGGACATAAAGTTAAGATCACACTGATGTACCGAGGCCGCGAACAAGCCCACCGCGAAATCGGCTTTAATATTGCCAAAAAGGTCATTGAAGACTTTGGTGATACAATAGTTGTAGAACAACAGCCACAATTAGCTGGAAGACAACTTAATTTTGTTATTAGAAGCAGTGGCAAGAAACCAATCGCTAAAAGCGATGAAACTAAAGGAGCAGAAAATGCCGAAACTGAAAACTCATAGCGGTACCAAAGATCGTGTTAAAGTTTCAAAAAATGGAAAAGTTCGTGTTGGTCATAGCAACAAGAACCACTTTTTGAGTAAAAAACGCGGTGGACGCAAACGCTCACTAGCCGGTTTAACCACTCGCACGGGCAAAATGGCCAAAAACATCAAGAGGAATTTAGGCGTCTAAACGCCCTATTTTAAGGAGTTATTATGAGAGTAAAACGAGGCGTTGCCAGTCATGCCAAGCACAAAAAAATCCGCAAAGCCACTAAGGGCTTTAGCCACCCTAATCGCGTAAGCGTTAGACGTGGTCGTCAGGCTTTAACTAAATCTTTGCAATACGCTACCCGCGACCGGAAAAATAAGAAGCGTACTTTTAGACAACTTTGGAATGCCCGCATCAATGCAGCAGCCCGCATCAACGGCACAACTTACAGCAATCTAATTGCTGATCTTAAAAAAGCTAATATAGCTTTGGATCGCAAAGTACTAGCTGAACTAGCAGTAAACGAACCAGCTGCTTTTAGTGCGGTAGTAAAAGCTACAAAAAAATAGACTAAACCAAAAAATAAAACACCTGTTAGCGAGTAACAGGTGTTTTTTGTTGGTCAGACTATCTGTAAGCCGGGTTCTGTCTAGACTAATCATCTATCTAGGCCGACGATTACTCGGCGGCTCGAGCGGTTCAATGATGAATTTATAGCGGGACACTCCTAAGCTTTAGGCTTAAGGAAATCCATCTCCTTGCAGCAGGTAGGGTTTACCATTTTCCATCGTCACCGATAGAAACTGTGAGCTCTTACCTCGCTCGTTTCACCCTTACCAAGTAAACTTGGCGGTTTCGTTTCTGTGGCACTTTCCCTAGGGTTACCCCCGGTCGCCGTTAGCGACTACCATTTCCCTTTGCTGCCCGGACTTTCCTCGTGCTTTTATACACGCGATTAGTCAATAATCTGACCACTTACTATTATAACATCAGTTCTTATGCTTGTCCATATGCTCGTCAAGAGCCCTGTTAACTGCGGCATCTGCAAGTTTGTTGAACTCTCTTGGCACATGTTTGAAATGCACTTTTCTAAAACCATCTTTAAGCTGATTTACGGCGTTATGAATTGGCCATAAATCCTGATTTTTCACCTTATAACTGCCATTTACTTGATTAACTACCAGCAGGCTATCTAAATAAGCATTAACTTCTTTAACGCCCATGCTTTTACAAGCTTCTAGGCCCATTTTTAAGGCTGTGTATTCGGCTTGGTTGTTGGTGGTTAGACCTAGGTACTGAGCTTTGTCTTCTAGTACATTGTCTTCCATGTCCAAAATTACATAACCAATTGCCGACGGACCAGGGTTGCCCCTAGAGCCACCATCTGTGAATAGTTTAACTTCGTCGGGGTGCATGCCACTAGAAGCCGATTTTTCTCCCTGAGGCTGATTATTGTCGAAGATCTTGTCTATGGCGCTGGCCATTTCGTGGTCTTTATCTGTTATTTTCATGCCCGCATCATGTGTTATTAGCCAAATTTGGACTACATTCCACTCATTTTCCCATCTTGGATGGTGCTGAGACTCCTCGGCTAGTTCTGCAACTTGCTCCATAAAAGCCCACGCTTCTTTGAAATTCTCAAAGTTGAACTGTTTGAATAATCCGTGTTTTGTTTCTTGCCACATAAGTTATATCTTATCATGCATTTAGCTAAAATAGCTTTGTTAATAAGCGTAAAAGCATTATCATATATATAAGAGTAAATGAGGGGAAAAATATGTCTGAAATAAAAAATAATAATAAGCTTAGGCTGACGCAAAAATTAAGCCTGTTCTTTTTCAGCAGGACCAAAACAACTGCGCTACTATGGCTAGTGATAGTAGTGTTCGGTGCGCTTTGCTACACAACACTACTCAAGCGAGAAGGTTTTCCAACCATTAATACACCTTACGCCTTTGCTTCTGGCACTTATTTTGTAAACGATCCTGCCAAAGTCGACGCTCAAGTATCTAAACCACTCATGGACTACTTATTAAAACAGGACGGCGTCAAAAAAGTCACCGCTCAAAGTTCCAGCAATTTTTATACCGTGATTGTCATATATAAAGACAACGTCAATGCTGTAACCCGCAGCAAACAACTAGATGCTCAGGTAAAAGCTGCAAAAATTCTCCCAGCCCAGGCCAATTTTCAAATTAAAGATTTCAAATTTGGTTTTACTCCTGGGGGCGACAACATTGTCATATCTTTTTATGGCAAACAGCCGACGCCCACCCCTGTATTAGCCGCACAAGCAAAAGAGGCAGCTGATTTCATTAACTCCAAGAACCTCGCTCTTGTAAAGAGTGCTTCCATAGTTAACCCCTACGATAAGGTTATTAACCCTATTAATGGTCAGGCCGTGATAGCTCAAAAAAGCTTCGATCGCTACGGTTCAAGGGTCGGTAACCAAAATGCATTTTACGATTCAATAGTAATTGGCATTCAAGCTCAGCCAGGTGCCGACAACCTTAAACTGGATAAAGAAGTGTCTACCGCTTTAGACGAACTGAACAATAATCCGAAGTTCGCAAATTACAATGCCGTAATCAGCGCTAGTTTTGCGCCTCAAGTTAAAGCCCAAATAAATGAGCTGCAAAGAGTCTTGCTCGAAGGCTTGCTTGCAGTCTTGATTATTGCATCACTACTCATTGCTGTCAGGGCTTCTTTCATCACTGTTATCTCAATGGTAACGGTAATTTTAGCCGTTAATGGTGTACTCTACCTGATTGGCTATAGCCTCAACACTATCACCCTTTTTGGCCTGATTTTGAGCCTCTCACTGGTTGTTGACGACACTATCATAATGACCGAAGCCATAGACGCCAGCCGTCGTAAAGAAAAAGATCCCAAAGAAGTAATAAAGATAGCCACCGGCAAAATCTCTCGAGCCATGATTGCTGCTACCCTCACGGCTGCTCTATGTTTTGCTCCTATCGCCTTCGTTGGCGGTGTACTTGGCAGTTTTGTGCGAGCCATACCAATAACCATTATTTCAGCCCTATTGATAAGCCTATTAACAGCCCTGATATTCATACCTTTCCTAGCTCGCTATCTGTTACTAAGCAAAAAACAACTCGGCAAATCAGCTAAAAAAGAGAGGTCAGCTGGCATAGAAGCCAGAATTGCACGCTTCATTTCGGCCCAAGAAGCTGATGTTTGTAGGCATCACGGCAGTAGTCATCGGTTTCAGCTTCATCGGAGCAAGCGGTGCATTATTCGGTAAGGTTAAATTCAACATTTTCCCAAGCGCCAAAGATAGCAATGAAATCAGCGCTCAAATTACCTTCCCGTCTGGAATAAGCATCCAGCAAGCTGAGGCTATAACAGATAAGGTTGACGCTATAATTGCTAAAAATACCAATGAAAACCTTGTAAAAGCTAGCTATTACGGTCAAGCCGACATTCAGCAAGCCAGGATGGCGATAGAACTCATAGACTACAACAGTCGATCAATAACAGCTCCAACAATCATCGATAATCTGCAAAAACAATTTGATAATTTCAAGCTCGCCAAAGTGAAGATCGGGCA
>RGVC01000027.1 GCA_010027485.1 bacterium | reverse complement strand
AACTTTTTCTAGCTCTAAGCTAGTAATAGTAGTTTTTTCTGATGCTCTATATAGACCGGCCAATAATTTATCGCGATTAAACAATTGGCGAGTTCCGTCGTTTTTGACAACTATTAGCTGTGGGCGCTCTAAGCGCTCATAAGTTGTAAAACGATGTCCGCATTTATTACACAATCGGCGGCGGCGAATAGCTTGACCTTCGCTTACGTCACGAGACTCGATAACTTTGATGTCGTCGCTTTGGCATTGGTTGCATTTCATGCTGCCTCCTTTTAATAAAACTGATGCTGCTTAGATTTATGGTTTTGAACAAATTTTGTGTTCGCTAATTTGATGTAAAACTTTATTATCTGACAGCTATTTTGCTTTATGTTGATGTTTAAGGTGCTCACCCTATTTTGCGGTTTTTCCTACATATAGCGGTGTGTACACACACTATACCCCCAGCTGTAGTGTTTTGGCAAGTATTTTATCGTTGTATTAATATGAACGTTTTTTCTGCGGTGGCCTGCCCTATATATTAGAGTGGCTTAGAAAATAGTAGTTATTTTAGGAGTTTTATTTGTCGTCTTTGTCGTCGTCTTTGGAGTTTGAATCGCTAGTTTCTTGTGACTTATCTTTAGATTCGTGGTCTTCATCGATGTCTTTATCAAACATATTATCTTGTGACTTGTTTTTCTTGCGACGACCTAGTCGGCGTAGGAATGATGGTTTTTCTAGGTCAGCTTCCTGTTCGCTAGATAAGGCGGTACCGTCATCGTTATGGTCGTCGTCTTTAGACTTGTCTGAAACTGGCTCGTCGTCGTCGTGATCTTCGCTCATTGACCAAATGTTTGGCAAGTGACTGTCATCTTCTTTGGTAAAGTCTGGCGCTTCGTCGTCGTTGATTTCCATATCGATTTCAGAAAGTGCTTGTTCGTCTTTCTTGCTAGCTGTAAGAGTACTGCTACTAAGGCGGTCATTGGCTATGACTTCTCCCCTTTTAGCGTAGTAAGAATCGTCGAAGCCAGTGGCTACAACTGTGATTATTACTTCACCGTCTAGGTCTGGGCTAATAGTTGCACCGAATATAATGTTGGCATCTGGATCAGCGGCAGCGGTAATGGTTTCGGCGGCAGCGTTGATTTCATGCATCGACAGATCATTTCCGCCAATTACATTGAATAGTACGCCACGAGCACCATCGATAGAAACCTCAAGTAATGGTGACTCTATGGCCTGTTGTGCAGCTACCACAGCGCGATTTTCGCCGTTGGAGCGACCGATGCCCATGAGTGCTGAGCCGGCGTCTTTCATAACGGTCTTAACATCAGCAAAGTCTAGGTTGATCAGGCCGTGTACGGTAATAAGATCAGATATGCCTTGTACGCCTTGTCTTAAGACATCATCGGCCACCTTGAAAGCTTCCATAAGTGGGGTATCGCGGTCGATAGTTTTTAGTAAGCGATCGTTAGGAATAGTAATAAGCGTGTCTACTTCACGGCGTAATTTGGTGATGGCGTCGTCGGCGTTGCGACGGCGCTTTTCGCCCTCGAAAGCAAATGGCTTGGTGGCAAAACCTACCACTAAGGCATCGCATTCAGAAGCAACTGAGGCTACAACATAACCGGCACCACTGCCAGTACCACCGCCAGCACCGATGGTTACAAAAACCATATCTGCACCTTCTATGGCTTTCTTTATTTCTTCTCTTGATTCTTCGGCTGCTGATTCGCCTACTGATGGATCGGCGCCAGCACCGAGCCCACGAGTTAGGTCTTTACCAATATGGATAGTCTTGTGAGCTTTAGAATGATGTAAGGCTTGCGCATCGGTGTTAATGGCAATGAATTCGACGTTCTCTATACCGGCTTCAACCATGCGATTGATAGCTGCTCCACCGGCACCGCCGACTCCTATTACTTTTATTTGTGCAAAAGTTTCGATTGCTGGCTCGACTACTTGTGGCATTTTATCCCCCAAAAAGAATCTTATTAATACTACCTAAAATTATACTCCATTATTGCCCTAAAGTTCAACAAATTTATACGCTAGAATTTATTTAATCTTCAAACATTCTAAGGTTACTAAAAATTTTTATACAAAAAAACTGCAAAAAATTTGCAGTGATAATTTTTTTGTTCGCTAACTAATTTTTTACTTTTTGATGCGATTTAGTACGTCGCCAAGTATGGCTCGAACTTTTTCACTACTGCGTCCATTGATTGGCGGTAAAGCTGGCAGTAGCAACATGTCTAGTAGCATCAGTCCGACAGACGTAATGTATGTTTGGTCCTCTACTACGTCCATTAGTCCGCCAATATCTTTTAGCTTGCCGATGCGAGCTGGCAAAGATAGTTTTTCTTTGGCGAAATCATCAATTCCTTTTATTTTAGAGGTGCCGCCAGTGATTATTATGCCGCCAGGTAGCTTTTTGGCGCGCTTGATCTTCTGTAACTCTTTATTTACGTACTCCAAAAGCTCTTCAACTCGTGATTCGACTACCATTTCAATCAAATCATATTCAAAAGTATGAGTTTTGTCTTTGATTTTAATGGTGGCATCTTTTTTGGCGCTCTTTCCGCTGACATTAGCGTGTTGAATTTTGACTTCTTCGGCGATATCTATATCTGTTCTAAGTCCAATAGCTAAGTCGTTGGTAATGTGTTGTCCGCCAATCGGCAAAATAGCCACATGCTGGACTTCGCCGTCCTCAAATACAATTAAATTAGTTGTTCCAGCGCCGATATCTATCAGTGCCGTACCGGCTTCACGCTGTTGGCGAGTCATAACTGCTTCAGCGGCCGCTAAACCAGATACTGTGTGATGGTTGACTGCTACTCCAGCCTTCTCTAAAGCTCCATCGAGGTTGCGCATATTGGTGCTGGCCCCTGTTACTATATGTGCTTCGACTTCTAGCCTGACGCCAGTCATGCTAATCGGATCTTTGATATTTTTTTGTCCGTCTACAGTGTAGTTTTTGGCAAAAAACTGCACAATTTCGCGATTTGGCGGAATATTTACGATGGTTGCCGCTTCTTCTACACGCAATCTGTCTTCATGCATAATTTCGCGGTTAGCGGCACTAATAGCAATTACGCCTTCGGAGTTAATTCCGCCGACATGTGCTCCGTTGACATTAACTGTGGCTCGTCTAATTGGTACGCCTGAAATTCTTTCGGCCTCTGTTACGGCTTTGGAAATGGCCTCGGCAACTTCGTCGACATGCACAACAGCACCACGGCGCATACCCTGGTTTTCGGCTTCACCATGCCCAATTATAGAGGGCTGGTTACTGCCATTAGCATCATACATACCAACAATGCAGCGCACGGCAGTTGTACCTATATCGATGCCGACAAAATGTTCTTGATTAGAACTATTCATATTACTCTTTAGTATAGCGCTTTTGCTTCTGAGATAGCAAGCCGACTAAACTTTGGTTAGTATTTCGTAGCCGTTTTTGGTTATTAAAATGGTGTGTTCGAAATGTGCCGCCCAAGACCCGTCGGCAGTTTTAACTGTCCACTTGTCATCGGCTATGTGTACGTGGTCGGCACCTAGGGTAACCATCGGTTCAACGGCAATTGTCATGCCAGCATCGAGCCATGGACCGGTGTTAGCGCGACCATAATTAGGAATGTTGGGATCTTCATGGATTTGATGCCCTACGCCGTGACCCACTAGATCTCTTACAATGCCATAACCAAATTTATTCAAGAATTTCTCGATGGCTTCGCCAATATCACCTGTTCTAACCTGATCGTGAATGACAGCCAGTCCTTCATAAAGGGCTTCTTCGGTATTTTTAACAAGCTCTAAATGTCTTTTTTGCTTGGCACGACCAGCAATCACCGTAATTGCTGAGTCAGTGATCATCCCCTTATAACTAACGCCCATGTCTAGACTCACTATATCGCCATCGGCGATGATGGTGTCGGCTTTTGGTATTCCATGCACAATTTCATCATTAACAGATATACAAATTACATCTGGAAAACCCTCATAACCCAAGAAAGCTGGTTCGCCACCCTGCCTAATAATTTCGGCTTTGGCAAAACGGGCTAATTCAGCGGTGGAAATGCCGGGCTTAACTTTGGGACGCAAATACTGTAAAACGGTAGCTAGGATGCGACCGCTTTCGCGCATGGCCTTGATTTCGGCTGGTGTTTTAACTTTGGTTGTCATAATTATTTTCAGGCGTCTTGGATGTGTGAGGCGATTGCATCGTGTACTTCTTGGACTGTTTTCTCGGCATCAATGTCTAATACCTGCACACCTCTTTCAATCAACCAATCAATTACTGGTTTAGTTGCTTTTTCATACTCATTAAAACGTAGTTCAATAGCTGAATCATTATCATCGGGGCGATTTCTAAGTAGCAATCGCTTCTTAACTGCGTCTTTGGAAGCAACAAGATGAAAAGCATGGTTCAGCTGGAAACGACCACTCTGGGCTTGGTCAAAAAGCCACTGGGCTTGAGCTACAGACCGCGGAAAACCATCCAGCACAACTCGGTTGTCGTCTTTTATGGTCTTTAATACGTCATCTAAAAGCTTAATAATAGCTTGATCATCTAGCAAAAAACCGCTCATTAGTTTTTCGCGCTGTTCACCAGAAAAATGAACGCGGATAATATCACCCATGGTAATTAATCGATATTTATAATTATCGGCCAGCAATTTACCCTGAGTACCCTTGCCAGATCCAGCAATACCAATTAGTAAAATCAACTTAATTGCTCCTTAACAAGCTTGGCAATTAAGGCACCGTCGGCGGTTGAGCCAGCCTTGCCCTTAACTGCGCCAATTACTTTGCCCATTTCGGCCATTGAGCTAGCTCCTGTTTGGGTTATGGCATCTTCGATAAGTTTTTTAACTTCGTCCTCGCTTAATTGTTCGGGCAAATAGGCATCGATGATGGCTTTTTCAGCAAGTTCTTTATCGGCACGCTCAGCGGAACCGCCCTGCTTATATAGTTCAGCGCTTTCGTGGCGCTTTTTTGACTCTTTAGCGAATACTTTTAGGACTTCTTCATCGGTTAAACCACTGTCACGCTTGCCTTCTTTGATTTTGACATCTAAAAGATTGGCGTGCAAACCACGAAGTGTAGTTGCTTTGGCACTATCACCTGCAAGCAGGGCTGTTTTGATGTCCTGCTTCAAGCGATTCTCTAGCATGACTACTAGCGTTGTCCGAGCTTAAGCTTCTTGATCTTGATGTTTTTACGCTGTTGGCGAATAATAGCTTTGCGGCGGCGTTCAGTTTTGCTGATTGGCTTTTGAAAATACTGGTTTTGCTTAGCAATAGCAATCACACCTGATTGTTGTACTTTGCGGTTAAAGCGTCGTAGCAAGTTTTCGGTGGATTCACCAGATTCTTTTTTAGTTACTCTTATCATATCTTGAAATATTGTACCTTACAGAGGTGATTTTTGCAAGTATTTAGCCCGTAACACGCTTTTGTTGGGTAGAACGCTGGCTTTTAAGAACAATACTCTGCAATTCTCTAAAAATTGGAAATTGCTTATTAGTAGAATAGACTTTGGTGTTGCCTTGGCGTTCACTGATCAAGAAACCAACTTTTTCAAGCCTTTTTAGCTCTCTTTGAATGTTGCCAGCATCTTCTTTTATGAGCTTAGCAAGTCCTCGAACATGGGTTTTAAAATCTGGATACTTGGCATAGATCACTATAATCTTGCGGCGGACTCTTGAAGTTATAAAAACGTCTAACATGATTCTTGTTGATTTCCCTTATTGTTATGTGAACAACGATAATTTTAGTATAAATGCCCACTCAGGGTTTTGCAAGGCTAAATACAATTTTCCCTTAAATAATCCTTAACTACCCTATAATAAGAAGCATGAACTACTACTTTATATGGGTGAGAAGCAACCGTTATCATGGCCAAACGCCACTGACATATAGTAGTGATGTAAAATTACGCGCCGGTAGTGTTGTGCAAATTGAACTACAAAAACAGTTAGTAATGGGTGTTGTCAGCGGGCCAGCTCCGAACCCAAAATTTAATACTAAGCCTGTAACCAAAATTTACGATTTGCCAGTTATTCCAAAATCTTTACTAAATCTAGCAGGCTGGTTGATCGAGTATTACCCCGCTCCACTAGGAATAGTTACTCAAAGCATGTTGCCAGCTACTTTGACAGACAAAAATATTAATCAAGAAATACCAGAGAATTTACCCGAGGCCGACTTATCTAAACTACCCAAATTAACCAAGCAACAAAAATCTGCGCTCAGTGACATGGTAAAACAAGATAGTTACATACTGCACGGCACTACAGGTAGTGGCAAGACTCGTATATATATAGAGCTAGCTCAAAAAACATTAGCCAAAAATGCCTCCTCTATAATACTAACCCCCGAAATAAGTCTAACCTCGCAGTTGGCTGATAATTTTAAGGCTGTTTTTGATAACCGCGTAGTAATAGTTCATTCCAATCTTTCACCTGGTGCAAGATCTAAAATTTGGTTGAGATGCCTAAAATCAAAAGAGCCACTAATTGTTATTGGTCCGCGCTCCGCACTTTTTATGCCACTAGAGAATATTGGTCTAATTGTGCTTGATGAATCTCACGAGGTAGCCTACAAGCAAGAACAAGCTCCTCAATACCAGACTGGTCGAGTAGCAGCTTATCTGTCTAGAATAACAAGAGCTCATTTGGTGCTTGGTTCAGCCACCCCGAGTGTTGCTGATTATCATCTTGCGACCAATAAGCAAAAACCAATCATCACACTAGATAAACTAGCTCAGGTAAGTCTTCATGAAAAAAACGTATCAATAGTAGACCGCAAAGACTATTCTCAATTTACTAAATCAAACATTATTGGTAATGAACTAATCAAAGCAATTGAAAATGCTCTAAATAACGGCGAGCAGAGCTTGCTATACCTCAACCGTCGTGGCAGCGCTCGAATAATTTTGTGCGAACAATGTGGCTGGCAAGCTACTTGTCCGCACTGCGATATTCCACTCACCTATCACGGAGATAAGCATTTACTGCGTTGCCACAGTTGTTCATTCAATGACCATGCCCCGAGCAACTGCAAGGAGTGTGGCCACCACGAAATTATTTATAAATCGGCCGGAACTAAATCGGTTGTCGCCGAAGCCGAACGACTTTTTCCAAATGCTAAAATTGCTCGCTTTGACACCGACAA
>RGVC01000026.1 GCA_010027485.1 bacterium | reverse complement strand
TTTAAATATGATTCGTCAGATAGATTGACTAGCATTACGGATGGCAAAAATAGCTCTACCGTCACATATAGCCGAGACGTAGAGGGTAGACTAGTAAATCGCACAGCCACGCAAACTGTGAAATCAGGCACAACCACCAAAACCAACAAACAAGTTAACTACTACGGCTACACGGGCAGTGGCGATACTCCAGATGTGCTTACAGATGCCAGCAATAAAGTTGTTGAAGCTTATCTACAACTTCCAGGTGGTGTGCTAGCCACCATCAGGCCAAGTGGTAAAACAATAGATAAGATACAAACTTACACTCTTCCAAATATACATGGAGATACAATGGCAACGACTAATGGAAAGGGGGCTTTAACAGGCCTATTCATGGCTGGTCCATTCGGTGAATCTATGACAATTTCAAAAACAGTTACTGGGCAAACGGCCACGCCAGACAATACAATAGGTGACGGAGCCGGCGGTGGCAGAGGCAGTGGCACAGTTGCCAATCCAAGCTTCAGTTATGTTGGTCAACATGAAAAACTCACTGAAACAAGCATGGTACTGCAACCCACCGAGATGGGAGCCAGAGTTTACATCGCCTCACTCGGCCGCTTCCTCCAAACCGACCCCGTAGAGGGAGGCACCCCCAACGCCTACGTATATCCCACTGACCCCGTCAACGATTTCGACCTCACCGGACAATGTGTTGGTTCCTTAATAAGCTTTTGTCTTAATGCGGCAAATGTTCTAACTAAGATTCTCACAGGCCTTGTCGAATCGGAATCTGGCGTCGGTGCATCACCGTACTCCAAAGGAAGAATTGCTGAAGATGCAGTATCCAGAGAATTAAAAATGACAAAAAATACCAAAATTATAACTTCACCTTCGGGAAATGACAGGATACCTGATTTTATTAATTCAAATAATCTCATAGAGGTAAAAAACACTAAATATCAATCTAATTCTAGGCAACTTAAAGATTTTCAAGCTATTGCCAAAAAGAATAACCAACGGTTTATTTTATACACAAGAAAAAACACTAAACTAACTAAACCATTAAAAAAAGAAATCAAAAGCGGTAAAATTAAACACAGAAAGAGAAAGTGGTAACATTGATGAAGAAAGACAACAGTGAAAGTGAATATCAGTGGTTTTTAAGACTAAATAAAAAACTATCGGCTGAAAAGGATAAAAAATACGGTGATCTACTAAAAAGTATGCAAGTGTTATTCGGAGATGAAATAAAAAGTTTTGATGATTTAGAGAACGTATCGACTGGCGTATTCTTGAAAAACATGGAGGTCTGCGTAAATGTTATCAATCAATACCCAGATAAAGCTGGGGCAAAATATGCTCTAAGCAATATATTGGATGAACGCAATGATTTAACATACTTACAGTACTGTGACTTATTTCTTATGCTAAATAGAAGTAGCAGGGATTTTCCATACATGAGGGGTGATGTGGCAAACTATATCGTAGATAATCTAGATAAATCTAACTCAGAGCATTTTTTAAATTTTTTAGATAATCTTAAGAATGATGGAATAGATAGGTTTGTTTTGTTACTTGGCCTTAAAAAAGTAGATAAAAAATATATGCCTAAAATTATCGAGCTTTTAAGGCGAGATGTAATAGAAACGACCAACATATCAATTTCCGCAAAAGTAGCAAGAAGGCTAAAGACAGTAAGTCTATTAAAAGACTTCAAAAAAGCATTACCGAAGATTAAAGACAGTGAAATAAAGCGTAATGTTCAGAAAACAATCGAGGTACTAGAAAAAGAAATTGAAAACAATAAATGGAAATCCTAAGACACCCTAATGCACACGACCAGAACAAGGTTGGCAGTTATCCTACCATAGTCTATTCAGGTGGTGGCTACTTATACGATGCTGTTTTGGAGTATAGGGTTTGGTCAAAGAGTGAGGACGGACAATCAATTTGTCATAGTTTCGGTACATACAATGATGCTAAAAAATTCAGTAAAAAAATACCTGATGCAGAAAAAGAACCAGTTGTATTGGTTCTGCAAAAGCAATACATTGAAGAAACGAAAGACGGTAAATACAAATTGATAAACAAAGAAAGACTTGCCGAATGGAAAGTAGAGTGGCTCAAAAATAACATCCGTAGCGAAAAGAATATAAAGAAATATATCAATACCGATGAACAAGCCTAAACGCACAAAATCAAGAATAGGAGATATCTTCGAAGTCAGAAATTATAAAAAAATATATGGAACAACAATAGCCTATTAAGCTTAATTATATTAGGGTGGACCAGTAGTACCAGAAGCGTTTGGCAATAAGGGCGATGGTTATAACGTACCAGAGGATTATTATGTCGCCTTGATGTTTCTGGATGAATTCTACTGTGCTTTTGAGCTTAGCTGGGGTTTTGATGTGTTTTTCCCGCAAGTTGTACAGTGTGGTGTAGAAGAAAATTGGTATTGTTACAGCCCATACAACCATACAAAACGGACATAGAGCTCCGATTTCGTAAATACTCTGATATTGAAGCCAAAATACAAAAGCAATGGCAAAAGTTACACCTGCCTGCATGCTCAGCCAATACCAACGCTTAAACTTTGCGCCAGCAAGCATTGCCGCGCCTGTAGTTGCGACTATAGAAAAACCTATAAGTCCTAGAAATGGGTTAGGGAAACCGAAGGCTGCAGCTTGATGGGTGTTAATTACAGATCCACAAGCCAATATTGGATTTAAGTCGCAAGCTAATTGCTTTGTTGGATGTTTTAAGAGTTCAATTTTTTCGTAGGTTAAAATTGCAGCACTTAGCGTGCCAATAATACCGCCAATTAACAATATGTACGGGTATACCTGCTTGAGTGTTTTATTTAGAAGCTTATTTTTCACTATACCTATTATACAACCAAAATGAGTTAAGCGGCTTTTTGTTCTTCAATGGCTTCAAGTGGAGCTATTTTTTCACTAGCTTTTCTGATGGCTAGTTCGGCAATTGCTCGAGCGACATTAATAGATGTTACCTCTTCAATGCCGAATTCCGGACTAGCGTTAACTTCATTTACTAGTGGGCCTCTTTGAGAGGGAATTATGTCTACGCCGGCAACCTGCAAGTCTAGTATTTCGCAAGCTTTCAAAGCAAGTTCTGTTTCTCTTGGAGTTGGCTCATATATTATGCCTTCAGCGCCTTGTTTTAGATTACTTCTAAAATCTTCTTCGTTTCTGGCTTGTCGTTTCATGGCAGCAACAATTCGGGCTTCTACGACAATTAGGCGTATATCAGAAGCCAGGCTATTGGATTCTGGAGCTTCGGCAAATTCTTGGATTAGGTAGTTTATGTTGTTACTCTGAAAAGCCTGGGCCTGTGAAATTGCCGAACGCCTCGATTCCGCCAAAACTACACCGTTGCCATGCGAGCCTCGATTAGTTTTGAGAATGACAGGCTTGGTAGGGTCTTTTTCTATCAATCTAAGTGTCTCGCGTGGCTTTTCGGGCCTTGTGCCCGTTGGATGGATGCTGTGCGGTGTAGGGATGCCATTACTATCGAGCATGATATGGGTTAGCATTTTGCTCTTGGCTCGTTCAATAGAAATTGGCTCAGCAGTTGAATATATATTTTTGGAAGTTAAAAGCCGAAGCGCCATAGCTCCGGCTTCTACGTATTTTCCAACTCTCGGTATGACTGCATCTACCTCAATAGGGTAGGGGTTATCTTGCTCATCATATCCATATAATATTCGTCCTTCTCCTGTTACGGCCACAGAAGTTCTACGATAATTTATGACTTCTGGTTCGTGTCCTAGATTTTCTATTTCTTCACTTAATCTTTTATTTTCGTGTAAATCAGCTCCTTTAGTGGATGCCGATAATATACCGATGCGCATTTTTTTCCTTTTTTTAAATTGTAGCCCTTATTTGAAGAGTCAAGCTCAAATTATACGCTTCTGCAAGAATATGTACATAGAGGCTGTGAATTATTTGTTTTCATTTGAAGCGTATTATGCTTATAATTACTTATTAATAATAAAAGGAGCCGAATAATTAAATTATTTGGAAAATGGTAAGTATATGGATTACACCACTGTTACAACAACACAAACACAAACAGCAAGCAACGCGGCAGCCGGTGGGATGGTAATGATTTTAGGAATTGTTTATTTAGCAGTTTTAATATTAGCGATTGTATCTCTATGGAAAATGTTCTCAAAAGCTAATGAGGCAGGCTGGAAGTCTATAGTGCCAATATATAACTACATAACACTACTAAAGATTGTTGGCCGTCCGTGGTGGTGGATTATAGGACTTATAATACCTATAGTGCAGTTAGTTGTTCTAGTAATAATTTCTCTTGATCTTGCTAAATCATTTGGAAAGAGCGAAGTATTTGGCATATTCGGATTATTCTTATTCGGTATAGTCGGCTATCCTATGCTAGCCTTTGGCAGCGCTAAGTATGTTGGCCCCGGTGGAGCATCCAGTACGCCTACGGCTACTCCAGCAGCTCCAAGTGCACCTGCAGCTCCTGCAGCCTAAAAATATAGCTTAAAAAATAAAACTCTTCCTGAAACACGGAAGAGTTTTTGCTGTAAAATATTTTACATTTTATCAATTTTGTAGTATAAATATATTCTATGTCAAAAAGTGATTATGAGTCCATAAACGACAGGATGAAACCAGAATTATTCATGCCCGCAAGCATCGCTGACATGAATGCTATTGCCACGGAAATTGATACTATTCTTGATAGAAGCAATAAATACGAAGCTATTGAAACTCAACTATTAGGAGACTTTAAAGGTCTTAATTGTGGGATTAGGTCAGAAATTGAATTCGAAGGTCACGATAAAACAAATCGTAGCTATGACGCTTATTTTGAATTAAATGATACGTATTTCGACGACCCTAGCGACTCAACACTTAAAATCGGTTTTGATTACAAAGACGGAGCTTACGCTGAGTTTGATAATATCAAGATAAACCATGCCGATACTGTCAATAAACTAGCTTACTACGCATCTCATTTAATGAAATTGGTGGTTTTTTCAGAAGAAGAGCCTAAGCTCATAAACGATGATTATTTTATGCATACAGCAGGAGCTGGACATGGGATTATTCAACGTATACTAGAAAGCGAAACTATCCCAGCCATAGAAACTGTTCATAATTATTATGATAATCATGAAACCTCTAGCGTAAAAGGTTTTAAACACGAAGACTTAGCTGAAGCAACAATGTCTTGGCTTCAAAAAAACGAATTTACGAGGATTAAAAATTCTAAGGCCCTCGTGATAGAAATGTCTGACAACACTGATTTTGCCATACAGTCACAGCGATTTATAAAAAATCATCGCCGTGATAGCGGCCTAGACATAGCCACCAGTAGATCTCTTGAGTATACAGAGAGCAAACAAGATGACAATAATTGGAAGCAAGATAAATCTATTGAGCTTAATTTAGAACACAGAAATGATCAATTAGACTTGAATCTCACCAATGTAGTCACGCATAACGGTGAAACAGGCTTTATGGATGAAGTTAAAGAGCTAATAAGCAGCAGGAACTCTGCGTATGGCGGTCTGGACAATCAAATAGTCAAAAAACCGATTGTTGCAGATATCGCATTTTTCAACCAAAAACTAGGCGAAGCACTGAAAATTATTGCAAAAGATTGATAGACAAATTAACATTACCCTAAGAAAGCTTACAAATGAAAGAAAAGTTTAACTCAGTTAACAACGAAATAATTCAAAAAGGCGATTTCAACATTCCTATTAGAAAGATGGCGCTAGGTGCTATGGCGGCCCTAGCTGTTGCTGCGGCTTTCCCTGGCGAGGCTAAACCCTTGAACCCATCCAAAGATCCAGTCGTGCATGTAAGTTACCTATTTAATTTTAGAGGGGCGTTAAATTCATCTACTTCTACAGAAACCCCTTATCAAAAAACAGGCACATCTTTGAACGTTTACAACAATGGTTTTACAGAATGTAAGATAGACCAAACAGACGAGGATAATAGTCTAAAAGATTCCAAGATAACACTAAGAGTTGATAAAGCCGTGAACCATAAATGGGTCAGGGATACTAGGTTCAAAGAGAAAACGGGTGTCGTAAAGGCTGACGCCGATGGCCATCAAGCATCAGGATCTGTTTCAGCTGGATATAACGTAGCAGCTCTTACTAATCAAAACAGTAAAAATAAAATGCGGGTTGCCTGTGAGGGTGATAAAAAATACCTTAGAAGCCGCATAAACTTAGATAGAAAATTCTTACAAGCATATGCCGAAATATACATTGGCAATTAAAACGAATAATTAATTGACAATTCCGGGCAATATCAACACAATTACAGACATATGTCTGAAACACTACTGGAATTAAATAAATTAACCAAAACCTTTGGTAACAAAAAAGCAGTTAGAGGTCTGTCTCTTAAGCTACACGCTGGTGAAATTTATGGCTTTTTAGGCCCCAATGGTGCAGGCAAAACTACTACTATCAGAATGATTATGGATTTCATCCGTCCAACAAGTGGAGCAGTAACATTGTTTGGAGGGAAAGGGGCAAATCAACTGGCAGAGAAAAAGCAAGACATAGGCTATTTATCGGCCGACGCTTCACTCTATCCAGAATGGAATGCAATTAGACACATTAAATACGTAGAGTCTTTGAGAGATGTAAAATCTAATGGCCTAGCCTTAGCAAAACGTTTTGATTTAAAACTTAACACCAAATATAAACACCTGTCCTCAGGCAATCAACAAAAACTGGGCATCATTTTAGCCACTATGCATAGCCCTAAACTACTGATATTAGATGAACCGACTCGTGGACTAGATCCAATTTGGCAAGAAGAGTTTTATGGCATTTTGAAAAATTTTCAGCAACAAGGTGGAGCAGTATTTATGTCATCACATAATTTATCAGAGGTTCAAAAAATTTGTGACCACGTGGGAATTATAAAAGATGGAAAATTAGTTGCTAGTGAAACTATGGATTCACTCCGCAAAATTCATACGCATAAAATTATCGTGCAATTTAAAGAAACCGTCGACATTGAAGCATTTCGAAAAATTAAGCATACCGAAATCATCAAATCTACTCCTAATTCGATTATTGTCAATGTAACGGGAGATCTCAATAACTTGATGCTGGAAATTACCAAACATCAATTACATGACCTAGAAGTAACACACGCTAGTGTGGAAGAAACATTTCTGAGGCATTACAGATGAAGCAATTGATGTCTTTAATAAACAAGGAAATATACGTCCGTCGGTGGTCGCTGATTAGTTTTAGCGTGGGCTCAATCGCATTTCTGCTATTATATGTACTAATTTTTCCGTCATTTCAGCACGAAACAGCAAAATTCAACGAGCTCCTACGATCCTATCCTAAAGCCGTATTAAAAGCTTTCAATATTGAAAATTTACAGTTTTCTAGCATCGAAGGCTACATTTCGGCAGAGCATTTTAGTTTTGTGTGGCCACTACTAGCTATATTTTTAGCAATCAGTACAGCCGGTAATGCCATAGCTGGCGAAATAGAAAAAGCTACTATGGCTATAACTCTAAGTATGCCGACCATAGCTGGCGAAATAGAAAAAGCTACTATGGCTATAACTCTAAGTATGCCGATTAAAAGAGCCAAAATATACACTGCAAAAGCACTAAGCGGATTATTGTCTATTGGTGGATTTGCCTTAGTGACAACCCTATCTTTAATACCATTGTCAAAAATCAATAACGTCAGCCTTAACTACAACCATGTACTAAAGGTTTCTGTGCTGGCAACGTTATTTGCACTTGCAATTTACTGCCTAGCTATGATGTTTTCGGCTATTTATTCTGAAAAAAGTAAGGTCTATTTTTGGACGGGCGGTATCTTGGTTTCGATGTATGTTGCTAATATTGTATCTGGCCTGGTCAATGGCTTGAAAAACCTCGAATACGTGTCTTTGTTCCATTATTTTTCGGCCGACAAAGCGATTGTGCAAGGCCAATTAAGCCTGCAGTCAATATTGGTATTCATCAGTCTAAGCATTATCTCTCTGTTAATTGGTTATGCTGTGTTTATAAAGCGTGACATAAGTGTTTAGCTTATGCTATAAAGTAGATAAATGTCTCAAACAAAAACTATTACAATAATTGGAGCTAGT
>RGVC01000025.1 GCA_010027485.1 bacterium | reverse complement strand
TCACTAATTTTACCGCTTAGCGGGTCGGCTTCGACAGTTCCTACAACTTGGAACTCTTTTTCTTTGTTACCAGCTTTTAGCTTTACAACTGTTCCTAGTTGAATCTTGCTGTCGCTACGAGGTTTTTTTATAATTTCGACGTTTTGGAGGATGTTTTCAACTTCTGTAATTCGAGTTTCATTTTTTTCTTGATCGCTACGAGCTGATTGATACTCAGCATTTTCCGATAAATCACCCTGTTCGCGAGCAGATTTAATAGCGTCAGCTATTTCGCTGCGCTTTGCAACTAATCTGTCGAGCTCACTTTTTAGCTCGTCAATTCCGGATTGAGTTAATTTGAACTGTTTCTTCATGGTCTTCTCCTGTTCGGACATTTATGTTCTCGCATTTTAGTATTTTATGCAAGCCTGACAATGACCTATTATAGCAATTTAACTTTTATTTTCTAGTGTTTTAACAAGCTCTTCTTGGCTTACGAGCTTTGTGTCATCAGATGTGCGAGACTTAAGCTCGAAAGAATTACTTTCTAATGTCTTATCGCTTACGACCACTCTATGTGGGATACCCATCAGTTCGGCGTCGGCAAATTTTTGCCCTGGACGTGTGTCACGATCATCATAAATCACACTAATACCTGATTCTAACAAGTCATCATACAATTTATCTGCTTGATTTTTTACAGCCTCGCTCTGACCAACACTTGCTAAATAAACTATAGCTGGCGCCACGCTTTTTGGCCATACTAAGCCCTTGTCATCTGAAAAATGCTCTGCAATAACTCCCATCAAACGATTTATGCCGAGCCCGTAAGAACCCATTACTATAGGCTTTTCTTGACCGTCTTCATCAGTGAATGAAAGACCTAATTTTTCTGATTTCTCGGTACCCAAATGAAAAATGTTTCCTACTTCAGCAGCTTTTACTTTTTCGTAGCCATCTTTTTTAAGCCCTAACTCATCTAAGGCTTGTTCATTATATACCTCTTCATTGATAGCAATTTTATTTTCCTTGTCTAAATAAATTATGTCCTCGCCTGCATCAGTTATGGTTTGGAATTCATCACTATATTTAGCGAAAGCACCACCCGATGCGCGAGTTACGTAGGTAATTTCCCCCAGTCCAACACGATCATAAATTCTCATATAGGCGTCTGTTATAGCTTTATAAATTTTTTGGTGCTCTTCTTCACTACGAGAATAAGAATAGAGGTCTTTCATGATGAATTCTCGGCCACGCATGATGCCACTTTTGGCGCGCAGTTCGTTGCGGAGTTTGTTTTGGAACTGATAAACGTTGACTGGTAAGTCACGGTAGCTAGAAATATAATTTTTCATCATGTCGGTGATTGGCTCTTCGTGTGTCCATGCCAGGCCAATTTTTGAACCATTTTTTAGCTCAGTTTTAAACCAAATATCTACTACTTCATCATCCCATCTATTGGTCTTTTCCCATAGTTCTTGGCGCTGCAGATTGGTCATAATTAATTCACTGCCACCGATGTTATTCATCTCTTCGCGGACAATTTGCTTGATATTTTCAATTACTTTCAAGCCGAGTGGCAAAAAGGCATATACGCCGGCCATTTCTTTATGAATAAAACCGGCCTGAATTAGGAGCTTGGCGTTGTTGGCCTGCTCATCGGCTGGTGCAGATTTGGTAGTTTTGGTAAATGTTTGGCTAAGACGCATTTTTTATCCTTTTAATCTAATTTATTGTACCACTTGAGTACCTATTTGGTTATTGATTATCTGTTGGTAGTCAGCTTCGGCATGGCCAATCACGGCATTGATGCCTAGGCGAGCGGCGTAAGCTGCCGCCTGTAATTTGGAATGCATGCTACCAGTTCCGTTTTTGCTTGGCTCGTAAATATGTTCTTGCAGTGAATCAATATCGGACACACTTACCTGTTTTTGAACTTCGCCGTTCACCATAAAACCATCCACATCAGTGCATAGAAGCAAGGTATGGGCACCCCAATGCCCTGCAATTTCGGCTGCTAATTGATCGTTGTCCCCGCCTTCGGGTAATTTCCTGAGTTCCTCTAATTCGAGCGCATCATTGGCATTTATAAGCGGGATAGCATCGCTTTTTTCCATGGCTTCCATGGTCGTCAAGATAGACTCTAGATGCTTTTGGTTGTTCATTTCGCTGTGTGTAACCAACATTGGAGCACTAAACATCTTCCTGATCATGAGTTCTAGCCAAATATTTTCAGATATACCAGCGCTACCCATAGCTGCCAGCACATTAGGGCTGACGTTATCAGTTGACACGTTCACCTGCTCAAATCGTCTTTTGCCTTCCACGACGGCGCCAGAGTGCACAATAGCAATACTATTGCCCTGGTTTTTTAGGGTTTTAATTTGATTGGCCATCTCGCCAATAGCTTCCTTGCGGTGATATAGTTTGCGGTCAAAAAATGATGATCCTTGTTTTATTACCATTCGATTGTGATTGTTTTTCATGATTTTCCTTTAGATTAAATTTTTAAATTAAAAAAGCCCCTCTGTTTTAGGGGCTAAATTGAAACAATATGCAATTAGCACCCTAGGGCTGGGGCGGAATAATTGCAATAATTGTTCGAGTTATTATCATAATAAATATTATACAACTATTGTATCTTTAATACAAATACAAATAGAAAAGCTATGGAATTTTTAGTGGCGTGCAGAGCAATTGAGGACCACAAACTGCCCGTTTTCTCTCGAAGAAAAATCAAGAAAAAGCTCAGTAAAAAGGTATCTATGCCGGCAACATATAGTGGGCCTGCATCACCGCCTTCGGGCAAATGCCCAGCTGCAAAAATCAGGCTGGTGGCCAGTGCCGCCAAAAAAATTGGCATAGCTTTTTTGAAACTGGTATAGAGTAAGCCTCGAAATAAAATTTCTTCGGCGATTGGTACTATTATTGCTAGCCCTATAAAAATTAGAAATAATTCTAGCGAACCACTGACATTATCAAAACCAATCTCTTGTTTTTGATCTAAGTTGAGGCTTGGGAATATCGCTCCAGCGATGGCAAGCACAATCAAAAGAAACACGAAGTAAACTGGTGCCGTAGCTATGCCGAAAAAAAAGTGACTTATTTTTGGCTTTACTAAGCCTATGACACTTGGCTTGGAATTTTTCCACCACAAGAACCATAACACTAGTCCTATGACAGTAAAACTACTTAGTGAAAGGCTAAAAAACTGGCCTAAAGTGCTGTCGCTAATCCAAGCGCTGGCTTGTTTGTCATCGCCGAACCTGATTAGAGCAAAAACATACATCCATATTGCAGCTAATAGTTGAGCGGCAAAAAATATAAATATGGCACTAAATACTCCGAGCACAGAGTTCCATTTTATTTCCGATTTATGCTTTTTGATTTCTTCCATTACTTTGGCCCACCGTTTTATTTAGAAAAAACGCTTGACGTCTACCATTGTCACGAGAATTATTAGACCGATTAATGTAAAGAATCCGGCAGCGTTAATAAGCTCTTCTTGTTTGGCGTTTAATGGCTTTTTAACAGCTCTGGTACTTAGCATCAAAAACAGCCGTCCGCCGTCTAGTGCTGGGATTGGCAAGATGTTCATTATTGCTAAGGTAAGTGAAATAACGGCAATAATAAACAGTACAAATACTATGCCGAGGGTGCTACTTTGTTTTAAAATTACCACGATTCCGACAGGGCCTGAAACTTGACTAGAGGCATCGGCTTGACCATTTTGGCGAGCTTCTTTGTTGCCCGAGGCTGTGCCAGCAATAATACTACCCAGTCCGTGCAAGGCGTGGCCTAGCCCCTTGAACGTTAGTTCGGTAATTTGGGCTGTTAGTCCGACCGCTACAACTGGAGCCGACCAAGTGGAGCGTTGCACGACTACTTCTGATGGCGCAATTCCTAAGTAGCCTTTAGGATTTGAGGTTTTACGACTCGCCTCGACTTCGGCTTGTGATCTTAATTTTATGACAGCATTATTGTCGTAGCCACCTCGCTTATAAAATAGCTTGACCTGCTTGCCAGCCATGGCCTTGGTTAGCTGAGGAAGCTTTTCTTTGGAATCAATTAATACAGGAGTGTAGCCTTGTTGTTGAATCTCGACTATTTGATCAGAGTTTTTGAGACCAGCTTTGGCAGCCGGTGAGTCTGGCTCTATGTAGCCGGCAATAAGTTTTTGTGAAGAAGTGGTGGTGTCACTTTTTACGGTGAATTGATTAGGCAGAAGTTTTGGCATGCCAATTAGAGCTAATATGGTGAACATTACTAATGCGGTTATAAGATTAAATGTGACTCCAGCAACTAAAATCTTAGTTTTTGACCACACACTGGCAGCGCCATAGGAGCCTTTGGCGGTATCGCTGTCGTGTTCACCTTTGAGCTTCACGAAACCACCTAGTGGTAAAGCATTTATTGAAAAAACCCAACCATCTTTAGTTTTTTTCTTATATAGAGCTGGCGGGAAAAATATGCCAAACTCTTCTACCTCTACGCCATTGCGTCGAGCTGTAATGAAGTGACCATATTCGTGTACTATCACCAGGCTTATAAATAGCACGATGCTGATTACCAAAAGCAAAATTGTCATATAACAACATTGTATCAAAGAATTGGCTCTTTTAATTATCAAAAAATAAAGATAAGCTTTACAAAAAAAATCGTTGTAATATAATAATACTTAAGCTATAAAAAGCCAAAACTTGTGTAAACAAAAATAGAGGTTAAAAAATGAGTCGGATGGGAGCGCCTACAAATTTCGTAGGTAACGATTTTATATTGCCACAGGCCAAAATAAAAAAAATACAGCCTGTAGTTCCTCGCGCCCCAATGCCTATAAACATTCCCGTAATGGCGACATCTTCGACTTCGAGCATTGCAGTATCAGTTGAGCACAGTACTTCTAGTTGGAAACTTCCCTTTGAAAAAGCCAGTGCATTTTTCCACCACTATACAATGGGGGTTTTTGCAGTTTTATTTTTGATTGTGGGATCAAGCGGAATTCAAGTTGCTAGTCAATACATGTCTAGAAGTGTTGATGAAAGCATTAAAAAAAGCGCCGCCTACACTCTGTCTGTTCCAACCATTTCGGGTCTTAACAAGAAGGTGCCCACTGCTAGCGTAAACTCTGAAGTGCAAAAAATTATTACTCAATCAGCCACACTAAGTGTTGGCGATAAACAACTGAGTATCAAGCCCGAAACCATCAAAAGCTGGCTTAAGATTGCTCCAGTAGCTGGTAGTGATCAGTCTGTTATTCGGGTTCGCGCCAATGTAATTGCTGATTCGCTGAGCGCGCTGGCCAACAAGCAAGTAATCAGCGCCCAAGATCAAGTCACAGTAACACATGAAGATGGTGTGCCAACAGTAATTGCCCAAGGCAAAAACGGCACTAGACTAACCAACCCAGCAACTCTTAAAACTCAATCAGAACAAATTGCCAAAACTCTAATGGACTCCAAAGGTTTAGCATTTAATACCCCTATGGAAACAGTGCCGTTTCAGTCTGTAACACCTGATGCATTTGAAAAATTAATTGAAGTTAATGTAAGCACCAAGCAACTTTATGCCTACGAAAAAGGCAAGATGGTAAAGAGTTATCCAATTAGTGCCGGAGCACCAAAAACCCCTACTCCAATTGGGCAGTTTAAAATATTTTCAAAATTTGCCGTTCAAGATATGAAAGGCTTCAATGCTGATGGCACTAAGTATTTTCAACCAAATGTGCGATGGATAAACTACTTCTTACCTGGTGGATTTGGTATACATGGTAATTACTGGCGCCCTACCAGCTGGTTTGGCAACATTAATAGTTCACACGGTTGTGTGTCACTGCCCAATGATCAGGCCAAATGGATTTACGACTTTGCGCCAGTCGGCACAACTGTCATAACTCATAATTAAATAGTCAGTAGGTCTTTTTCTTTGGTTTTTGAGATTTCTTCGACTTGAGATTTGGCCTTGTTCATGGCTTCGTCGATTTGTTTTTCTAGTCTTTTAGCTTCATCTTCACCGATATCTTTATCTTTTTTGGCTTGATTGACTGTGTCAAGAGAGTCATGTCTTATGGAGCGAAGCCCAATTAAACATTCTTCTTGCTTTTGACCAATTTGCTTAGCTAATTCACGGCGACGCTCTTCGGTAAGTGCTGGAATTGGCACGCGGATTATACGACCATCATCAGATGGATTAAGACCCAAAGTTTGATTGTCTCTTATGGCTTTTGAAATAGCTTCAATATTGTTGACGTCAAAAGGAGTAATTTGCAGTAACTGGGCTTCTGGCGCAGTAACTCCAGCCAGCTGGATAAGCGGCATTGGCTGACCATAAGCTTCTACTGTAACTCCGTCTAAAATAGAGGCGCTAGCACGACCTGTTCGCAGTGCCTTAAGGCTGTCTTGAAAACGTTCCACGCCTGCAGTAAATTTGCTTGAAGCTTGGCTGACGACTTGCGACGGGCTCATATTTATACCTCGCCTACTGCCATGCGGCCAAAGCGGCGCACAACAATATTTTCACCTAATCGAGCGCTGTGTTCGCGTACATATTCGCCGACTGTAATGTCTGGATTTTTAACAAAAGGTTGATCCATTAAGCAACGTTCTGCAAAATATTTTTTAAGCTGGCCTTCGACGATTTTATCTATCATATCGGCTGGCTTGCCTTCTGATTTAGTTTTTTCGCTGAATTCGTCTTGGACTTTTTTGTGTTCAGCTTTTGGAATATCTTCGGTGCTAACATATTGCGGTGATGTAGCGGCAATGTGCATTGCTAAATCTTTTACCAGATCGGTAAAAATTTCGTTACGAGCCACGAAATCGGTTTCGCAGTTAACTTCTACAATTACGCCGATGCGATTGTCGTGGTTATAGGTGCCAACAACTCCAGCACGAGCCTCGCGCTCTCCGCGCTTTTCGGCTTTAGTTAAGCCTTTTTTGCGCATTGCTGCTAGAGCTTTATCGAAGTCGCCCTTGGCTTCTTCTAGAGCTTTCTTAGCATCGGTTAGTCCGACACCTGTTAAGTCTTTTAATCTTTTTACTGAAGCGATATCTACTGACATATTTCCTCTCTTTATTATATTTTTAGCCTAGAACAATTGTTGGTTCTGTGGTTTTTTCGGTTTTTTCAGTGGTTTTTTTGATTGATGCTTTGCCACTATTAATTGCACTAACGACGTAGTCGGTAACTAGTTGAATAGTCTTAATGGCATCATCGTTGGCCGGAACCGGGTATTTGATATTACTTGGGTTAGTGTTGGTATCTACAATAGCTACGATTGGCACGCCTAGCTTGTTAGCTTCACGCATAGCATTTTCATCGGCCTTGATGTCGACAATAAAAACAGCGCCTAGTTTGGTGTGCATGTCTTTGATACCACCATACCTCGGCCGCCGATGGTTTTATTGTTGGTAAGCATACCGCCGAGCCAACGCTCAGCCACAAAAGGCATATTGGTTTCTTCGGCCGCTTTTTTGATAATTTCTTGAGCTTGTTTTTTGGTTCCAACCAATAAAATCTGCTTGCCGCTTGATGCTGTTTGGGTCAAAAAAGCCAAAGCTTCATCTAGGCACTGTACAGTTTTTGTTAGGTCAATAATATGGCTTCCGCCCCTTTTGGAGTGAATATATGGTGCCATTTTAGGGTGCCATCGCTCGGTTTTGTGGCCAAAATGAGCTCCAGCCTCTAATAGTTGTTTGATGTCGACGTTTGTCGCCATAAGTTCTAGTCCTTCCTCTACGATTAGGGTGCCTGTCAAGATTCTGAAGAAGAATACTTGGAGGTTAACAGATACGAACTAAAATGACAATACCAGTAGTGAAATATTTTGATCAATATTGCAAATAATGCTTGCTTATTAACACCTTACAGGTTATAATTTAGTTATAAATTAAGCAAAAATCGGAAAAATGCGACTGCTGGAGTTATGGTCAATCAGCTAACCGCCCGAATAAGCCAAGACCAAACAAGGATAATTAATGAAAAAAGACATTCACCCCAAGGATTATAGATTAATTGTTATTGAAGATCTCAATAACGGAGCTCAGTTTTTGACTCGTTCAACTGCCAAAACCGAAGGAACTGTGAAATGGGAAGACGGCAACGAGTATCCCCTGCTTAAGGTTCACATTACTAGTGCCTCGCACCCATTTTACACTGGTGAAGAGCGCATCCTAGACATCGAAGGCCGAGTCGACAAGTTCAAAGCACGCGCTGCTGCTGGTGAAGCTAGCAAGAAAAAGCGTGCTGCTGCCGCTCAAAAAGAAACCAAGCGCCAACAGGCAAAAATTGCCAAGGCCGAAGCAAAAGCCGAAAACACTACAGCAGATAAATAGCTACCGAGTTCTAATAAGCCACCCGTAAAAAGACATAGTCATTCGGGTGGTTTTCTTTATAATAAATAAAAGGAACCCAAGAGAATAATGGATCAAAAAGAAGCACAAATTAGACAAGAGCTCGCTGAACTAGATAAAAAACTGGAAAACCCAGATATTTACAGCGATGCTAGCTATCCTAAAATCGCCAAGCGAAGAAGCGATTTAGCTG
>RGVC01000024.1 GCA_010027485.1 bacterium | reverse complement strand
GTTTTGCCCGCCATTACAAAGCCGTCAAAAATGGCGAAGTAGACATAATTATTGGCACTCAAATACTGGCCAAAGGACTTGATCTGCCAAAGCTCAGCACTCTAGGTGTAATTTTGGCAGATTCCAGCCTATACATGCCCGACTACACTGCCGAAGAACGAACTTTTCAGCTCATCAACCAGGTACTGGGCCGAGTTGGACGCGGCCATTTAGCAGGAAGAGCTGTGATTCAAACTTATCACCCAGACCATGCCATCATAAAAGACGCAGTAGAAGGTAATTATCAGGATTTCTATGAGCGCGAAATCAAGGCTCGGCAACAATTCATATTCCCACCGTTTTGTTTTTTGATGAAAGTGTCTTTTAGAAGAGCTACGGCTAAATCTGCCGAGGAAGCAGCACTTAGCGCCAAGCAAATTATTAGTGACAGTAAATTAGAAGTCAATGTAGAAGGTCCGGCGCCATGTTTTTATGAAAAAATTCTTGGTAAGTACCAATGGCAACTAATTATCAAAGCCAAGCAACGATCCGATCTGTTAAAAATTATAAAAATCTTGCCAAAAAACTGCTCATACGACATTGACCCATTAGATATACTCTAAAAAATCCGCTATAATAAACAGTTAAATGACCAAAGACGATATCATTACTCTACCCAAGCCTCAGTTACGCGAAAAATCCCAGCGCGTTGGTTTTGTGGATGACGAAATTAAAAAAATCGTCGAAAAAATGAAATCGGCTACCATATCTTGGGATCACAGTCGTAAATATGAAGTCGGTGTTGCTCTGGCAGCTGTTCAAATCGATAAGTTATATAAAATTGTGATTATTAGAAACAATTTTGATGATAAAAACGATACCAGCTTTACTACATTTATAAACCCTAAAATCACTAAATTTGAAGGGACTGTAGAAGAAGATTATGAGGGATGTTTGAGCGTAAAAGACATTTACGGATTAGTGCCCAGGCACACTAAAGTCCGCGTCAAAGCTACCAATATTGATGGTGAAGAATTTAGAGTAACTGCCGAAGGCTTCTTGGCAAGAGTTTTTCAGCACGAAATTGACCACACCAATGGCATAGTTTTCATCGATCACATCAAAAATAACCCTAAGGCCTTTTTCAAACTAGACGATAATGGCGAACTAGAACAACTGGACTTCAAAAAAGATGTCGAACAAAATAGTATTCTTTGGTAATGAGAGGCTTGGCACGGGTCTAGGTACCAGTGCTCCAGTTTTACGCTCATTAATTAACGAAGGCTATGATATTTGCGCCATTGTTGTGGCGCAGAGTGAAATGCAAAAATCTCGAAACTCACGCACACTAGAGGTTGAAGAAGTTGCCAGTGCTCACAATATTCCAGTGCTCGCCCCTGTTCACTTGAACGATATTAAAGATGAATTAATCGCAATGAACGCCAAAGCTGGAGTATTAATTGCTTACGGCAAGCTGATTCCAAAAAGCATAATCGATATATTTCCGCGCGGTATTATAAATATCCACCCTTCTCTTTTGCCTCTGCACCGTGGCCCAATTCCAATTGAGAGTGTTATATTAAACGGCGAAAAAGAAACCGGAGTGTCACTTATGAAACTAGTAGACAAAATGGACGCCGGGCCAATTTATGCTCAAGCCAAATTAAATCTTACAGGACGTGAATATAAAGACGAGTTAGCTACTAAGCTGATTGAATTGGGAGCCGAGTTACTTATCGAAAATTTACCACATATATTGAATGGATCACGAGAAAGCATAAAACAAAAAGACGTTTTGGCAACTTACGATGAACGTATCAAAAAAGAAGACGGCGAAATGAGTTTTCAAAAAACCGCTCACGAATTGGAACGTCAAGTACGGGCTTACGTAGGCTGGCCTAGAAGTCGAACAAAAATTGGATCTAAGGACGTTATAATTACCCGAGCTCACTCCGCAGACATTGACGGCACCTCTGGTACTTTATATTTTGAAGGCGATATTTTTGGTGTTCATTGCTCTTCAGGAACGCTCATAATCGATAAATTAATCCCAGCTGGTAAGGGCGAAATGACTAGTCGAGAGTTTTTACTTGGCTATACGCCCTAGTTTTGCTGAGGCGGTCCAGCTGGTGGTTGCTGGCTGGGAAAATCTGGTGGAGTTGGTGGCTGGAATGTTGGTGGAGCTGGTTGATAAGGCTGTGGTGGTTGATAAGGTGCTGGTTCTGGACGATACGGTTGTTCGGGCATTGGAGCTGGAGGTTGCGTCGGCATTGGAGACTGCACAGGCATCGTAGATTGCGTCGGCATTGGAGGTTGCGCCGGGATACTCGGTTGATTAAATTGTGGAGCTTCAATAGCAGGTGTTGGTTGTGGCCTATCAAACTGCTGCGGGTTATTGCCTTTAGCCAAAGACTGCTTAGACTCCGCAACAATTTGAGCTGACACACTAAATACTTCGTTTTTTAATTTTTCGAATTCTTCTTGGACTATTTCTTTATAATTTGGAAATCTACTCTGTAAAAAAGCAAAGGCAGCGGCGTCGTCTTTGGTTTTCATCATATCGTCGAACTGATCTAACTGTTCATCGCTCATAGTTGAAGCAAATCTAGCGCCCACTCTTGTTTCTAATGATTCGTATATATGTTGCAAGATAGCTTTCTTTTCGGCAACTGGCAATTCGGCCAAACCGATGCTGTCTAGTAATTGCATGTCGAGTTTAATCATAATTACATTCTACCACTTACAGTGTTCTAGTTACTGCCTCTCGAGTAAATAGTACTAGTTTATCGCCCTCCAAAATCTCGGTGCGCTTAGTTGTAGCTAGGCTAAGTCCGCACATTTCACCCTCAAATACTTCTTTAGTATCAGCTGGACCTCGTTTTAGTCCAGTTACTTCAGCTTCGCCAAGCACTTCCTTGCCGCGAGTTATTTTAACGAGCGCCGGAGCAGTTAATTTGCCTTTGGTTACTTCGCCTCCGCAAATTACTGCGGTTTTAGTAGTATTGAAAACACCTTTAACAGTCAGTGATCCTAGTTCTTTTTCGACGATTTCTGGACTGAGTAGTTTAGACAGTTCTTCTTTAACGTCGTCGATAAGTTCATAAATTACACGATAAAGTCGTATGTTAATTTTATCTCGATTAGCTTGCTGTTTGGAGTTAGAACTTAGCTGGACATTAAATCCGTAAACTATGGCATGGCTACTATGAGCTAGGTGCAAATCGTTTTCAGAAATGGAGCCAATGCCAGAACTTACAATTCTTACCGATACTTCGTCTGTATCCATGGCCTTTAGGCTGTCAATCACGGAGGTTAATGAACCTTGAGCGTCGGCTTTTATGATGATATTAAGTTCGCTCATGGCATTATCACGATTAATTAAGCGAATTAGCTCACTACTACCGATGTTATTTTTAGTTTTTGAGCTATTGTCTTCAGCGGTTTTTTGAGCAACTAGGCGGGCTTCTTTTTCGTTTTTTACGACAATAAATTCATCGCCAAATTCTGGTAGAGATTTGAATCCAGTGATTGTAACAGGTGTTGAAGGACCGGCCGTTTTAATGACTTTACCGCTGGTAGTTTCGAGGTTTCTGATTTTGGCGTAAGTACTGCCGGCTACCACAAAATAGCCAGTTTTAAGGGTGCCTGATTCTACCAAAGCTTGAGCTACAGGTCCACGACCAGTTTCTTTATGAGCCTCAATAATCAAACCCGAAGCTGGGCCGGTATCATCGGCTTTTAGCTCTTCTACGTCGGTAACCAGTAAAATCATGTCTAAAAGTTCAGGTATTCCCTGTTTGGTTTTAGCACTTACTGGCAAAACAATTGTTTCTCCGCCCCACTCTTCGGTCATTAAGTCGTGTTCAGATAATTGCTGTTTTAGACGATTAATATCGGCGCCTTCTTTGTCCATTTTATTGGCAGCAACAACTATTTTTACGCCTGCTTTTTTGGCGAAGCGAATAGCCTCTATGGTTTGAGGCTTAATACCGTCATCAGCGGCTACAACGAGCACAACTATATCTGTTAATAAGGCGCCGTGTTCACGAATGGCAGCAAAAGCTTCATGGCCTGGAGTGTCCAAAAAGGTGATTTTTCGATCACCATGGTCAATTTGATAGGCCGAAATATGCTGAGTAATTCCGCCAGCTTCACCTTTAACAACATTGGCTTCACGAATAGCATCTAGCAAGCTAGTTTTGCCGTGATCAACATGCCCCATTACAGCCACAACTGGCGGTCTTGCAGTGGCCTTGTCGCTAGCTACAGGTTTGCTACGAACTACTGCAACCTCTTGATTTTGTTGGGTTTTAACAAGTTTGATTCCTAGATCAAGTTCACCAACAATAATTTCTGCGGTATCAAAATCAATACGCTCATTGACTGTGGCCATAACGCCATTTTTCATTAGCTCACCAATCAAGCGAGATACAGGAATCGATAGTCGCTCAGCCAAGTCACCGACGGTAATCATGTCGGCGATTTCTATATTTGTAACGTCTTTAGTTTCGCTCATAATACCTTCGGCTCCTTTCTGTCCCTTCAAAGGGACGGCTTATTAACTTTTCATATTAGTCGGTTTTTTTGGATTTAGGATCGCTTTTGTCTTCAGCTGGCTTTTTAGTAGCTTTCGCTTTAGTGCCCTTTAGGCTGAGTGCAATCTTGCGGTTTTCAGTATCAATTTCTAGAACTTTGAAGTCTTTGGTTTCGTTTAGCTTAAATAGCTGTTCCGGATCAACTGATTCATCGTCGCTCATTTCACTAACGTGCACCAAGGCTTCAACACTTGGACTTAGCTGTACGAATGCACCGAATGGTGTAATGCGAGTTACTTTGCCGGTGGCACTATCGCCAACTTTGATTGCTCTAACCTGTTCTAGCCATGGGTCTTCACTCATTTGCTTAATACTTAGGCTCAAGCGGTCTTTATCGATAGCAATTATCTTAGCTTTGATTTTGTCGCCCACTTTAACGTAATTTTTCGGATTATCTACACGGTCCCATGAAATTTCAGAAATATGCACTAGACCTTCAATACCGTCTACATTTACGAATGCACCAAAGTCAATTACGCCAGTAACGATGCCTTCTACGGCTTCGCCTACTTTTAGTTCTGAGAATTTAGATGCCATATCGTCTTTCATGGCTTCTTTTTCAGACAAAATAAGCTTATTGTCTTTGCGATTCGCGTCAAGTACCCGAACCCTTAGGGGCTTGTTCTTTAGGGCATTTAGTTTTTGCAAGATTTCATCTTTGTCAGCACCAGAAACTCTTGGGTAATTAGATGCAGATAGCTGTGAAACCGGCAAGAATCCACGAATTCCCTCTAGCTCAACAAGTAATCCACCTCTGTTAGCGTCATAGGCTATGACTTCTACGATTTCGTTCTCATTAACGATGCGTTCAAGCTCATCCCATCCGCGATCTTTAACAGCTCGCTTCATGCTGAGTAGTGCGTAGCCTTCATCCATTTCTGGATCAATCACACTAACTGTGACTTTTTGACCGTCTTCTAGTTTTTGACCGTAGCCGATTTCGCGGCGCATAACCACGCCAACGCCTCGGGCTCCTAAGTCAATCCAGACTTCGTTCTTCTTTATAGCTGTGATTTCGCCTTCGACGACCTCACCAGTAATTAATATATTGATGTCACTGCCTGCTAGCAGTTCATCCATTGTTATTTCTTTAGACATCTCTCTAATGTCTCCTTTTCTTTCCCTATCAGGGGTGTATTTCTTGCTACTTGCCACTTTTAGTCACCGAAAAAGGGTTAATTGTAGCCGTAAGACTATTCCCTTGTGGCACTATTTTGATTAAATTGCTAATAGTAAGATTACTATTATTGTATCTGATAAACCCCTATAAGTAAAGGCTACTGGTTTTGCCAGCCGCTATGCTAAAATTAACTTAATAAATTATGTATTTAGCAATCGACGTTGGAGGGACCAAAACATTGATTGCCGTGCTAAATGAGCATGGTGTTATTCGAGAAAAGTTTAGATTCCCCACCCCTCATAATTACCATGATTTCTTATCTGAATTAAAAGCAAACATCAAAAATTTTGAGCATCAAGATTATAAGGCAGCTGGAGTTGGCATACCGGTGTCTTTATATGATCGAAAAAGCGGTATTGCCAAAAACTTCAGTAATTTGCCCTGGAGAAATGTAAAAGTTGCCAAAGATATTCGAGCTTTTTTGCACTGTCCAGTGGTAGTCGAAAACGACGCCAAACTAGCCGCCCTCAGCGAATCACGCCTATTTGGAGATGCTTATACCAAAGTTTTATACGTAACAATTAGTACCGGCATTGGCTTTGGGCTGATTGTAGACGGCAAAATAGACCCAAACATCGGAGACGACGGTGGTGCCAGTCTGCTAATTGAGCATCAGGGCAAAAATACTCCTTGGGAGAAATTTGCTTCAGGGCAAGCAATTTATAAAAAATATGGCAAAAAAGCATCTGAAATCAACGACCAACACACCTGGCAAGTAATAAGTCGAAACATTGCCAAAGGCTTAATTACGCTAATATCGATCACCGAGCCAGATATTATAGTAATCGGAGGTGGCGTGGGAACTCACTTTGAGAAATTCGGGGATTTACTAGAAGGAGAACTTAAAAAATATGATTTACCCCTTATAAATATGCCCAAAATAATAGGCGCTAGTCGTCCTGAAGACGCTGTTGTTTATGGCTGTTATGACTATGCCAAGGAAAATTATAAGTAATGCAAGACGCAATTAATGCCCTGTCCGTCAAACACCCTAGCCTAAAATTTGTTCAGGGCAAAAGCTTTTATTGGTCACCCGAAACTAGCGAAATTTTTTATTCAACCCAAAAAAACCAAAGAGAAGCGTTGTGGTCACTACTACATGAAACTGGCCATGCTTTACTCAATCACACTATTTACAAAGCAGATTTCGAATTATTAAGCCTAGAATTAGCCGCCTGGGAAAAAGCCAAGGAACTGGCAACAGATATGAATCTGCAAATAAGCCAAGATCACATAGAAGACTGTCTAGATACTTACCGCGACTGGCTACACAAACGTAGCATCTGTCCGACCTGTAATACAAAATGCTTACAGCAAGATAATCATAAGTTTTATAGTTGTTTTAATTGCCACACAAAATGGGGAGTTTCTACTAGTCGCTTCTGCAGAGCTTATCGTAGTACTAAAAATATTCCCCAAAAAATAGTCGTTTAAACTGCATAAATAAAATAAATCCCCCTAACTTTGATATATATCTCTGTTAGAGGGACTTATTGCTACAAAAGTATAACTTAAGCAGTCTTTTTGGTACGACGACTAATTCGTCCACCTTTGGCGCCAGCTGCGCGAGCTAACTCACGGTTAGCGAAGAACCCACCAGTTCGTCCAACCTTACCGCCTTTAGCACCGATTTTTGAATAAAAATCGCTACCATATTTGGTTTTATTGGTTTTGGCAGCAGCTTTGCCGCCTGCTTTTGTTCCTGCCATAGCTTTAACTCCTTTGACATTAGCGCTCTTAAAGAAGATACAAAAAGGGCTCACCCCTAATTAGGAGTAAACCCTCTTTTTCTTCCCTTGAACTAGGCTAATAGTAACACGCTATTGCTTCGATGTCAATAGGCTTAAGCTGTTAGTTAGTCTTGGTTGTAGTGGCTGGCTTAGTTGTAGTGCTTGGAATCGCGCTAGTAGTATTGCTCAAGTTAAGCGGTGCGAGCAATATAATTTTGTCGGTGCTTGGTCGATACAAAATTGCTTGGTTCTCTTTTACGTACACTAGCACTTTGTCGCCGGTCTGTGAGTTAGCAAAGAATGGTTGATTCTTGGCTGCAGTTTTTGGATCGGTGACTACTAACACCTGAGGTGTTTCACCTGTTGGTAATTTAGTGATTTTACCAACTGCTTTAATAGTAGCTTCAGCTTCTTTTTGTTGCTGAATGGCTGGATTTTGGTTAAGTACGCCAATCTGGTTATTCAAGTCTTTGTTCTTAGTTGATAGTTGCGACACGTAAAGTCCTAGAGCTGCAATAATCAAGACTAGTACTACTTCTATGATTATATGCACCATTGATCCGCCTTTTTTTGGCTTAGAACCACCACCGCTCACAACGCTTGGCGCAGGAGTTATAGGTGCTTCTGGAGCATCTGTTGCTGCTGGCTCTGGAGCTACAGTTGTGTCAGCTGCAGGCGCAGATGCTTCTGCAGGAGCTTCAGGAGCTGGAGCTTCTGTGTTATCAGATTCTGCTGTAGTCGATGCACTAGTAGTAACATCTATTTTGGTTCCGTTATCAGCATCCGTATTTGGAGCAGTAACATCATTTATTTTATTATCGTCGCCCATCATATTCTCCCACCTATTTGTTTATAGCTTATGTTTATTCTATACAGAGACTATTCAAGCGTCAAGTTTTTTGGAGTTACTGCATTATTTGGTAGTCAATTTCGTAGGTTGTGTTGTCTGATGTCTGCCCTGCACCATCGACGGCTTTCAGTACAAAGCCTGTCTTGGATGCCGATTTGAAGAACTGCAGTTTTGCTGCCTTGTCATTTGACGCAGACAATATAACGCGCGGTTTTGATCCAAAGGCTTTAGCAAAAGTAATCTCGGCTAGATCGCCAACATTAGCGCCACTACCGGAGTTGATGGTGATTGTGCCCGAAGTATCATTGCCCTCTATGCTCACGCTAGCCCCGGTACCAGCGGCATCTTT
>RGVC01000023.1 GCA_010027485.1 bacterium | reverse complement strand
CCTGACTGAATTCTTGCTGGGTCACCAGATGCTATATCCTCATTGGCTTGCTCTAGTCTCGCTGTGACTTCTTGCATGCACTGTGTTTCATAAAGTGTTTCTCGAACCTGCTCACGGCGCTTGGCATTTCCACCCTCAATATTTTCATTTCGGGCATTTGCTCGAGCCATAAATAATTGCTCGTCAAACATGGCTCTGTTTTCTCGGATTGCACCGACTGTGCCGGCCGCCAGAGCTTGCGCCGCCACCACGCTAGCACCCAAGGTGACAGGGGCTAATGCAACACCACCTATTCTAAGTGCAGTAGATCCACCGCGCTCTAGCAATAAGGCGCCAACGGTGTAAGCGGTACCTACTGCTACGGCAACAGTTGTTTCATTAAATACCGCTCGGAGTACGCGATTTTGCATAAGCCTTTCAACAACTCGATCTACTCTATCTGATTTACGTTCCGATTTAGCTCCTATGTCTACTTCAGCTAATTTGAGATTCTTTAAATCTTCATTAAGCTGGTCTGTCAATTGAGCCTCTAGTGCTTCAGCTTCGTCAAGATTTTCCATGCCACGCGCATAACTCAAGCAGGCTCTGTATTGCATTGAACTTTCGACAATGTTGGACGCAAACGACAAACCGCGGTCACGGTCTTCTTCGTGTAAACTACTACCAAATTCAGCCGTTAAACGATCAACCTGTGCCTGTAGTTCTTGCTGAGACATTGGATTAGCATCAAGAACTAATTGCTGGATACCATCTAAAAACTCTTTTCCGCCTTGGTACTTAGAGATTTCTACGTGATGCTCTGCCTCTAGATCCAAGACACCTTCTTGAGCAAGTCTTGCTCTTTCAACTGCCGATTTACGGACATTTTCTTCTTCTTCAGGACTTAGCCCTACTCTACCGCTAGCTCTAAATTCCATTTCTGTGCGCATTCTGCGACCCTCTCGGGTAAAGTTGTGTTTAATGCGATCCCAAAAACCTTTCAGACCTTTGCGTGAGGTTATTTCTGAAGCTTGTCTAGCTCCTTCTTCGGAAGCTAGGCCTCGAGTGGTCGAGCTAGTTTCGGCTACCACCATGCGCTCTGGCGAATCCATTTCAATAGTTTTGCCATTTTTATCTATTGAACTACCCGTCTCATCCATCTCAGGGGTTTTTTCAAGAGGTGGCGGTGGGTGTTGAATAGTTCCCGCATAAGCCAAATCTTTTGCAACTAGATCTTCGTAATCACCCTCTTCTTCAGGTGCTTCTGCTTGCTCTGGTGTTGCGCCTGTTTGAACTTCTCCTGGGTAACCTCCGTGTGCGGGTCTATCGCCAAGAGGATTGTCTGCCTCTTCTTCAGTATTGTTTTCATTAGGTCCATGATGAGCTGTGCCCATTGCTGCTCCGACCTCGGCATGTAGATCTTCATCGGTTGCACTTTCTGCTTCTGAGTTTGAGACGTCTTGTGTTTCTTGAGCAGGTGACTGGACTTCTGTTTCTCCAGCCTGGCCTTCGCTTGATTCTTCTGGAGTTCTGCCTTCAGAAGACTCCGGTTCGTCGCCGTTGCCATCGTCTTCGGGGTCATCGCCATTTAAAATAATTACGTCACCGCCACGGCCGCCGTTGCCTCCAGCTCCGCCAGCGCCACCTTCTGATCCGCTACCGCCATCACCGCCACGGCCGCCGTTGCCAGCTTGAATGCTTTTAACATTAACATCGCCTTCACCTGTTTTATAAATAACCTGAACTGTTACGTTACCTGTAATAGTTGCACCCTCTAATATTGAGCCAACAACAGCTGGAACTTTCTGTCCATTAATAAGCACTTCGATTCTTTCACCAGGTTTTGGCCCAGCTTCTTCAGGTGTTTCTTGCTCAGATTCATTTTCTGGAGTTTCTTGGGATTCTTCCGTGCTTGGTTCGTCGGCCTTTTTTTCTTCAGCTGAGTCGTCAAGTGCATCGCCCAATATTTTGTGAGCAATTTCTTCTTTTATAGATATTTTCTTTTGAAGCAGTGGGTCATAACCATAATATAGAGTGTCACCGTCTTTAGACTTTTTAGTAAATACTTCGCTGAACCTGCCAGCCAACAAGTCTTCACCTTCTTTAGATGACCATAAAGGCAAGGGTGGTTCTTCGCCGTCTTCAACAGGCTCTTCTTCGCTGATTTCTCCCGGAACAGAGTCTTTGTCGGCCTTTTTTTCGTGGTCGATGTGCAGATCACCCCCTTCTTCGGGAGTTAAGTCTTTTTGAGCAATATCTTCTTTAGAATCTTGCTCCACTTGGCCATCTTCAAGATTACTAGCTTCGGTTTCATTAGAAGGTTCATTGCCGTTTGGGCTGTCCTCAGGAGTTGCTACTGAATCATTTGGCGGCAATTCGTCTTCATGGCCAGGCATAGTATAAGCGCCAGCCCCACCTTCTGCGTTGATTTCTCCGACAGTAGTTTCATCACCAACTTCGCGAGCGTATTTTAATTGCTCATCTGTCGGTTCTGCGCTTTGGTTTTCTTGATTTAAATTTGGTGGTTCTTCTGACACAGTGAAAATTCCTTAAGCTAGGCCTTGGCTCCTAAGAATGTAGCCCTAAATTCTAATAATGCAGCGGCCATGACACGGTCTTTCTCAGGAACATGTCCATCTAAAAATTCTCTTAGTGCATCAGCATCATCGGGCTTTTCAGCGCTTAGTTTATCGAAAGCGTCTAAGTCCTCGTCGCTCATTGCATCTAACATACGACTAATAACAAAACGATCGGCTCGATCGCGCAGTTCTTCTGTCATTTCTTTTTTTACTTCAGGATCCATGCTGTCAGGAACATTTATATCCTTGAGTAGTTGATTTACAAAATCATCCATATTTTTTGCCTATTTATTTTTTATATTTTTATCTTAAATTACACTAATATATAAATATTATAAGCTTTAGAATTAAAACGCAAGCTTTTTTATTGTTAAATAACAAATGCATATAACAGTATGAATTATTGTATAATTTGGATATGCAGAACAAACCAGCTCCATCGTTTGATTTAGCCGACCAAAACGGCCAAAAACACAGCCTAACAGATTACGCAGGCAAGTGGGTGGTGCTATATGTTTACCCCCGTGATAACACGCCTGGTTGTACCAAAGAAGCCTGCAGTTTCCGTGACGAGCGTGATGTGATTGCCAAAGAAGGCAATGCAACAGTAATTGGAGTCAGCAAAGACAGTGTTGCATCACATAAAAAATTTGCTGAAAAACATCACTTAAACTTTACTCTTTTAAGCGACCCCAAACACGAACTAATCGAGGCGCTAGGCGCTTGGAAGCCCAAGAAATTCATGGGCCGAGAAATGATGGGTACGCACCGCAATACCTATATAATTGATCCTAAAGGTGTAATTGCTAAGGAATACCTAGGCGTTAACCCTGTAACTCACGCCCAGCAAATTATTGATGATTTAAAGTCCTTACAAGCAAAATAATGTCTGTTGATGCCCGCCGAACCAGATTACTGAACAATAAATCTCTAGGAAGTGGTCCAGTAATTTATTGGATTAGCCGAGATCAACGAGCTCACGACAACTGGGCGCTTTTATATGCCATTGAAAAAGCTAATGAAATAAATCAGTCTGTGGTGGTAGCTTTTTGCCTAGAAAAATACCCGACTAGCAACCTGCGCCAATACGATTTTATGCTTCGTAGCCTCGAAGAAACTGCCGATACTCTCAAGCATAATTCAATTGGTTTTCGCTTGCTTATAGGAGATGGCGATAAACAAATACCTAAATTAGTAAGCGAGCTTAAGCCCTCGCTTATTATTGTAGATTTTTCTCCTCTCAAAAATGCCCGTACCAAACGCCAAAAAGTAGCTGATAATATTGATACGCAAATGACTGAAGTTGACGCCCACAATGTTGTGCCGGCTTGGATTGCTTCTGACAAGCAAGAGTTTGCCGCCTACACGATTAGACCAAAAATCACTAACCTTTTACAAGAATATCTAACTGATTTACCAGACTTGAAAGCACCTAGCGTGGAGTGGTCAGAAAAAAATGATGAGGTTAATGTAGTAGAAGCTATAAAAGAATTAGGAATTGATGAAAGTGTCAAACCGGTTGATTGGTGCAAACCCGGCGAAGCTGAAGCCAAAGCCAGCATGCAAAAATTCTTCCAAGAAAAATACGATGACTACGCCGAAAAACGTAACGATCCAACGCTTGATGGCTTATCTAATTTGTCCCCGTACATTCATTTTGGTCAGCTAGGACCTCAACGCTTGGCTTATGATTCCAGCAAGCTTAGCGTCAATGAAGATTCCAAAAAATCTTTTCTAGAAGAATTAATTATTAGGCGTGAATTATCTGAAAACTTCTGCTTATATAACCCCGACTATAAAACCACCAAAGCTTTCCCAGACTGGGCCAAGATAAGTCATGAGGAGCATAAAAATGACAAACGAGAATATTTATATTCACTAGGTGAATTAGAACAGGCCAAAACTCATGATGATCTGTGGAACGCCGCCCAAAAACAGATGACAGAAAGAGGCAAAATGCATGGCTACATGCGCATGTACTGGGCCAAGAAAATCTTGGAATGGACTCCTGACATAGATAAAGCTATGGAATACGCCATCTATCTAAATGATAAATACGAGCTCGATGGTCGAGATCCAAATGGCTACACCGGTATTGCTTGGTCAATTGGCGGTTTGCACGATAGACCATGGTTTGAACGACCAATATTTGGCAAAATTCGCTACATGAACTACAACGGCGCTAAAAACAAATTCAACATTCAAAAATATATAAACCAAAACAATCAACAGAACTTGTTATAATTACTGAATGCAGCACGTAGAACTCAAACGCAATCCAGACGCATTCAAAATTCAGGCATATTTCATTTTGGTAGCTGCATTTTTTGTGGGGCTATTAGCTGCCATTCTTTTCGGAACAATGGTACATTTTGTGGTGGGTGCCTACGATGGTAGCCGTATCTTAACTTTTTTGATCGTTATGCTTGTGGCATGCATCAGCATACTACTAGCCTACGTGAAATGGCGTGACGAGAAATACCTGCTTACAGACGAGGGAATTATTATTTCATCCAGCATCACGCTCACAAAACGCAAAAAGAAACTCTACCTATACGAATCCATAATCTCTGCAAGTTTTAACCAAAATTATTTAGGTTCGAAATTTGGTTACGGAGAGATTCATATCACCATGCCCAAGCTAGGTGAAAAACTTATTATGAAAGACGTAGCTTCACCAGAACTTCAACTGCCTAAATTGCAGAAATTTATTAGTCAAAAAACCGGTAAGAACAACTTAGTTACTTAAGGCTAATCGTTCCTAAGCCCGCTAATTGAGCTGACACAGTATTCATTTCTATCTCAAATTCTTCTTGGCTTAATTCAAAAGGGCTCTTTAAATCGTAGCGTTTCCGAAAATCTTCGGCTAGTGCTTTGTTACCTATTTTATTAGCAATTTCAGCACAACGGGCCACCATTGATTCTAGCTCGACAACTGCAACTTCATCAATTAAGCCTTCTTCCTGGCGAATTTGTTCGGTGGTTTTTACGTAATACTTTATGCCTTTGCCGGTGAGTCGAATATTGGTAATTGGCTTCTGCCTATGCTCTGATGGTTTTTTCAGGTCGAGATATTTTTCGTTGTGCATATCATAGATTCTTTTGGCAACTGTATCGATATGCTCCTTAAGTTCAAAACTAACAAATTCAATTATTGACTCAGTTGAATTTTCTGATCTTAACCACTCCGACTCCGTAGGCAACTTATCTCCAGGCTTGATGTCATTCAATTCATAGATAAGCCTTGTTTCTTCGATTATGAATTCAGACAGTCTGTACCTAATAGGTGGTATTTTATAATTTTCTAAATTAGAATTTTCAAGAAGTTGTTCGGACATGATTAGCTCGGTTCATATTTATTTGGGCTTTGAGTTGGTTGTGATTTGAACGAATGAATTTCATTTCATCTCTGAACTCATTTTTCGAAAATTCAAATGGGCTTTTGTATTCGTACCTGGCATCAAAAATTAAAGCCGTATCTTGCATACCCAATAAACTTGCCATATCGGCACATTCTTTGACCATTTGCTCTAGCCTACTCACTGCATTTTCGCTGAGTAATTGTTCCCTTATCCTCATTTCGGTGACTGTTTCTAGGACATAGCCAATACCCGGCTTCAGCAATCTTATATTGGTTGGCGTATATTGACCTTCGATGTCAGCATGAGGTTCCCGTAGTACTTCGACTTGCTTGTCTTTCTCATAATCATTCATACGTCGCCTAATCGTATCTTCGTGCCTATCGAGCTCAATACTCAAATTAGGTAAAATATTCATCCTATTTCCTTCTCGGTAAAGCCATTCTGTATGTTCTGGGATTGTATCTGGATTGTAGACATCTATTTGTTCAACCTCCAGACCGGTTTCTTCGATGATATATTCAGCCAAGCGCAAGCGAGTGTCCTTTTGGACCTGGGTAATGTAGTTATACTCAGATAGACGATTTGTTTCACCCATGTTATTGCTATTTTCGCAAATTTAAGGCCTACACGCAAGCATTAGATAGTTATTTTATAATAAATAATCTTTAATTTCTTCCATAGTTTTTTCCAAAGATTCGTAAAGAATGGTTTGCATGCCACTAGCGCGAGCGCCCATGCAATAGTCTTCACGGTCGTCTATCATGATACATTCATCGCATCTTACGCCAAGCTTTTCGGCTACAATTTCAAAAGCTTGAGCTTGTGGCTTAGCAAAACCAATTTCACCAGAAGCAACCACCTCATCAAATAATTCTAACTCTTGTTTTTCAAATCTCTTATAAAGACTATCGGAATTGTTTACATTGCTAAGCATGCCAATTTTATAGTCTTTCTTCAAGTCATCAATATATTTTAAAAGCTCAATATTTTTATGTTCACTTCCGAACAATTGATCTAGATATTCATTTAGTGATATTCCAAGTATGCTAGCTACTTCTGTTCTGTAGTTTGTGATGTCCAGTAGTCCCCTGTTAACACTAGTAGTTAGTTTCTTAATTTTTTGACGATCCGAATTATTAACTTGTTTTTGTTGCATTAATGCTTCTAATCCGTCAGTAATCAGCACTCCAAAACAATCAAAAATAATCGCCTTCATCATATCTAAACTATACTTAATAACTAAGATTCTTTAAATAATAATTCAAAATTTGCATTTCGTTTAAGTTTAGTATATTATTACACGTAACATTAGCAATTTCATCTAATTACAGATGAAAATAACCAGGAGGCGGCAACAAAATGATTAAAATTTCAAAAACTATGTTTGGTTACACCGCCTTTTGGTCGTGCTAACTCTCAACATAAAACTATATATATTCAGATATAAAATAACTAAAAATAACTTATTAAATTTAAGCGCAGCTAGGAGGCTGTGGCTATGAGTACAACTAAAAAAACACTACAGCAAATCTGGCAAGACATAACGCCATATCGTTTACTGTTCTTTATTGGAACTCTTTTTCCGGTGATTGCAGTTTTGGCTCAAGATATTTTTGCTCCGCTAGTAGTTTCAAAAGCTTTTAGTAAACTTCAAATCGCCTATACCACGGGCGCCAGTCTTAAAGATTTCAATTTTATGCCATATGTCATTTCTTTTTTGATTTTAATGATAGTCGGATTGATAGTTTGGCGTATTCAGGGCTTTGTAGTTTGGAAGCTAGAAATAAAATTGCAACTAAACCAAATAATAAAAATATTTAACCACCTACAACTTCAAGGTGTTAAATTTCATGCCGATAATTTTGGCGGTGCTTTAGTGTCACAAACCAATAAGTACGTCGGCGCTATTGAAAGATTGATCGACGAATTAGTCTGGAGCATAATCCCTGGCATTACCGCTTTTATAGCAGCGTTAGTGATATTAATTGTGGTTTCTTACAAATTTGCCATAATTTTGCTTTTAGTTATTGCTGTATACGTAGCAATAATGACTTGGCGTATTAAAATTCAATTTCCATTAAACAGAATAGAGGCTGAAAAAGAAACAGCCCGAACTGCGGCGCTGGCCGATGCCGTAACAAATGCTGGAAACATCAGAGCTTTTGGCCGAGAAAAGCATGAACTGAAGAGATTCACTGGAGTTGCAAGAAATGCTTACAAAGCTTACAACAACTTGGCTATGATGGCACTAAAAAATGATAGCTTAAGCCACACCATGACCAACGGCCTAAGGTTCATTGCCTTTGCCTTTGGCATAATTGCAATTGTTAAATTTAATGCCGACGCCGGAGTACTTTATCTTGTTCTTGCCTATGCAACTTCGTTAGTAGACAGATTGTGGGAGTTTACAAGAGTAATAAGAAACATCAATCGATCGCTTGGAGATGCCTCGCAAATGACTGAGATTCTCCAACTTGAAAACGAGATACAAGACCCCAAAGAGCCGGTAGAACCAGCGATCCGTAGAGGTAGTATTGAGTTTAAAAATGTTAGTTTTAAGCACAGTGGAGCTTCAAAAACACTATTTGAAAACCTTAATCTTCGCATAAAACAAGGTGAAAAAATTGGCCTAGTAGGTCCAAGTGGTGGTGGTAAAACTACACTTACTAGTTTGCTCATGCGCTTCAATGATGTTAATTCAGGAGAAATAATGATTGATGGCCAAAACATTGCTCATCTAAAGCAGGTTGATTTAAGAGATCATATTTCATATGTTCCTCAGGAGCCACTCCTTTTTCACCGATCTATCAAAGAAAATATTGGCTACGGACAACTAGACTCCGATGATCAAGCAATTGAAGGTGTCGCTAAAATGGCTCATGCTCACGAATTTGTGAAATCATTGCCACAAGGCTACGATACATTGGTTGGTGAACGAGGCGTCAAACTTTCCGGTGGGCAAAGGCAGAGAGTTACTATTGCCCGAGCCATGCTTAAAAATGCCCCAATCTTAGTCCTAGACGAAGCCACTTCAGCACTCGACAGTGAAAGCGAAGTGCTAATTCAAGACGCCCTTTGGAAGCTAATGGAAAAATGTACCACTATTATCATTGCCCACAGGCTAAGCACCATTCAAAAAATGGACCGCATAATCGTACTCGATAAAGGCCAAATTGCCGAAGAAGGTTCACACAATGAGCTACTACGCAAAAACGGCATCTACGCCAAGCTCTGGGCTCACCAATCCGGCGGATTCCTAGAGAGTTAAGAAACTCTAAATCACTGTTTATCGCATAAAGATGATTGACCTTAATTGTTCTACTGCTTATAATCATAACCAATAACTGAGGGCATTTGTGATTATCGGTAAAAAAATATTTTCAGTACTTTCTATAACGATGATGCTTTTTTATGTGCTGGCACCATTAAAGGTATTCGCATATTCAGGATATGGTCTTGGTACTCAAGTGAACCCATATAGAATTTCAAGCTGTGCTCAGTTGCAGGAAATCAATAATAATTTATCAGGATACTATATTCTTGTATCAAACATAGATTGTACTGGCTACAACTTTGCTCATTTGGCCGCATCTGCTGCATTTAGCGGTACGTTAGACGGCCAAAATCATACGATAAAAAATTTAGTCATTGATTCCTTTGGCTTATTTTCTCAAACCGACGGAGCTACGATAAAAAATATAAACATTAGTGGAGGATCTACATCTTCATCGGGATATGGTGGAAGTTTTGTCGCAAGAGCTACAGACACAATATTGACTAATTTGCACTCCTC
>RGVC01000022.1 GCA_010027485.1 bacterium | reverse complement strand
ATCCCAGTTCGCGGGTTTTGCAATCAGCGGCATATTTAATATAGTTTTCGCGGGTTTTATGTTCACCAAAAAATGTCCCGCCAGCTGATTCATCATAAAGCTTGACCATATCAATGACGCCATTTGGCATTAGGCTTTTATGCACTAATACCGGTGTATTGATTACTTCTGCAGCCGATTTATTCTGATAATCTACGCCCAACGACTGCCCGACTTTAGACATAGCCTGCTTATCGTGTCTGGGATGCTGCCCAGAGTTTTTACCGCTTACGAAAGCTGTTTCTGTACTTAGCTTTGAGGCGTCGGCTGAGGTTACCTGAATTGCCATCGACATAGTTTCCGTAAAAAAGCCGGCCTTTTTCATTTCAGCCTGACTCATGTCATCGGCGGCCATCGAGAAAACCACAAAATTATAATCCTCAAGTAAACCTTGGCGATGTAAGTTTTCAATTCGAAAACCGTTTCTGGCCTCAGCCTGAGAACGAGGCAGCATTTTACTATTACCGGGAGTGTTCATTAGGGCATTGGCGTAAACTGACTCCATTGTTTGACCAAATTGAATTAGCTGTCCGTGGCTATTTGTTTCTAGATTTACTTTGGTTAAATGCCCGGTCTTTATAGTGCGCTCCACTACGTCAGTTCTGACATTTTCAGCAATCATTTTTCGGGCTTCTTTATTTCCCTCTTTGGCAGAATGAATAGCTTCCATTAAATTACTAAAGCGGCTGTGTTTATTTTCATGCCCATCATCTATTTCTAGGCTGACACACTCATGCATAGCTTGATTGGTAAATTTCTGAATAAAGTGTTCGGCTCTTTGCCTGGTAAAAATATCTTCTTGCATCTCTGGCACGGCAACAGTAGGAGCAAAGTTAAGAGGTGCGTCAACTTGATGACTATAATCTTGTTCGTAATTGAGTGTTGGGGCTGCTTCGGCCATAAAAAATACCCTAGTCTAAAACAAAGAGCAAGGGTACAAACATACATTGGTTTTTGCTCTTGCTCGAGAGACTTTATTTCTTGCTGTATCGGACTCTCCTGATCTGATTGTCAGGTAAACCGTTGCGGCACAGTTCCCGATTTACGCGGGATTCCAGCATTTGTTTGTTAATGTATTTAGTAGTCTATCAGCTTTTCGGTACGCTATATATAGTATTATTTACTTCATCCTGAAACTATTTACAGCACTAACGAAAGTATTGTAATCCGGGTTGATGCCATTGGCGGTATCTGTAAAAAACAGTTTGCTTTGACGACCCGTAGATGGACTTTTAAGCACAACTGTGTTGATTCCATCTACAGAGCTTGTGCCAATTACATTACGGCTTGTATTAGCCATGTCACATAAGAAATCTACTCCTTGCCAGCGAGCTGCAGCACCGTACTGACCAACGTTGGCAGAGTTTTTGGTGTAGGCAGTACAATTGTCTGAAATAGGACTTTCAACACTCACCTTGTCGCCCTGAGACTTAATTATCAAGGCTTTGTTAACTGCAAAATTGACTGGAATAGTATCTACGAAAATCTGAATAATTTGTCCGTCAGAACCACTATTTGATTGGTAGGAATAAGTCTTATAAGACCCGCTGGATTGATTTAGTGTATGCCAAGTTGCAGGCAATTCAATCTCAAAAATTTCATTAGAAAAAATTTGGGTTTTTTTTGAGTAATCAATTTTTTTATAAGTTGCTTGAGCCTGTTTAATTTCGCTTTTAGGCGTAGATGCTTTTTTAAATGCCCCGTAACTAAAACATGAAATTATAAGCAATAACAGTATTATAATCAGCCAAATTCTTCGGCGTCTTTTCTTGTTTTTAGGCCTTGTTCCAGCTCGATACATTTCTTTAACTGTTTTGACGTTCTTTAATGGCACTTAGTCTTGGCATAAAACTCTGCGCGGCAGCTTCTAGTCCAAGAACCTTAAGAGCGCCGAGCAGAACATACAAATGATCAATGCTGGCTTCTTTTATCTCGCCACCTAAAACTTCAATTTGACTAAAGGCGTGCTCAACTTTTTCAACTAACCATTTTTCTTCACCAGCTTTAATCTGATTTGTCTTGACTGTATTTTCGGAACTAGGCTCCACAACTTCAAGTGACCTGGCAGAGTTTTCGCGTTTTATTAAATGTCCGCGTTTTATCAGGTTATTTACATGAAGAGCTACTGTCGCAACAGAAGTGTAATTAAGTCCTGTCATAATTTCGCGGTAGCTGGGGCTGTAGCCGTGTTCAGCAATAAAGCTGTCTATAAAGCCCAGCAGTTCCTTTTGTTTCTTGGTTGGTCGCAAAGTTTTTGTTTGTTTTTCGTTCATATTTATATTAAAGCATAATCAGGAACGTTTTTTCTTCACTTTTACGTGAATTGGGGCCATGGCAATTCCAGCCAAACCCCACCACACATATGCCAAAGTATCATCAGCCCAAGCGTGCATTAGCATATTTACGGCGGTTATGCCTATAAAACTAGCGAACAGCCCTAGGGCTAATGGATCGGCTCGTTTTAGCCACAGTAAATATCCTACGCCAATATTAATAACTGTGAAAAACACTAATCCAATCCAGCCTAGTTCTTGACCTACCTGCACGAAATAATTCTCTGCTATGCGTCCTTTGCCGTTATTATATGAGCTGGCCGGTCCAGCCGAACCAGGACCAAAACCCAGTGGATGTTTAGCTACATCAATCACGCCGTTTTTGGTAGCTGACCAGTGATTTTGATTTGAACTAACCTTAACGACCGAGCGGTCTTCGGTGTGAAATACTACGTTTTGAAAATGTGAATTAGAACGCAATGCATAGGCCGATCCAGCAATTAATGCAAGCAGGAGAGACAGTAGCAACAGATTAGATTTTGCAATATTGCGCCCTTCTAGGTTCATAACCCCTAAAGTGCTGAGCGCCAAGGCCGTACCAATCCAGGCACTTCTAGAAAACGTAAAGGCTAGGGCCATCAAGGCCCCAATAAGTAGTGTCACATTTTGCCAAGTGCGCTTACCGCGCATTATTAGCATGGCTAAAAATGTAATAGGGATAATCAAGTAGGCCCCAAGTGGATTGGCACCGCGAAGCGTTGAAGAAATTCGGATGTAGTTGCTATTGCTGTTAATTGTTTCAAAAGGCTCAATAGTACTCACGCTGTAGCCAAAATGCTTCAAAAAATCATTTGGCAAAACACTAAACTGTAAAATTCCAAAAACCACCACAATTACAGCTGGCCATAGCACCATTTTTTGCCAATTGTTTCTGAGCCTATCGGTGCGCAGTGCCACTGCCCAAGCAATCAAGAAAAATATCAAAAACCTAGTGTTAACTATTAGTCCATAGCCTAGAGCTTTGGCCGATAAATCACCACCAAAAAAGCCTATAATACCCCAAACGATATTTAATGCTATATATGCCAAAATTAGCCAAACAATGCGCCTAGATAAAGTGTTTTGTCGAATTTTTTGATCTGTTAGCAGCAGGAATATTGCTCCGCTACCAGCTACTATTAGTAATAGCTCTTTCCAAAGCCGAAGAGCCGTGTAGTGGCCGACTAAGCTTGACAGCCAAACAGTCAAAAGAGCGTGAAACGGCATGACCATAATAATTATCATTATTAGTGATGCGGTCCACTGCAGAGTAGAGTACTTAAGCGTTGATTTCTTCATAAGTGATATAATTTAGTATATCGCGAAAGCATTTAATTAAATATGAAAAATAATTCCTCGCTTGCCTACAATGTCTGCCTTGTCATCGGTGATGCCCTAGCAATCACCCTAGCTTTTACCATTGCTTATGTACTAAGAGTAAGTTTAAGCACCGTTCCAATTAGCGCCGAAGTGGCTTCTCGTAACTACATATCAATCTTAGTCAGCCTCTTGCCCTTTTGGATTTTAATTTTTGCTCTACTTGGACTCTATAACGCCAAGGTATATGATAATCGCTTTAGTGAAATCGGCCGCCTGGCTGTTGGCACTTTTGTAGGCATACTTTTTGTAATTAGCTACAGCTACATTACTAACACCGCCATATTTCCTGCCCGTTTAGTTACGCTATACGCATTTGGATTAGCTTTAGTACTAGTCTTTCTATTTAGGACTATCGCTAGAGGCATTAGGCGAGAATTATTTAGATTCAACATTGGCATCAATAACGTTTTGATTGTTGGCAATACGCCCATCACTAGCGAACTCGCCACCAGACTGTCTAACACTACCGTAACTGGCTACAATGTAATTGGCATAGTTGGCGGCAACAAAGATAAGTACTTAAAACTTGGTTGCAAAGTATATAGCGATTTTAAAACTGCCAAGCAAAGCTTATCTAGCAAAAAATTAAACACCATTATTCAGGCAGAGCTTTTTGCCGACTATGATCAAAACGATGAAATTCTAACCTACGCCCAAGAAAACCACATTGCTTATCGCTTCGTGCCAGGAAACGGCGAGCTATTTGTGGGCAACATAGAAGTAGATTTATTCCAATCCGTGCCAGTGATAGCCGTTCACCAAACTGCTTTGATAGGCTGGGGCCGAGTCATAAAACGCCTAACAGATATATTGCTCGGGGGATTATTATTAATTCTTGCTTCCCCAATTATTTTGATACTAGCTCTGCTTGTTAGTCTCACTTCCAAAGGCCCAGTATTTTTCCGCCAAACTCGCCTGACTCGTTTCAATCATAAATTCACAGTCTTTAAGTTTCGCTCGCATAATCTTAAATATTCCGGCCTCAGCCCCGAAGAAGCTTTCACTGAAATGGGTAAACCAGAACTTATAAAAAAATACCGCGACAACGGTGACCAACTGCCAGAAGACCCTCGCCTAACAGCCATGGGACGATTCATGCGCCGCACCAGCCTAGACGAACTGCCACAACTATTCAACGTAGTTCGAGGCGATATCAGCCTAGTAGGTCCTCGTGCCTTAATTCCAGAAGAGCTAGCGGTTTATAAAAAGCGCCATGCTATTTTAAGTGTAAAATCTGGCATGACTGGTCTAGCTCAGGTATCGGGCCGACGCGACATAAGTTTTGATGAGCGCCGAAAGCTAGACCTTTACTATGTACAAAATTGGAGTTTCTGGAACGATATTGTGATTCTTATAAAAACAGTTTGGATTGTAGTATTTCATAAAGGCGCGGTTTAGTGGCTGAAAAATTAAAGGTTGCGATAGTTTGTGATTGGCTGACTGGCTACGGCGGCGCTGAGCGCGTAGTCTACGAAATACACAAACTATACCCCGATGCTCCAATCTACACTTCACAGTACGACCCAAATAAAATTGACTGGTTTAAAGACGCCGAGGTGCGCACCACCTGGCTCCAAAAAATTCCAAAAAGCCTTAAAAAATTCTTGCCAGTTTTAAGAGCAATATCGTTTAGTAGATTAGATTTAAGTGACTACGATTTGGTGCTTTCCTGCAGTGGCGCCGAAGCCAAGGGCGTACACACCGGCCCAAACACCACCCACATTTGCTACTGTCACTCCCCCACCCATTACTACTGGGTGCGCTACGATGAATATCTCAAAAACCCTGGTTTCCCGCGAGGCTTAAACTGGCTCGCCAAAATAGGCCTCAGAATTTTGGTCGGACCACTCAGAAGCTGGGATCACCGCGCCGCTCAAAAACCAAACTTCTTAATAGCTAACTCTACTCACACCCAAAAAATGATCCAAAAATTTTATGGCCGCGAATCCACAGTTATATTCCCGCCAGTCGAAACAGATCGTTTCAAACTACCTGCCAAACAAGACTTGCGTCATGGCTTCGTGGTAGCCGGCCGACAAACCCCCTACAAGCGCTTCGACCTAGCCATAGATGCTTGCAACGAATTAAAGGTGCCATTAGTAGTAATTGGCGACGGACCCGACCACAAACGCTTAGAAAAGCTCGCTGGCCGCAGTGTAACCTTCCTGTCCAACGTCAACGACAACGACATGGCCGGACACTTCCAATCAGCCCTAGGATTCATAATGCCCAACATGGACGATTTCGGAATCGTAGCCGTAGAAGCCTTAGCGTCTGGCACACCAGTCATAGCCTACAAAGCCGGTGGCTCACTAGACTACCTAAATCCACCAACCAACGGCGTATATTTCAGCGAACAAACTCCTGAAAGCCTGCAGGCAGCGCTAGAGCAAGTCATGAGTAAATCCTTCAACTACGAAGCCGTAGCAAAATCCGCCCAAAAATTCTCAGTCGCTTCTTTCTCCAAAAACATCAAAGAATTTATCGCCAAAAAAACTAAATAGTGTGCAATATTGCTTGTAGGGCTAGTGCTGTATCTTTCCAGTTAGACACTTCGATAGTGTCTATGCCCATAGCTTTTACAGGGTAGTCATTGCCACCTTCTGTAAGTCGATCGCCGAAGAACAAAATATCTTCCTTGCTGATCTCTAGTATCTGCATTAGTTTTTCCATCCCATAAGCTTTGTCGATTCCTAGCTTGGTAATATCAACAGAAGTTGAGCCACCTGATCTAACCTCAAATTCAGGAATTTTATGTGCGACTATGTCACGTATCTTGGCTTTTTTAGCATTATCTGGATCCCACTCTTCTTTTTCTTTGACTGGCGCTTCTTGGCCTAATGCTGAAAAAGTAATCTGGCTACCACGATCTTCAATCTGCTCGCCCCAAGTCTTGTCTTTGTCGAAACCACATTCTTTTACGCCTTCGCGTAAAGCTTCAACTATCTTCTTCTTATCGGCTTCGGTAAAATCTTCTGCATATATTTGGTGCCATTTTGTGGCATTAATGTCATAGGTAAAGTAACGTGTGCCGCAAGTAGGCATCAGATGAAGCTTCTCCATGTTTGCTGGAGAAGTCTTTAGGTTGCCCAAAAGTTGTTTTTCGAATTGACCAAACTTACCACCAGAAATTACGCAAACCTGAAAATTATCTAGCAACTCATTAAGCAATTCAGACATTCTGTCTGGTAGTGCAGATTTACTCTCTGCTAAGGTTCCGTCTAAATCAAATGCAATAAGTTTTTTCATTCATCTTCCTTTTTTTTAAATCTCTTACTGATGTCCCCGACTTTTTGAGCTAGGTCTTTCCGAGCAACCAAAATACCATTTGGCGAATTTATTACTATAACGTTATCTAGTCCTATAACAGCCAATGGCTTATCTTCTAGGTTTTGAATCATGGTATTGGACACTTCTTCGGTCTCCACTAATCCTTCAGTATTATTGCCGGCATGGTCTTTGGTTGAGGCCTTGTGAAGATCGGAAAAAGATCCAAGGTCCATCCAGTCAAAAGAGGCCGGTACAACCAGCAGGTCTTTCACCTTTTCAATTAAAGCATAATCTATAGAAATATTCTCTAGAGATAAGTAGGTATCTTTATATGCCTCGGCACTGGCATTAAATAATCGTTCATAATTACTGTAAAGATCTGGTGCATCGTTTTGCATGGCATTTTTAAAGGTATTTACCGAGCCCACAAAGTAACCTGAATTCCAAAGATAATTTGCACTTCTTAGATACTCTAGCGCCGTATTGTAATCAGGCTTTTCCTTGAATGAATGTACATTGAAAATATAATTTTCTTCGCTTAGTAAATCGCCCTTTTGAATATAGCCAAAACCTGTTGCTGGATAGTCAGGCTCAATTCCTACCAAAACTATTCTTCCGGTGCTTTTCGAAGTATTGCCGGCAATTCTAAAACTATGGGCAAAGCCTTGTACGTCTCTTATGTAATGGTCGGCTGCCAAAAAAGCAATTGGCTCATCGCTATCAGAATCTTTTTCAATCTTAGCAAGTGTTGCCAAAATACAGCTCGCGGTACCACGCCTTGCTGGCTCCACAATAAAGGAGTCTTCAGTGAGTTCTGGCAACTGATCTTTCACATGATGAATGTGGCTAGAGTCAGTTACAACGTAAATCTTATCTGTAAGTTGCTTTGCCCTCTCATAAGTGCGCTGCATGAGCGACAAGCTATCGCCGTTTACTTTTAATAAATGTTTTGGGTATTCGGGGGTGGAAATCGGCCACAGCCTAGTACCAGACCCCCCAGCTATTATTACTACTTTCATTTCTACTATTATATACAATACCTGTTTATTTTTAAGCAACTTCGTGGCTACTAGACTAAATTTGTTATAATAATAAGTATATGAAACTACTTAAAAACAATAACCATAAGAACAAAAAGATATTAATTATCGTTTTAATTTTTGCGTTTATTGCTGGCAGTTTTTATGTCATTGATAGATATATTTTTCACCCCAAGGCTGTGTCTGGACCAATTAAAACTAGTGACACAAATATCAAAAAAAATAAAAGTAAAACTAGTGATATACAGAATACTTCTGAAAAATCCAGCTCAAACAACGCCACTTCCTCAAGCAGCGAACTAACAAAGCCCTATGGTACTTTGGTCAGCAATCATAAACCCGGACAAAATGGATCAGATTTAAACATGCAATCACAATGTATTACTACGCCTGGCGCAAAGTGTTACATAAAGTTTACTCGAGCCGACGTTGAAAAAACACTTCCCGAAAGAACTACCGATAACAATGGCTCTGTTTTTTGGCAATGGAAGATTAAAGAAGCAGGTTTAACGACTGGCAATTGGCAAGTTACAGCCGTGGCAAACAATGGCAACAAAACCCTGAGCACAACTGACCAAATAGAGCTGGAGATAAAGTAGTGTTAAGAAAAATAATATTATATACGGTTTCAGTTTTGGCTATTTTCAGCAGTTCTATTACGCCCCTTGCCAGTGCAGCAAACTACGGTAGCGTTAATATTATAAGCGACAGAGTAATGAACAATACTGGATCTATGTCGGCAGCTCAAGTTCAAACTTTTCTGAACAGTTTTAGTGGTAATTGCCTGGGTGGAAGTTTCGTGACCCCCAATCCACTTGGTTACTCCGCTGGGGCTTATCAATACGGTGGTAATGTGAATGGTGGATCGGCTATTTATAACATTGCGGCTCGATATAATTTAAACCCACAGCTAATAGTTGCAACTCTTGAAAAAGAGCAAGGCTTAATAAGTCGAAACGGAAATTGTGATTATAATAATCCAGCATCAGCGCCAGCAACTTATAACGGCAATGCTGTTACGTGCGGTTCTGGCACTTCCTACACTGATTGTTCATTTGCTTGCCAGAATACTCCAACTGGAGGCTGCGTAGCTGTAGCTACGGGTTACGCTTGTCCTGGGTTTTGTAAAAAAAGTTTCAACGGTTTCAGCAAACAAATAAGTGGTGCTGCCTGGGTTTTCAGATTTGCGCAAGCAAGGGCATATGGTCAATTAACTGGCTATAGTGGCTACGATTCTGGAGACGAATACATCTCATATTCTGGGGCCATGACCGCCGGATTTAGGCAGAGAGTTTCTGGTGGTTCATCAACCTACTATGACGGTTCTTATACGGATAATGATGGCAACACTATGTATATTACTAACGGTGCCACCGCCAGCATGCTTAATTACACGCCTTTCTATGCAAGATCATACACCGCAGATAAACTTTTTAGATCAAGATTCACTGCATGGTTTGGCGACCCTACTGCAGACAATCCACTAAGCAATAGCCTTGGCTCAAATCAAGTAACAAATAATACCACAATTCACGCAGGCGACTATCTTGTCTCTTCAGATGGCAAATTCCTTACTGTCATGCAATATGATGGCAATCTAGTGACGTATACAGGCAGAAATCGTCCTGTGTGGTCGTCTAATACACCCGGTAACTATGGAAGTTATGCTATTTTCCAAAATGATGGCAACTTTGTAATTTACAAAGCTGATGGTAGTGTCGCCTGGACAACAAACACTCCAGGATTGGGAGCCAATAAATTATCTCTGGAAAAAGACGGTAACATAAAGATATTTAATGCGAGCACCGTTAACTACAGCTCAACTTATAAAGTTAATTATTCTGAAAATAATAGCCTGGGCGCTATTGCCTCTTCGCCAAAGACTATGCAGTCTGGCGACTATCTAGTTTCGCCTGATTTTAGATACAAGCTTGATATGCAATATGATGGCAACTTGGTACTTTATGCTGCTGACGGATCTGCTCTCTGGAGTTCCATGACATACAATAACCCAGGTGCATATGCGGTAATGCAAAATGATGGCAACTTGGTAATTTACA
>RGVC01000021.1 GCA_010027485.1 bacterium | reverse complement strand
GCCCTCATGGTGCATGCCCAATTTGCACTGGCCTAGGTAGCCGCTTAGAAGTTGATCCAGATCTAGTCATTCCAAATGGTAATCTAACTATAGCTGAAGGCGCCATTCGCCCATACAACCGCATCAATGTCGACAATTGGTACATGAAAAAATTACAAGCTGTAGCTGAGAAATACAATTTCTCTTTGCACGTACCAACCGGTCAGTTAACACCAGAGCAGATGGAAGTAGTGATGTATGGAACGGGCAAAGAAACCTATAACGTTCTTTTAGGTAACGGACGTAGTTTTGACACTACTTATGAAGGCGTAGTAAATAACCTAGAACGCCGCCACAAAGAAACAGATAGTGAATTTATAAGGCGAGACATAGAAAGATTTATGCAAGAAAAGCCCTGTCATGCCTGTCATGGTTTAAGGCTGAAACCCGAAGTGTTGGCTATAACTGTTGGCAAAGAGTCAATTATGGATGTATGTTTACTTTCCATTGATGACGCCCTGAAATGGTTTAAGTCACTAAAATTAGACGCTAAAGAAACAAAAATTGCCGACATGATCCTGAAAGAAATTGGTGCTCGTTTGCAGTTCCTTCAAGATGTAGGCTTAAATTACCTTAACTTACTTCGTAGTGCAGCAACTTTGAGTGGTGGTGAAGCCCAAAGAATCCGTTTGGCTACACAAATTGGTTCAGGCCTGATGGGCGTTCTATATGTTTTAGACGAGCCAAGTATCGGTTTGCATCAAAGAGATAATGAGCGATTAATTAATACCCTCAAACACCTACGTGAACTCGGTAATACCGTGATAGTTGTTGAGCATGACGAAGAAACCATTAAAACCGCCGATTACCTTCTAGACATCGGTCCAGGAGCAGGCGTGCATGGAGGCAAGGTTGTAGCGGCAGGCACTCCAGCTGAAGTTATGAAAGCCAAAGATAGCGTCACCGCTCAATACTTAAAAGGAACTAAAAAAATTGCTGTACCTAAAAAACGTCGCAAGGGTAATGGCAAGGCATTGTCTGTAAGAGGTGCTCGTGAACACAACTTAAAAAATATTAGTGTAGATATTCCTTTGGGCAAACTCGTGGTTGTTAGTGGCGTTAGTGGTTCTGGAAAATCAAGTTTAATTAATGACATTGTAGCTAAAGAGCTACAAGCCAGACTACACCGCGCTAGTACTGTACCGGGCAAGCATGACGATATTGAGGGCATTAAAGAACTTGATAAAGCCATAATTATCGACCAGTCTCCAATTGGTCGTACTCCAAGGTCTAACCCCGCTACATATACCGGACTATTCACGCCAATTCGAGAACTATTTGCAAGTTTGCCAGAAGCAAAACTGCGTGGATATTCAGCTGGCAGATTTAGTTTCAATGTAAAAGGCGGTAGATGTGAAAATTGTCGAGGCGATGGAATTATCAAGATAGAAATGCACTTCTTGCCAGATGTTTACGTTCCTTGCGAAATCTGTAAGGGCAAGCGCTACAACCGCGAAGCCTTAGAGATCCATTACAAAGGTAAAACCATCAGCGACATACTAGACATGACATGTGACCAAGCTCTTGAATTTTTTGCCAATATTCCAGCAATCGCTCGCAAGCTTCAAACTCTAGTAGATGTAGGTATTGGTTATATATCACTCGGTCAATCAGCAACTACGCTTAGTGGCGGCGAAGCCCAAAGAATTAAGTTGAGTAGCGAACTATCCAGGCGTCCTACTGGCAGAACACTATATATACTAGACGAGCCAACTACCGGTCTTCATATGGCGGATGTTGATAAACTACTGCATATGCTACATGCACTAGTTGACGCAGGTAATAGCATGATAGTTATTGAGCACAACCTAGATGTCGTTAAAAATGCTGACTGGGTCATTGATATGGGTCCAGAAGGTGGCAATGGTGGTGGTGAAGTGGTTGCCAAAGGCACACCAGAACAAATTACCAAAGTTGCTAAAAGCTACACTGGTCAATTTTTAAAGAATATTCTCTAAACTAATCGTCTTTTTGTTTCTTGCTACGATTTTCGAGTAGAGCTTTGATTAAATGATAAAAAGTTGGGCCAAGAGTGATTACCATCACGCCGCCCACAGCAAGCATGATGTAATGATCAATATTTGGAATCTTCGTACCAAAGAAATAGCCAATCATAGTAACTATGACTGCCCAAGCTATTATTCCAATGCCATCATAAACTACATATTTTTTATAATTCATTTTTGCTACACCAGCTACAGGCGGTGCAAAGGTTCTTACAATCGGCACGAAATGCGCAAACAACATTGTTTTGTCGCCGTGCTTTTCATAAAATTGTTCAGCGCGTTGGACGTATTCTTGCCTGAAAACAATCCCGTCTTTTTTCTTGAACAGTCGCCTGCCGTAGCGTTTACCGATGTGATAACCAACATTATCTCCGGCAATTGCAGATACTGCTACCACTAGGATTAGAGTTGCCAGGTTTAATTTGCCTTGAGCTGCAAATACTCCTCCAGCAAGCAAAAGTGTATCTCCTGGGAAGAAAAAGCCTACAAACATTCCACTTTCGGCGAAGATAATAATCGCAATTAGTAGTAGTCCGCCGGCTTGGATTATTGAGTTTACGTCAAACATGCTTAATTAAGCTTAACTTTAATATTCATTAAGGTCTAGTCAAAAGCGTCTGTTAATTTGGTTTGTAATCTGTTATAATAATACCTAAGAATCAATTAGGAGTATAAAATTAGATGAGTCAAGACAGTATTAGCATAGCCTTAGAACCACGCTCGGTTACCGGAAAAGCCGTAAAACATCTTCGCAAGGACGGTACTCTACCAGCCGTTATTCATGACCACGGCAAAGAGTCAGTATTGGTGCAGGGTAGTTATGTTGAATTATTCAAAATTTGGCAGAAAGCTGGTAAACACCACCCAGTAGACATCAAGGCTGGTGATAAAAAATTCACCGCTTTAATAAAAGTTGCGGATTTTGACCCTAAAAAACATACACTTACTCATCTAGTTTTCAATGCTGTGGACAAAGATCAAGCAGTTGAAGCTGAAATTCCAATTCATGCAAAATACAATGAAGGCAACGACGTTAGTCCAGCCGAAAAGAGTGGCTATATTGTTCTCAGTCAACTCGACACTGTTTTGGTTAAAGCCGTAGCCTCCAAGTTACCAGATTTTGTAGAGTATGACGCCGAAAAACTTGAAAAAATAGGTGACCATGCCACGGTATCAGATTTGATCATCCCAGAAGGCGTAGAAGTAATGATAGAAGCTGAACACTCAATAGCAACAGTTTATGAGCCAAGTGCGCTGGCTGCAGCTAACGATGCCGCAGGTGGAGATGCAGAAGCAGAGTCTGAGCCAGCCGAGGGCGAAGAGGCTGAAGAAGGTGCAGAAAAAGCCGAAGTTAAGACCGAAGAGGCTGATAAAAAAGACTAAGGCCAATACTGGTGGCTATGAAATAGCATGGATAATAATCAAAAATCCAAAACTCAACTCGACAATATCGAAATTAATGATAAAGATTTACTAAATAGCACTAAATCTGCTGTTGAGGCTTCCAAAAAATCTAAAACAAGACGCACTAAGCGCATTGGTAAGGCTATAGTTCTGGCCGAATCAAAAAAAGATAATCCCAAAAAATCTAGCATTGATGCCAACAAATTAGTTCGTGAAGATTTGATGCAGATGGCAGCAAACATAGAAGTTAATGGCAGTACATTAATGAAGATTTATGAAACCAGATTAATAAACGAAAAAGGTTTGCGCCGACTAGTAAATAAATATCTGAGCGGGGAAGACATTAGGCCAATGCTGAGGGACGAAATCATAGACGAAACTTCGAATTTCGGAGAAGGTCAGTTCGTGGAATCAAAAACCGAGGCTGAATTCAATCGAAAAAGAGTTTTAGATGCAATTTTTGTAGCTGGCATAACTACTGTGATAGTTCTATTCATAGTATTTATGGTTAAGAGATTCTAGACAGGTATAATATTACTATGCAAAAAATAATCTTGTTTTATAAGTTCACGCCTCTTAAAGACCCTAGCGCCGTTTTATTGTGGCAGCGCCAGCTTTGTGAGCGTTTGAATCTTAAGGGCCGCATTATTATTGCCGATCATGGCATCAATGCCACACTTGGCGGTAACATCAAAGACCTAAAAATCTATGTTAAAGAATTGAAATCGTATGAACCTTTTAAGGGCACTGCATTCAAATGGAGCGATGGTAACCGTGATGATTTTCCAAGACTATCTATAAAAATTCGCAGTGAACTCGTTACTTTCGGGCAGAAGCACAAACTAAAAGTTGACACTAAAGGTGTAGTAGGTGGCGGTAAATATCTAAAACCCAAGCAGGTTCATGAACTCTTAAACAAAAAAGGTGATGAAGTTATATTTTTCGATGGCCGTAATGCCTATGAGGCTGAAGTTGGTAAATTTAAAAATGCCGTAGTACCAGAAGTCGAACACACTCGAGATTTTGCAAAAGCCTTGAAAGATCCAAAATTGGACAAAATTAAAGACAAGCCGGTGGTTACTTACTGCACTGGTGGGATTCGCTGTGAAGTATTGACCGTACTAATGAAAGAAAATGGATTTAAAGACGTTTATCAGATGGATGGCGGAATAGTCAAATACGGTGAGCAGTACAAAGACGATGGTCTTTGGGAGGGTTCACTTTATTTATTTGATAAGCGCATGGGCACTAAATTCAGCGACAAGGCCAAGGATATTGCTAATTGCGTGCACTGCAATAATAAAACCAGCAATTATGAAAATTGTGCCAATAAAACCTGCAATAAATTAATTGTAATATGTCGTAAATGCAATAAAAAAACCCTATGTCCAAAGTGCCAAAAAAAACTGGTGACGGCATAGTATGACGGAAAATCTTAAACAAAAGCTTGCGGAATTGCCTAAAAGCCCTGGTGTTTATTTTCACAAAAATAAGTCAGAAGAAATTATATATGTTGGCAAGGCTGCCAATCTTCGAAATAGAGTACGACAATACTTTCAAAATTCGCGGGTTAGAGATGCCAAAACAGATGCGCTAGTTTCAGAAATTACAGATGTTGACTGGATGGAAGTAGACAGCGAACTAGAGGCATTATTCCTAGAAGCTGAAATGATTAGACGCTACATGCCGCAGTACAATATTTTGCTAAGAGATGATAAATCAATGGTGTACATTCGGATCGATTTTAATAATGATTACCCAACTGTCACTACAACTCGGCGACCACTAGATGACGGCGCAAAATACTATGGTCCATATTTGAGCGCACTTAGTGTGCGTCAGGCATTGAAAATATTGCGTCGTATTTTTCCATTTGCTACTCAAAAACCAATCGGCCAAAAAAGAGCTAGTTTAGATTATCATCTTGGCTTGGACCCTGGACTAGAAGAGCAAAAAACCTCGTTACAAAAATATCGTGGTGACCTTAAAAAACTGATCTCAATCATTGAAGGCAAGCGGCTAACAATCATCAGAGAGCTCGAAAAAGACATGAACAAGGCTGCCAAAAATCATGACTTCGAAAAAGCTACAATATTAAGAAATCAGATTTATTCACTCAAAGGTCTCAACAGGCAGGTAATATTTAGCGACAAAGAATTTCAGGATATTTCCAAAGACCACGCTATCAATGAACTCGTTAGTTTATTGGGACTTAAGAAACCCCCATATAGAATAGAAGGTTTTGACATTAGTCATATGCAGGGCAGTGATGTGGTAGCAAGCATGGTTGTTTTTACCAATGGAGTTAGTAATAAGGCCCAATATCGGAAGTTCAAAACTCGCTTAGAACAAAATAACGATTTTTATAATATGCAGGAAACACTAAGTAGAAGATTGAGTGTTAAAAATATTAATGCATGGGGTGTGCCTGACTTGCTTTTGATTGATGGCGGCAAAGGGCAGCTAGATGCCGCCCTAAAAGCCAGAGACGACCAAGGCCAAAATCATATACCGATGATCGGACTTGCTAAACGCCAAGAACAAGTTATTGTCCATGCTCAAAAATCTAATGTTGTAATCGATGAAAAAATACTTATGAACTTAGGCGGCTACAAAACGAGTACCAAAGATTACATTACTATTAATTTGCCCGAAACTTCTAATTTGATTAAGCTCTTGCAACGCATCAGAGATGAGTCGCATCGCTTCGCAGTTAGTTTTCATAGTGTTCTTAAAATCAAGCGACAAACAAAAAGCCTACTAGATGACATACCAACTATTGGACCAGCGAGTCGCAAAAAATTATTAAAAAATTTTGGTAGCTTAAAACAGATAACTTTGGCATCTGAGAATCAGCTGGCTGATGTGGTTGGTCAAAAAAAAGCAAAATTAATTAAAGATTACCTGTCGTAATAAAATCTTGGGTAAAATTTTTGATATACTACTTTAGCCGATGAATAATTCAAGTTTTGGAGTGAAGTTTTTTGAAGGTAATCGTCAGAGACTGCGCACGCTTTTTACAGGTAAGGCCCCAATTGTAGTTACCGCCAACGGCCAAATGCAGCGCAGTAGCGATAGTACCTATTTGTTTGTTCAAGACGCTAATTTTTGGTATCTAACGGGCATAGATGAGCCAGATATAATTTTAGTTATTGATAAAGACAAAGAATATTTAATTGTTCCCAGCCGGAGTGTCTCGAGAGAAACTTTTGAGGGAGCTATTTCATATGATGAGCTTCGTGAAATTTCAGGCATCACTCAAATTTATGATGAAAAAGAAGGCTGGAGCCAGCTTGCCGGCCGCATTAAGAAAGTCAAACACGTCGCTACACTTGCTGTACCACCTGCCTACATAGATCAGCTTGGGATGTATACAAATCCTGCTCGAGCTCATCTTCTTAATAAAATAAAAGATATCAATGATAGTATCGAACCACTGCATATTACATCGCACTTAAGTTTAATGCGTATGATAAAGCAGCCCCAAGAAATTAAAGCCATCCAACAGGCCATCGACATTACTGCCGGAGCAATTAAAAAAGCTATGACTCCAACAAAAATTGCCAAATACCAAAACGAGTCTCAGATCGAAGCAGAGCTTACCAAGCATTTCCGCATTAGTGGAGCTAAGGGGCATGCTTTTGATCCAATTGTTGCTAATGGTAAAAATGCCTGCACAGTTCACTATAACCAAAATAACTCTGATTTAGATAAAAAAGAATTATTGCTAATTGACATTGGCGCCGAATATAATCATTACGCAGCCGATTTAACTCGCACTTTTTCACTCAGCACGCCAACCAAACGTCAACAGGCTGTATATGACGCAGTTTTAGATGTTCAAAATTATGCCATAAGTCTTTTAAAACCAGGAGTTTTGCTTGATGACTTTGAAAATGACATTGAACATTATATGGGTGAAAAACTCAGAGAACTGGGTCTTATTAAAACAATCAATCACGACAATGTAAGAAAGTATTATCCTTATTACTCATCACATTTCTTAGGCCTAAATGTTCACGATAGTGGTTTACACGACAGGCCACTAGAGCCAGGCGTGGTATTGACTGTTGAACCAGGAATTCACATCGATCATGAAGGTATAGGTATTCGTATCGAAGACAATATAGTCATAACCGAAGACGGCAATACAGTTCTTAGCCAAAAATTACCAAAAAGGTTATGCTAATAATAGATGAACTATTTAGAAAAACCCTGGCTTAGGTTCTTAATTCGCTGGCTAGTTTGTAGCTTGGGATTATATGTAGCTGCCAGTTTTTTGTCCGACAAAATAACTTACGGCGATCGGCTATGGACTATAATAATGGCCGGTCTGATTCTAGCTATTATCAACACTTTTATTAGGCCAGTTCTGGTCATCTTGTCATTACCTGCAATTGTGCTGACACTGGGGTTATTTATGATTTTAGTCAACGGCCTAACAGTTTATTTAGCCAGTATATTATATAAGCCCTTACATGTTACGAATTTTTGGGCAGCCGTATTTGCTGGAATCATGATTGGACTAATAAATTATTTAGTTAGTGCCATACTCAAAGAACTAAATGATTAATCTTTGACATAAAGCAGTTAAATAAGCGATAATATAACCTAACACATGAGTATTTATAACTATCTAACAATTGCTTCAGCCGTATTTATGATAATACTAATTTTGGTGCAAACCAGAGGTGCTAGTTTAGGCGCTGGTTTAGGTGGTGCAGGCGAAATTAATACTACCAGGCGTGGAACCGACAAAACTATTTTTCAACTAACGATTATATCTGCTTTAGTCTTTAGTTTGTCGTTGATTCTTGGCGTTATGGTCAAATAACAAGTAGGATTTTATGCAATACAGACGCATAAAACTGCGATTTCGCAGACGACTTCGCAAAGGACAACAAAGAGTTGAAAATATATCTTCTCAAGCAGAGAAGCATATCGACATTCATTTGTTTGAACGGTTTGGCAGTCTAACTAAAGTTCGTAGAGATATTTTTAGCTGGCTAATTTTAATGATTTTAATTATTGGATTACTTGTTGCTCAAAATATTTCTCTGAGTGGCTACTATCAAACAGTCAAGACTGCACCAGGTGGAATTTACCGTGAAGGTGTTCTCGGCAGTTTTACAAATGCTAATCCAATGTTTGCTACGTCAGCCGCAGACACAACAGTCGCAAAACTCATTTTCTCTGGCCTGATGACCTTTAACGGTGAAGGAAAATTGGTTGGTAATCTAGCTAAAGAACTCAAGATTGACGAAAAAGGCGCTACCTACACAGTAACCTTAAAAGATAATTTAAAATGGCATGATGGTGTGCCGATTACCAGCGCAGATGTGGCTTATACATATAAAACTATTCAAAACCCTGACACTGAATCACCATTTCAAAATAGTTGGCGCGACATAACGGTTACTACTCCCGATCAAAAAACAGTCGTATTTACACTAGCCAATCCTTTGGCGTCATTCAAATATTATCTAACCAATGGAATTGTACCTCAGCATGTGTTGGGCTCAATAGCGCCAGCCGATTTAAGATCTTCAGATTTTAATACACTACATCCAATCGGCTCAGGACCATTTAAATTTAAAGCCATAACCATTAAAGGCGAAAAAAAGGAAACAGCCAAAGAACAAATAGGCTTAGTCCCATTTGCTGGCTACGCCTTAGGCGAGCCTCAAATAGACGAGTTCATCGTTAATGTTTTTGCTTCGGAAGAAGAACTTCTAAACAGCTTTAAAGATAAACAGCTAAATGGTATGTACGGCGTTGATGCAATACCAAAGAACATAGAAACCAGTAAATCTGTAATAGTGAATAGCCTGCCTCTAAAGGCCGCTACTATGATATTTTTCAAAACCACATCTTCTGGACCACTGAGCAATACAAAGATTCGTAACGCCCTCACTCAGGCTACCAACAATAAACAAGTTGTTGCTAGCTTAGGATATCCGTCTAGGGCAGTTAATGCGCCATTTTTAGTTGGTCAAGTTGGTTACGATGCCGGTTCCTTGCAATTAGGGTTTAATCCAGAAAATGCCAAAGCCATTCTTGAAGCTGAAGGCTGGAAGACTGGCAAAAATGGCATAAGATACAAAGACGGTAAGCCCCTGAGCATAGTCATTAGCTCAGCCGATAGCCCCGAATATAGTAATGTTTTAAAGACAGTTAAAAAACAGTGGAAAAAAGTCGGAGTAGATATGCAGTCTAGGCTAGAAAGTCAGGCTGATTTTCAGAGCACAATTGCCTATCATAGTTACGATGCGGTGTTATATGGAATTACTATTGGAGCCGACCCAGATGTCTATGTTTACTGGGATAGTTCACAAGCAGATATTCGTTCTTCAAATAGATTGAATCTTTCTGAATACAAAAGTCCTAGTGCCGACACGTCATTAGAATCTGGCCGTACACGCATGGTCTCAAATGTTCGAGCTGCCAAGTACAAGCCATTTCTAAAAGCTTGGCAACAAGATTCGCCAGCCATCGCTCTTTACCAACCACGATTACTGTATCCAACCAATGGTCCTATCGGCAACCTGCCGACGGCAAGTCTTAATTCAGCAGTTGATAGGCTAAGTAATGTTCAAGAGTGGCAAGTTCGCCAGGCTCGAGTTACCAATGAATAGCCAGTAATTACATAATTACTTGTTAT
>RGVC01000003.1 GCA_010027485.1 bacterium | reverse complement strand
GAACAGTTCGCTAGCCCGAAAGGCGTGACAAAACTAATTTATAAACTGCCTACTCGCGCACTGCTTGGTCTGCGTAACATTTTAATCACTAACACCAAAGGCACAATAGTGATGAACAGTCTTGTGATAGGCTACCAAGAGCAGGGACCAAGTCTACAACAACTACGCAGTGGTGTGCTGATTGCTTACGAAGCTGGTGTGTCCACTCCGTATGCACTGCAAAATGCTGAATCTCGCGGAACAATCTTTATTGGACCAGCGGTAAAGGTTTATCCTGGTCAAATCATTGGTCAAAATACTCGATCCGAAGACATGGAAATAAATGTTTGCAAAGCTAAGCAATTAACCAATATGCGTAGTAGTTCAAGTGATGGCGTTGTCCAGCTTACTCCCCCCGTAGTTTTCAGTTTGGAACAATGTTTGGACTTTATCGAAAACGACGAGTTACTTGAAGTTACGCCGAAAAGTCTGCGCTTGCGCAAAAAAGAACTTGACCCCAATAAGCGAAAGCGACAAAAATAGTTAACAAACGATGAATGGTTTTAGCTACAAAGTAAAAACAGAACTAGGTCAAGACACACTGGCCAGAACTGGAGTTATTACAACACCGCACGGCGAAATCAAAACCCCAGCTTTTATTGTGGTTGGTACCAAGGCCACTGTTAAGGCCATGACTCCCGAACAGGTCAAGGGTGTGCAGGCTCAGGCGGTGTTGGCTAACGCTTATCATCTGTATTTACAACCAGGACATAAGCTAATTGAAAAAGCTGGTGGGTTAGGCAAGTTTATGAATTGGGACGGGCCAACATTTACTGATTCTGGTGGTTTTCAGGTGATGAGCCTAGGTAGTGGCTTTAAAAAAGTTATTGATATGAGTGGTGAAGAAGCCGTGGCTCCCAAAAAGGAGCGCTTAGCCCATGTCGAAGAGGATGGCGTGAGGTTTAAATCACACATCGATGGCAGTAAGCATTTGTTTACACCGGAACTTTCTATGCAAATTCAGCACGGTATTGGTGCCGATATAATTTTTGCTTTTGATGAGCTTACGGCTTTAGTCGACCCTTATACTTATCAGGTTGAAGCACTAAATCGAACTCATAAATGGGCGGAGCGTTGTTTGAAAGAAATCGCTAAACTTCGTAATAAACATTCCGACAGACCATATCAAGCTCTGTTTGGCGTTTTGCAAGGAGCTAATTATGAGGACTTACGACGACAAACTGCCAAGTTTTTAGGCGGCCTAGATTTTGATGGTTACGGCATTGGTGGAGCCATTGAAAAAGAAAAAATCGGCGAGATTGTACGCTGGGTAAACGAAGAATTACCAGAAAACAAACCCAAGCACATGCTCGGTATTAGTGAGCCCGATGATATTTTTGAAGCCATCGAAAATGGTGTAGATACTTTCGACTGCGTATCACCAACCCGCGTTGGTCGTAATGGTGCTTTTTATACATTCAAAGGAAGAATGAACATCAAAGGCGCCAAATATCGCCAAGATTTTACGCCTCTTCTAAAAGATTGTACTTGCTATTCCTGTGCTAACTATACTCGGGCTTACATTCACCATTTATTTAAATCAAATGAAATTTTAGCACTAACTCTTATGTCGCTTCATAATGAACACTTCATCATTAAATATTATTCTTAGTATTTATTAGTTTGCGGTGGCGATCGGTTTCGTCTTCTATCTCGTGTCCAATGATTTCTTCTATAAGATCTTCGATGGTCACTATGCCGATAATTTTATCATCGCGTTCAACTGGCATTAAGTGCGCTTTGGCGCTAATAAATTTTCTAAACATGGTGTCGAGTGCTGTCATACTGCCAACTGTTTTAGTTGGATGCAAAGCAATATCACTGACTAAGTAATTGTTGTCATCGAAATCTATATCAACTAAGTCTTTCATAAGTAGTAGTCCATAGCAATCGGTTAGCTCATCATTAAGAATAGGAATTCGGCTGTAGCCTTTCATTTTGATTTCGTCAATTTTAATGTCGCTAAGTTTTGTTTCTGGTGTCATCCAGTAGGTATGTTCAATACTGGTAGTTATTTCACGCACTCGCTTTTCACTAAGTGCTAGTGCGCCTTTCATAATTTCTACTTCGTCATCGTCCAGCTCGCTAGACTTATCGTCGATATGCTCACTAATAAGTAGGCCTAATTCGCCTCTAGTTTGCAGAGCAGATTTATGGTTTGGCAACAGTCTATCAAGTAATTTTTCCAAAGGTCTACTGAGGGGGTAGGTAATAATTATCATAAATTTTAAAATATCAGCCAAGCGGCTGGTCCATTTTAGAGGATCTTTCAAAAAGAAAGCTTGAGGCACAATTTCACCCAGCACCACAATTAAGACTGTACTGAGTATCCAGGCCAATAACCCAGCCAACTTTTGTTCTAGTACCAGCGAGGTGGCCGATACGGCGGCTACATTGGTCAGCAAAATTGCAGCTAAAGTTAGGTGTGTTCGACGTCTGATTGGCAATATTTTGATGGCTTGCTTGTTGCCGGTTTTGGCTTTACGTTCAATGTCTTTTAGGTCGAGCGCCATGACAGCAATGTTTAGACCAGAACAGATTGCTGACGCACCAATTAATAAAACTACTTCAATAACTATAGTTAGCGAATCGCTCATTTATTGCCTTGCTATGTAACTGCTCACGCTTCATTTATTAAGTAATTATAAAATTTTTACTATTTATAATCAATAAGTATTAAGCACAAGCTGATTTAGTGGTAGCATAAAAGTATGTTTAAAATCTTTGGTTTTTCAATATTTATAACCATAACTGCGCTAATTGTGGCCCTGGTATACAGTGGCCCTGCTGCGGCTATGACAACTTTGTTTTTGATAGCAGTTGAAATGGCCATTAGTTTTGATAATGCCATCGTAAACGCCAAAGTGCTTGCCAAATTATCTCATTTTTGGCAACAGATATTTTTAACCGTCGGTATTTTAATTGCCATCTTTGTCGTAAGGTTTTTGCTCCCAATCGTAATTGTTATGTTAACGGCTAATTTAGCATTCCATGACGTCATCAATCTGGCGCTAAACGACACCGCTAAATACGGAGAAAAATTACACGATGCCCATGCTGCCATAGCTGGATTTGGTGGTAGTTTTTTGCTAGCCCTGTCTATTTATTTCTTGCTTGATGATGAACGTAAAGTGTTCTGGATAAAACGCATCGAAAAGCCACTACAAAAATTTGGCGGTACGGTATGGTTGCCGCCTGTAATAGTGCTTAGTGTTGTATCGATTATGGCCTTATTTGCGCATTCACATGCCCAAGAATTTTTAAGAGCTGCTATAGCCGGAACATTAACATACACACTACTTAAAGTTATTTTAGATTTTGTGGAGCGTTTTGCGCCAAGTGGTAAAAAAACTTACACCGGATGGCCGGCACTACTGGGCTTTTTATATTTAGAAGTATTAGATGCTAGCTTTAGTTTTGACGGCGTACTTGGTGCTTTTGCTATTACTAATCAAGTTCTTTTAATTGCGCTGGGCTTGGGTGTCGGTGCAGTATGGGTCAGAAGTTTTACGATTATGATGGTCAGACGAGGCACATTAGCCACTTATAAATACCTGGATCATGGGGCTCATTACGCCATTCTTATTTTAGCTTTAGCACTACTGCTCGGTGTATATGTTGAGATTCCTGATGCAGTCATTGGCCTTAGTAGCATTGGGGTAATACTATTCTCGTTTATTGCCTCAAAGCACTCCAACAATAAAAGACTAAAATCGGCCTGAAAAAAGTATTGATTAAATAATTCTAGAAGCATACAATCAAAAATAGGAAGAGAGAGTCTTCCTCGATTGACCCAGGCGATATACCGTGCTGGGTCATTTTTTTCAAAAAACAGAGTAAATAGGGTAATATAGCTAGATGACATTCACAGTTGTTGCGCTAGCTTTTGCAACATTTATATCTACTATGTTGGGCGGTATTTTAGCTCTTAAAAACACCAAACACCTACAACGAATACTTGGTTTTACAGCCGGCGTATTACTTGGAGTCGTGGCTTTTGAGCTACTGCCCGAAATTTTTAACACTCTAAAAAACATTAACGGCAATCCTATGCCAGCCATGATTGCACTAGTCTGTGGCTTTTTGATACTGCATGTTGTGGAACGTAGCATTTTGATCCATCACACCAAAGACGAACATTATCCGGTTCACAAACACCCTCATGTGGGAATGGCGTCGGCAGCAGCGCTAATCGGACATAGCTTGCTTGATGGTGTTGGTATTGGATTAGCTTTTCAGGCTAACCCGGCAATTGGTGCGGCCGTGGCTATAGCAGTAATAGCGCATGATTTTACAGACGGATTGAATACTGTCAATTTAATGCTGATTAACAAAAATAAACGGACTCGAGCCATTGGCTTTTTGATACTGGATGCGCTAGCTCCAGTAGTGGGTGCGCTGTCAGCCACGATTATTAGCATCCCAGATAATTTACTAGTTATATATCTTGGCTTCTTCACAGGCTTCTTGCTTTACATCGGTGCCAGCGAGATTTTACCCGAAGCTCATGCCAAAAAATCTTCCTATAAAACTATCATGCTTACAATTGTTGGCGTACTATTTATGTACTTGATATCTAAATTTGCCTAAAAATGTTATAATACTTATGTATTGGTAAAAATAAATACATCCAAAAAATAAAAACAAAAGTTAAAGTATAAATATGCGCACTAGTTCACTAGAAAGTAAAACTATTCGTCCTGGGACGTACTCTTTTTATCATTCCGATCGTCGGCCTATGTCTAGTGTTTATCGCCAGCAACCAATTTCAGCGCCTGCTAAAAAGAAGGGTCGATTAATAGTAGCTGTTTTGGTAGTTGCCGTTGGACTATTTGCTTTCTCGGCTTATCGCAACAATATTTCTAGCGCTTCCAGCTCACCAACTAATAATTCTAATAAAGTCACCAAACTCATGCCGGCATCGCTGGTCGAGACATTAAAAAAAGAAAATAAGCCGGCGCCTGCCAGTGAAAATAACTGCGAAGGAAATAACCTCGATAAGATGGTATTGGTAAGCATCTCAAAGCGACATGCTTGGGCCTGTGAGAAAAAAAAGCAGGTGAATGACTCAGCTGTTATTACTGGTATGGAGAGTATTGAGTCCACAAAAACTCCGGTTGGCACTTTCCATATATATGCTAAATCCAAGGACACAGTACTAAGTGGCACCGATCCGACTACCGGTCAGTGGCGCGAGCCGGTTGGCTATTGGATGGCTTATCATGACAATCAATACGGCACCTATGGCTTTCATGATGCACCTTGGCGTCAAAAGACCGATTTTGGCAATATTGACCCTAATTCTATGAATGGCTCACATGGTTGTGTACAGTTGCCACTTAACATGGCAAAGTGGGTCTTTGATTGGGCAGAAATTGGCACTACAGTCATAGTAAAGTCTTAGCGCTTACTCTTTTTTAAAGTACAATATAAATATGATGATTGTGACGGTTATTTTGGCTATATTATTGGTGGCTATGTTTATTTATATTTTGAGAAATCAAAATCAAACACCACCGCCTGATAATTCAGCTGTCATGCTTAAGCAAGATATAGATCAGATGAATAACACAATCACTCAGCTGAAGGACGGTTTAACCGACAAGCTGACCGAAAGACTAGATAAGAATCAACAAATGATGCTCGGCAGTATGCAAAAACAGTTCTCTGAAAGTAGCAAGATAATAACTGAAGTGACCAAAAATTTAACAGAGCTCAAAGAGGCTAACAAGCAGGTGATGGGCGTTACTGATGAGCTTAAGGTGCTTCAAAATGTACTGAGTAACCCAAAACAGCGAGGTGTACTAGGCGAATATCAGCTCAACCAGCTACTCGAAAATGTATTACCGCCGAATCGATTCAAAAATCAGTACCGATTCAAAAATGGTGAAGCAGTTGACGCCGTTATATTTTTAGAAAACGATAAAATCTTGTCAGTTGACAGTAAATTTAGCTTAGAAAACTACAATCGCATGCTCGAAGCTAAAGATGCAGATAAAAAAGCTCACTATATGAAGTTATTTACAAACGACATGAAGAATCGCATTGATGAAACTTCTAAATATATCCGACCCGCCGAAGACACCATGGACTTTGCCTTTATGTTTATTCCCAGTGAGTCTATTTACTATGATTTATTGAAGGGGCAGGTGGCAGCTCAAAATTCTGCCAGTGCCCGTGATTTGATTGAGTATGCCTTTAGAGACAAGAATGTGATTATTGTCAGCCCGACTTCATTCATGGCTTATTTGCAAACTGTCATGCAAGGACTACGAGGATTTCAAATTGAGCAACAAGCTAAAGAGATTCAAAAAAGAGTCGGTGAGCTTGGCAGGCATTTAAATACATATGAAGTCTTCATGCAAAAACTAGGTAATTCTTTGGGTACAACAGTCGGTCATTTCAATAACGCCCATAAAGAACTAAAAAAAGTCGACAAAGATGTAGTTAAAATAGCTGATACATCTCCTGGCATTGAGCCTCTGTTACTCAACAGGCCACAAGACGATTAATCTTGACTATAACTCTTTAGTAAATCAATACTTAGCGAGGCTGTCCAAGAAAAGTTTTCGGCCCCATAAGGTTTACCATTTATGGGATCAAAATATTCATTGAAACTTGATTTTTCAACGAGCTTGATGGTATTTCTGGCGAGCTGTCTAGCCTCGTCGTTGTACCCATAGTTTTCAAGACCTTTAATAATCAACCAATTGGTATTGACCCAAGTTGGCCCTTGCCAGTAAGCCTTCGGATTAAATGACGGTGAACTAAGCGGAACGCTCGGTACTGGATAATTGGCCGCAAAAACCCCTCTGTTTTCTAGTAGTTTTACTAATTTACCAGCGCGTTCTTTACTAATTGAGCCAGCGTATAGCGGTAGAAGCGTAGCTATGCTAGTAGTTTTAAGTAGTTTATGGGTCACAAAATCTCTAGAATAATACTGACCCGAGTACGGTTCCCATAACTGCTCCAAGGCCTCTTCTGTGCCTGTCATGCTATCTAGCAGGTTCTTGGGTAGTTCATATTTAACGGCTTTGGACATTTCTTTTAGACAGCTGTTAGCTCTAATCAAAATGCAATTAAAATTTAAGTCTTCTATGGCAAACAGGGCATGATCAAGGATTTTGTCGATGTCGTGGCTTTTTCTTTTTAGTCTTAATTGGACATCAAACATTGCTAGTGATTCAACTACTGAAAAGCGTTCATCCATCGGCACCGAGCGGGCATCGCGTCTGAATAGTCCAATAATGGAATCAAGCTTAAATCGTCGGATAAACCTCACCCAAATCGGTAGTAAATGTTCGTTGAGCTCTTGCATCCATGGCGGTGTATTATCGAGTCCGGTTTCCCAGGGGTGAATTTGTAACACCAAGCCTTCTTTGTGCGGATCGCGGTCTTTGTAGAGCCACTCATGATAATCAACTAAATGTGGCAGCATTTTGTCGTACCAATTGCGGCGTTCCGGCCAGTCGAGCTTTTTGCCTACTTGCAAGACGGCTTCAGCTAGCATTGGTGGTTGTGTAATGCCGGTGGTGGCGACTTTATCTGGAGAATAGGGGCTTAACCAGCTCTGCCAAGCATTCCTGTCTGGTCCGTAAACTGCATCTTCTCTAAATATAATATTAGGCAACATACCATTATGCCACTGTCCGCGTAGTAGGCTGGTTAATTCTTTTTGAGCTCTACCGACGTCTAGATGCCTCATTCCAATTGCTATAAAACAGCTATCCCAAAGCCACTGGTGAGGATATAAGCCATGTGCTGGTTGTGTGTAATTACCGCGGTCGTTCATGTCGAGTACCGCTTGGGCGTTTTTAAGCAAATCTTCGTCACTATGCATATGCTTAAATTATATACGAAAAACAAGCCTTTGTAGGCCGATTATCGATAATTGGTGAAACTAAGTGGAAAATCAAAGTCCTGAGATTTGAGTAGGTTGATGGCTGTTTGGAGGTTATCTTTGCTGTTACTTGTAACTCTCACCTCTTCTCCTTGAATCTGGGTTTTTACTTTAGGCACTTCATCCCTCAGTAATTTGGTGATCTTTTTAGCTTTTTCTTGATCAAGTCCGCGCACAAAAGGCACTTCTTGTGTAACTTTTAAGTTACTCTCAACAAGATCTTTAGTAGTATCGAGAATTTTTTGGCTTTGGGATCGTGCGGCTAATTTTTTGCGGACAATATCTAGTATGGCGTCAACTTGCCAGTCGCTAGAGCCAATTATTTTGAAGCCGCTACGGTCTTCATTTAGCCATTCAATAGCCGCTGGAGTACCCTTAAAGTCATAACGAGTAACTATTTCACGCTGAACTTGGTCAAAGACATTATTAATTTCTGCCTTATCGTATTCACTCACCACATCAAATGAAAAATTCGCCATACTATTATTTTACAATATTTTTTATGTTTAGTCTTCGCCAAAGTCAATATCGACTTCTTGTCTCATGACTTCTTTGGCTACTTCTGCGCTATTATTTAATTCACGGCGCAAATCGTCAAATGTCATTTGGCCAGAGGCCTTTAGATGTATGTGGCTAGTGGCTTGATAATCTTCAAAACTAAAATTTCCTAATTCACCTGGCATATAAATTTTTCTCTTTATTTTTAATGACTTAAATATAGTTTAAGAAATTTTTAAATTTATTTCCATGTTTTTTGAACAACCAAGCTAGTGTAAAAATCACAAGAATGGTAAAATTTAAGGAGTGAATTATCAAGACGAGCGACTACAAAATATTGCGAAAACTCTCAAAAAACGCATCGTAGAAACATCCAATAACCCCGATGTCCTACGCTCAGTCGAAATGAGGGCCTTATTTGATGAACTAAAAACCCTTAAAGAAGAGCAAAAAGCATCATTTGGAAAAGAGTTGAATATGCTCAGGCAAGATTTAACAGCTCAAATAAAAGCTCTAAAAGACTCCGATGAAGCCTTGCCTCCGATTGATGTTACAGCCCCATTTGATTTAAATATTAAGTCTAGTGAAATGCCCAGGCTCCTGCCTGCTGAGCATGGTAGCCGACACCCCATTAATACCGAATTCGAAAAAGTTTTAGACATTTTTTACCGCATGGGCTTTACGGTTTTAGAATCACGAGAAATCGATAATGACTTTAATATGTTCGAGGCTTTAAATTTTCCAGAAGGTCATCCAGCCAGGGATGATTACGATACTTTTGTTACCGTACAAAAAGATCAAAAAGGCCAGCCACTGATTGCGCCAGCTCACACTTCTACTATGCAAAACCGTGCCTTGAAATCTATGAAAAAGAACCTCGAGCAAGGTGACCCTATTGCGTTAGTTATACCTGGTCGAGTATTCAGGAACGAAGACCTTGATGCTCGACATGAACATACCTTCTATCAACTAGAGGGAATTTATGTTGATGAAAACGTCAACGTCGGTAATCTTATCTCAACAATTAAAACTTTCTTGCAAGAATATTACGCCAAAGAATTGGCAGTCAGAATACAGCCTTCATATTTTCCTTTTACTGAACCGTCGTTTGAATTCACTATGAGTTGTCCGTTCTGCGATAACAAGGGCTGTAATATCTGCTCACATAGTGGCTGGATAGAAATACTAGGTTGCGGCATGATACACCCTAATGTACTGAAATTTGCTGGAATAGATAGCAATAAATACACTGGATTTGCCTGGGGCGGAGGAATTGAAAGACTTATCATGATGAAAAACAACATCGAGGATATCCGTCATTTTGAAGCTGGTAAATTAGAATTTTTGAGGCAGTTCAAATGAAATTTAGCATATCAAGTGTTCAAAATCTAAATAAACAATATGGACTGAGCCAAGATCTGACTAAAGTTGGAGTAAGTAAAATCTCAAAAATTATTGGCGCACAGCTTGGAGAAGTTGATGCAATTCAAGCAATCGGCGAAAGATATCAGGGAATAATTATATCCAAAGTAGTCACCTGCCAAAAGCATCCCAACGCCGATAAATTAAATATTTGCATGATCGACGATGGTGGTTCAGCCAAAAAAGTCGATCGTGGCAGTGACGGCCTAGTGCAAGTAGTTTGTGGCGCCCCAAATGTTAAAACTGGGATATTAGTAGCTTGGCTCCCACCTGGAGCAACCGTACCCGAAAGCTACGACAGTGAACCTTTCGTACTGGGAGCTCGCGAGCTACGCGGAGTGGTGAGTAGTGGCATGCTGGCTTCACCAAAAGAGCTAGCACTCGGCGATAGCCATGACGGAATTTTAATTATTGACGACGAGCACAAGCCAGGCACCGATTTTGCCAAAGCCTATGGCTTAGATAATGATCACATTATAGACATTGAAAATAAAATGTTTACTCATCGTCCGGATTGTTTTGGTTTGCTGGGCGTATACCGTGAGCTAGCTGGTATTCAAGGCATTGCCGTAAAAAGCCCTAAATGGTATCAGGCTAAGCCTGATGTTACTGAGCCGTCAGCCAAAATCCTGCCACTTATTATCACAAATGATATACCAAAGCTTTGCTCACGCTTTAGTGCCATCGTTTTAAGTGGAGTTGAGGTCAAAACTAGTCCTGTTTGGCTCCAGGTAGAGCTTGCTAAAATTGGCCTAAAAACTATCAATAACATCGTTGATTTTACTAATTACTATAGCTATCTTACGGGGCAACCACTACATGCCTACGACTACGATAAGCTTGAAAAGCTTTCAGGCAAAGTACCTTCAATTGTGGTCCGTCATCCTAAAAAAGGCGAAACCATAAAGCTGTTAAATGGCAAAACTATTGAACCACGCCGTGAAGCCATAATGATTGCTACCGACCAGCAATTACTGGGCGTTGGTGGCGTAATGGGGGGTAGCGAATCAGAAGTAGATTTTGATACTAAAAACATTGTGCTTGAAAGTGCCAATTTTGATATGTATTCCATTCGTCGCACCAGTATGGCGCATGGATTATTTACCGATGCTGTAACTAGATTTAATAAGGGTCAGAGTCCACTGCAAACCCTAGCTGTGCTAGCCAAAATCACCGATGATATTTGTTCAAATTCTGGGGGTAAAATAGCTAGTAAAGTCTACGACTTAAATCACTTGCCCAAAGTAGAGCAGTCTTCTAGTTCGGTTCATCCAGAATTAGTTATTTCAGCTGATTTTATTAATACTCGCCTAGGTTTTGATTTAAGTAGTAAAGAAATCGCTAAGCTATTAACAAATGTCGAATTTCAAGTACATCTAAGTGGTCAAAAAATGCAAGTTAAAGCTCCGTTTTGGCGTACAGATATTGAGTGTCTGGAAGATATTGTTGAAGAAGTTGGGCGTTTGCATGGCTATGATAACGCCAATTTAATGTTGCCGCTTCGCAGTACCAAACCAGCCACCACCAATGAATTATTGGATATTAAAACCTCCATTCGAAATAGTCTTAGCAAGGCAGGGGGCAACGAGATACTCAGCTACAGCTTCGTTCACGGCAAAATAATCGATAAATCCTTGCAAGATGAATTAAAGGCTTATCAAATATCCAATGCTCTGAGTCCAGACTTGCAATATTACAGATTAAGCCTAACGCCTAGCTTGCTTGATAAAGTTCATGCCAACATAAAAGCCGGCTATGATCATTTTGCTATTTACGAACTTGGTAAAACGCATAATATTGATGATTTAGACGCCGATAAACTGCCAGCCGAAGGTGAGGTCTTAGCTATGGTTCTATCGGCTGGTCCGAAAGTAAGAACAAACGGCGCTGCTTATTATCAGGCTCAAAAATTCCTAACCAATTTAGCTTCAGATTTAAATGTTAAATTAGAATTTACGAAAGCCACAAAATCCACCAATCAACAGGCTTTTAAGCCATATGATATCGAACGTTCAGCAGTCGTAAAAATCAAAGGCCAAGCTGAAAACCTAGGTATTATTGGTGAATTCAAGACAAGCGTTAGGCATGGCTTTAAACTACCCGCCTATACAGCTGGATTTGAAATAGACCTACCAGCACTTTTAAGGGCCAGTTCTTCGGCAACAAGCTCATATCGACAATTGTCGCGCTTCCCAAGTGTCACACAGGACATTACATTGAAGATTGCTCAAAACCTCAGTTTTGGCGATCTTGAAACAGAAGTAAAAAATCAACTTAATAAGCATTTACCCGAGCATAGTTCTTATGAACTAAACCCAACCAGCATTTACCAGGCTAAATTAACTGATAAAACCAAAAATATTAGCTTTAGAATTAAAATTGCAAATTTTGTACGCACATTAACAGATAAAGAAATAAATATAATACTTACAAAAGTAAGCGCCGAATTAGATAAAAAACTAGGCGCCAAGCGCGTATAAGCTTGTTATAATAAAGATATAAACTAAGGGAGAATTTATGGCAAGAAAACGTGATCGTATAATTGCAGGATTTTTTGCAGGACTTTTTCTGCTCACTTCATCGGCTTTAACAATTATGATTGTCTGGCAGACGGTACAAGACAATAAAGCCAAAAACGCTCAAAAAGAATTATTAAAAACGGAGAAAAAAGTGGACAACACCAACAAACTAGAAGGCAAACAACTAGAAAACTTTACACCAATAGCTAGTATTCCTGAGCTACAAAAAGTGGATTCTAAAGCAGGTACAGGCAAAGAAGTTAAAGCCGGTGACACTGTAACCGTTAATTACACGGGTGCCGTTGCCAGCACAGGCAAAATTTTTCAAAGTTCACTAGACAGCGGACAGCCAGTTAGTTTCCCTCTAAATGGTGTAATCGCAGGTTGGTCACAGGGCATACCAGGCATGAAAGAGGGTGGCACCAGACGACTACTTATCCCATCTGCTTTAGCATATGGTTCAAGTCCGCCTCCAAGCTCTGGCATTCCGGCAAATGCTGATTTAGTCTTTGATGTAACACTTATTAAAATCGGTAAGTAAAGGCATAACAGATACAACTCCAAATAATCAAAAAATGGGGTAAAAAGCACAATATGTAGCGTATTGTGCAAATACGAAGCGCTATATATAATAAGAGTTATCGTTTAAAAAAACATTAAAAAACAACCGAAAGGAACTACAAAAATGGTCAAAAATATAACCATCTTCACTACTAACACCTGTGGCTACTGCTCTATGGTCAAAAAATACCTAGGCGCTAAAGGTATGAATTACGAAGAAGTGAATCTGGACGAGCATCCTCAGCGACAAGCCGAAGCCTTGGAGCTTTCTGGGGCTTTGACTGTTCCTGTAACTGTAGTTACCAAACAAGATGAATCAAAAGAGGTTATTATTGGATATAACCTCGCTAAGCTAGCACCAGCTGTCGCCTAATATATGAGCGACAAAACCAGCACTCCCAAGCATAACGTAATAGTAATAGGCGCTGGTCCGGCAGCTCTAACGGCTGCCATCTATACCACCCGCGAAGACATCGAAACACTACTTTTCGAGAGAGGCGTAATAGGCGGACTAGCTGCAGTAACCGATAAAATCGATAACTATCCAGGTTTTCCAGATGGCGTTGAAGGCCTCAAGTTGTCTGAAGATTTAAGTAAGCAGGCCGAGCGTTTTGGTGCTGTCATTGAGCCGGGAGAAGTCACGTCCATCAAAGACGAGGGTAAGCTAAAACGACTGGAGACTACTAGCGGAGAAATGCTGGCCAAGGCAGTTTTAATTGCCACCGGATCAGATTATAAAAAAATTAATGTGCCAGGCGAAGAAGAGTTTTACGGACGAGGAGTACACTACTGTGCCACCTGTGACGGAGCTTTTTACCGCGACAAGAAACTGGCTGTAGTTGGCGGTGGCAATTCAGCTGTTCAAGAAGCTATATTTTTGACTCGTTTTACTTCACATATTGATCTGTTGGTCCGCTCCACAATCAAAGCCAGTGATGTTCTTCAAAAAGAACTTGAAGAACACGTCAAAAAAGGCCAAATTACGGTTCATTTAGGCACTCAAACTAAAAAAATCATCGGCAAAGATAAGTTTGTAAACAAAGTCATCGGATATGACGTAAGCAAGAAGAAAGATGTTGAATTTGATGTCGATGGTGTATTTGTATTCGTTGGACTGGAGCCCAACACTCAGTTTGTAAAAGATTCTAAAATCAAGCTCGATGAAGTTGGCTTTATTAAAACAGACGAGAATTTACAGACTTCCATAAAAGGCGTATTTGCCTGCGGTGATGTGCGTTCAGGTGCAACTATGCAAATTGCTTCGGCGGCCGGTGAAGGTGCCACTGCAGCTCTAAAAATTCGAGAATACCTAGAGGGTCGCCCTCACGCTCCGCAAAATTAATACTTTTCGCCGTAATTCGGGAAGTAGTCCAATACTAGTTGATCTTTTTTGACGCCAGCTTTTTTAAGATCTTTTTCTAGGTGTTCAACCATTGGCTCGGGGCCAGATATGTAGATTAGAGTTTCGTCGCTCGGTTCTTCTAATCCCAAAATTAACTCACTCGACAATCTGCCTACTTCGCCACCCCAGGCATTAGAGGGCTCTGAGACTACCACGGTAGTATGAATTTTTGACTTATTAATAACATCTTGAAAAACTATTTCGTCTTCATTATTTACGCCCACTAACATTTTTATAGGTCGTTTTTCAGCCACTTCGCTAAGCCAAGATAAAATGCTTTTGAAGGGTGTAATGCCAATTCCTCCAGCAACGAAAATTAGGGGAGTTTGAATTAGCTTTGGTAAAACAAAATCACCCATGGGATCACTGATTGTTAGCTGCTCTCCTTTTTTTAAACTTTTTAAGGCTTTTTTATAGCTACTGCCATGTTCTTTAGCAAATTTGGTAGTTATCGATATGAGTTTTTCATTGGGTGACGAAGATAATGTAAACCAACGCTTAATGCCCCGTTTATCTGGGTGAGCATGTTTGAGAGTTAGCTCTACGAACTGACCAGCCGTGTAGTGAATTAATTTTTCAGTCTCAAAATAAAAGGTTGCAATATTGCCTGCTTCGTCTACGCTATGATCAAATGTGACTATCATTAGCTATATTATAAACTAGTTTTCGAACTGGTCAGGGAAATCAGTTACAACTCCGTACAACCCGTACTTAGCCCATTTTTTGGCTTTTTTAGGATCATTCAAGGTATAGGCCGATAACTGCCAGCCACTTTTAGACATGCTTTTTATAAAAAAGCTCCATAGCCATAGATGGTTCATGCTCAGTCTCTTAGTATTTACTTGTTTGGCATGCCTAGTAGCCCTAAAGCTAGACCATTTTTCAATCACTACTCGTCTAATATCGGGTAATTTTTGTTGGGCTTCGAGTAATATTGATACATCGTATGAAGCAATCAAAAAATCAGAATTCTTCCAACCCTTGTTTAGATAAGATTTAATAATTTTTATAACTTTTGAAGCCGGCTCTCCAGGTTTAATCTCTATGTGTAGCGGAGTTTTTTTATTGACTAGTTCAATGGCTTGATCGAGCCGAGCCAGATCTTTTTTATGCTCTAAGAGGTCCATATATTTAGTGTTTTTTATAACAAGCCTATTTCCACTAGCGTCTATCAGCGCTTCGTCATGGCATAAAACAATAATGCCGTCTTTAGTGGCGCGCACATCAAACTCAATTTCATCGACATTGTGATTGAGCGCTTTTAATATACTTTTTAGAGTATTTTCAGGTGCCAGCCCGCGAGCTCCTCGGTGTCCGATAATTTTCATATACTAATAGTGTACAATAACTAGTGTAATCAATCAGGAGAATAATAGTGTCAGATTTTAATCAAGTCTTAGAAACTGGTGACTACCAAAGTGGCACCGTCAATACAGTAGTTGAAATTCCTCAAGGGAGTTTTTTGAAAATAGAATGGGACCGCAAGCGAGCTGCATTTATGCTTGATCGCGTGGAGCCAGCTATTTATGCCAAACCCGTTAATTATGGTTTTATCCCGCAGACTTTGGATGAAGATGGTGATGAGCTGGATACTCTAGTTGTTTGCGCTGAACCAATTCCAACAGGTGTCTGGCTAGAAGCTAAAATAATTGGAATTATGATTTTCGAAGATGATGGTGAAGCCGATCACAAAGTGGTAGTAGTACCAGCTGATGATCGTAATACCGGAGATAGCATTAATAGTCTAGATGACCTAGGCGAACGCTGGATACAGCAAATAACCGAACACTTTACTCACTACAAAGATCTCAAAAAGCCAGGATCAACCAAGGTACTGGGCTGGGGCGATATCGATGAAGCCAAAAAAATAATTGCTGAATCTGTTGAACGCTACCAAAAACAGTAGTTGTCAGGTATTGAAATAATGCTTATACTATTAGGCATAAGCAAAAACAAGTTAAAAAAAGGTTAGCAATGAAAACTAGGGTGGCAATAAATGGTTTTGGGCGCATTGGACGTAATGCCTTTAAGATTGCCTTTGAGCGTAGCGACCTAGAAGTCGTTGCTATTAATGACCTGACCAGCCCCGAAACATTGGCGCACCTATTAAAGCACGACACAAATTACGGTACTTACGAAAACGAAGTCAGCAGTGATGCCAAGGGTATAATTGTCAAAAAACAACATATTCCAGTATTGGCCGAAAGAGATCCCAGTTTGTTGCCCTGGAAGGACCTCAAAGTAGATGTAGTAATCGAGTCGACTGGCTTTTTTGTGGATCCAGCTAAAGCTCAAGCTCACATCGATGCCGGTGCTAAAAAAGTAGTGCTTTCTGCTCCTGCCAAGGGCGAGGGTGCCACTACGGTTGTGCTGGGTGTGAATGACGAAAAACTAGAAGTTTCAGGCGATATTATTAGCAATGCTTCATGTACTACAAATTGTATTACTCCAGTAGCCGAAGTAATTGACAGCAATTTTGGCATAGACAAGGCCATGATGACAACTATACATAGTTATACTGCCTCTCAGGCTCTACAAGACGGGCCTAGCGCTAAAGATAAGCGAGAAATGCGTGGTGCCGCCGAAAACATTGTTCCAACAACCACAGGTGCTTCTAAAGCCGCCGCTTTGGCATTGCCGACGCTGGAAGGAATATTCGGCGGTATGAGTGTTCGTGTTCCAACTCCGGTAGTTTCTCTTTCCGATTTTGTTATTATTACCAAGAAAAAAGTCGATGTCGAATCTGTCAATAAGGCTTTCAAAAAAGCCGCCCGCGCACCTTTCTATCAGGGAATTCTTGCAGTTACGGAAGAAGAATTAGTAAGTAGCGATTTCATAGGCAATAGTCATAGCGCCATAGTAGACCTTAAGCTTACGGCTGTAGTCGGCGATAATATGCTTAAAGTAGTGGCTTGGTACGACAACGAATGGGGCTATTCGAACCGTTTAGTAGAAGTGGTTGCCGACGTTGGTCGAGTACTTAAAAAACACGCAACCAAAAAGTAGGAGCAGAGCTTCATGCAAATATTTATAGGCGCCGATCATAACGGTTTTAAACTCAAACAACATCTATCTAGATATCTTATGATGAGTGGCTACGAGGTGGTTGACGTTGGTGATGTTAGCCTGGATCCTCACGATGATTTCCCCAATTACGCCAAAAAATTGGCGGTTAGTCTTTTGGCTTCCAAGGATAAAGAAGCTAGGGGTATATTAATTTGCGGTAGCGGGCAGGGCATGTGTATGGCCGCCAATCGCTTCAAGGGCATACGGGCTAGCATTTGTTGGAATTTGGCCGAAGCTCGTTCGGCTCGAAACGACGATGACAGTAATGTACTCTGTTTATCCGCTCACCAACAAAACGACAAAGAGGCAGTGTCGATAGTTCATACTTGGTTAATTACTCCTTTCGCTGGCGCAGCTCGGTTCAAAAGGCGCATAAAAGAACTCGATGAGCTATAAAAAACACCAGCCTATAATTTGTCCGACAATTACAGCTTTTGACGCTGATGAGTACCGTCAACAAATGGAGCAGGCACAACAACTTTCTGGGCGTATACACATAGACTTGATGGACGGCGAATTTGCGCCTACAAAATCACCAGACCTTAATCATGTCTGGTGGCCACATGAGCTAAAAGCCGATATTCATTTAATGTATCAACGTCCGATGGATGTTATAGACAAATTGATTGAGCTAAAACCCAATATGGTAATTATTCATAATGAAGCCGAAGTGCATCATATGTATTTTGCGGCTCAATTGCACCAACATGGCATAAAAACAGGCTTAGCTATCTTGCACGAAACACCCATCGAGTGGGCTTATCAGATAATGCATAGCTTTGATCACGTGCTAGTTTTTAGTGGACGGCTTGGTTACCACGGCGGGCAAGCTGATCTTGGAATTTTAGATAAAGTAAACAAAATTCGCGAACATCACCCAGAAGCAGAAATCGGTTGGGATGGTGGGATAAATGATCAAAACATCAAGGCTTTAGTTGATGGCGGGGTAGAAGTATTAAACGTTGGTGGGTATGTTCAAAAATCGGCTAATCCTGAAGAAGCTTATGCTAAACTTAAAGAGTTAATCTGAAATTAAACACTATGCCTAAATTACCCATAAAAAGACTAGAAACTATCGCCAACGAAATCCGAGAAGACATTATTAGAATGCTTGAAAAAGCCGGTAGTGGACATAGCGCTGGCCCACTTGGGTTGGCCGATATTTTTACAGCTTTATATTTTGACATCTTAAAACATGACCCTAAAAACCCCGACTGGGAAGAAAGAGATATATTACTACTTAGTAATGGCCACTGCGTGCCGGTGCGTTACGTAACAATGGCGCACGCTGGCTATTTCGATAAAAAAGAGCTAGGCACTTTACGCAAGCTGGGATCAAGACTACAAGGTCATCCAGAACGTACCAGATTACCTGGTATGGAAAATACATCCGGCCCACTTGGTTGTGGCCTTAGCCAAGCTGCTGGAATGGCACTAGCTATGCGTATGGATAATCAAAAAAATCGCCACGTTTATGTTGTCATGGGCGACGGCGAGCTAGACGAAGGTAATGTTTGGGAAGCAGCTATGCTTGTTGGCAAAGAAAAATTAAACACAGTGACAGGCATCATAGACCGCAACAACATTCAAATTGATGGTCCAACCGAATCAGTAATGCCACTGGAAAACCTGAAAGATAAATGGCAGGCCTTCGGCTGGCATGTAATCGAAATAGACGGTAACAATATAGACGCTTTTATTGATGCTTGCGCCATGGCCAAAGCGATTGCCGAAAAACCAACCATGATAATTGCCCATACAATTCCAGGCAAGGGTGTAGATTTTATGGAAAACGATTTCACTTGGCATGGCAAGCCACCCGATCATGAACAAGCCAAAAAAGCCTTACATGAACTACGAACATTAGGCGGTAAAATAAGGAGCGAACATGAGTGATCTTCATCTCGTTGAACTTACTAGTCAACTAGCTGGCGAGCCAATTAGAAAAGGTTTTGGTCGAGGATTATTGCAGGCCGGTAAAGATAATTCCGATGTTGTTGCTGCCTGCGCTGATTTAACCGATTCCACTCAAATGAGTTTATTTAAAGCCGAATTTCCGAATCGTTTCATAGAAATTGGGGTGGCCGAGCAAAATCTAGTAACCGTTGGCTCTGGAATGGCGGCCATGGGTAAAATCCCATTTGTGTCTTCATACGCTGCATTTTCTCCAGGACGCAATTGGGAACAGATTAGAACTACAATATGTTTAAACAATCAACCGGTTAAAATAGTCGGTTCGCACGCTGGAGTTAGCGTCGGACCAGATGGAGCTACTCATCAGATGCTCGAAGATATCGCTTTAATGCGAGTTTTACCAAATATGATTGTTATTGCCCCGGGTGATAGCCTAGAAGCAGAAAAGGCAACCCTGGCAATGGCACAAAATAAGCATCCAAATTACTTGCGATTAGCCAGAGAAGCGACTCCGATAATCACAACCGCTGATACTCCATTCGAAATCGGCCAAGCTTATGTTTATAGACAAGGCAAAGATGTCAGTTTGATAGCTACCGGCACCATGACATACCAGGCCTTATTGGCAGCCGAAAAACTAGCTGGGCATGGAATTGAAGCCGAAGTTGTTCACGTGCCCACCATCAAACCTCTAGACGATGAAACAATCCTCAAAAGCGTCAAAAAAACCGGTGCAGTGGTAACGGCCGAAGAGGGTCAGATTGCTGGTGGTCTTGGCGGTGCAATCAGTGAATTATTAAGTGAAAATCATCCCGTACCAGTAAAAAGAGTGGGTATGAAAGACCGGTTTGGTGAATCAGGCACGCCAGAACAGTTATTATTACATTTTGGATTGGACGCTAATCACATTGCACTAGCCGCTCATCACGTATTAAGTAATAAAACTACTTAACATTTAAGCATAAGCATTTATAATTAGAGTCATGCCACTTACACTAAATCAAATACGAGACAATTGCGCTAAAGCCAGAAGACGAATGGCGCAAGCCCGAGCCGAAGGTTGGGCCTTTGGTGCCTTCAACTTAGATGACGAAGCTACGCTCAAAGCAGTGGCATTAGCCGCCAAGGCAAAAAACGCTCCAGTACTTGTAGAAGTTAGTCAGGGCGAAGTAGATGACATCGGGCTTGATAATGTCAGGGATATGGTAGAAAACTATAAGCGTCAATACGAAGTAGAAATGTATGTCAATTTAGACCATAGCCCCAATATAGACGCTGCATTTGATGGCATTGAAGCAGGTTTTGAGTTTATACACATCGACATTAGCCAATCAAACCATGAAGCGAGCGAAGAAGAGATTATAGAAGCTACAAAAAGAGTCGTAGATTACGCCAGGCTCACTGGCGCAAGTGTAGAAAGTGAACCACACTATTTCGGTGGTAGCTCAAATTTGCACGAAGAACAAATTGATTATGAAGAAATTAAAAAAACTTTCTCTACTCCAGAAGGTATGCGCTCATTTGTGGAACAAACCGGTATAGATACATATGCGGCGGCTATCGGTAATTTACATGGCAAATATCCTGCACCCAAAGTACTTGACCTAGAATTACTAAAGCAATTGAGAGCAGCATCAGATTGTAATATCTCACTACATGGTGGGAGTGGTACGCCTGGACACTATTTCCGCGAGGCCGTAAAAATTGGTGTTTCTAAAATTAACATCAACAGCGATATGCGGATTGCTTATCGAACTGCGCTAGAGAATGTGTTAGATGAAAATCCCAAAGAGTTTTCTGTGGCTAAACTTATTAACAAAGAAGTAGTGCCAGCGGTGCAAAAAGTTGTAGAAGCAAAAATAGATGACTTTAATTCGGCCGGCAAAGCCGTTGTTTGATCAGTTTTTGTGCTAAAATAAGCATAAGGATTCAAAAGGGTGGCAAGTAACAATACTAAAATTGACGTTATAACAGTAGGTGACATAGTTACTGACGCTTTTATTAAGTTGCTCGATGATCAGGCTGTAACTTACAAAAATGACGAAGGCCCTTGGTTGGCCATGAAATTTGCTACTAAAATTCCCTTTGACCATGTTGAAGTACTTGATGCGGTTGGCAATGCCTCCAATGCTGCAGTAGCCTTTTCAAGATTAGGTTTAAATACGGCCTTTATAACTAATGTTGGAGGCGATCAAGCTGGTCGAGATATGATTAACGCCCTTCACAAACAAGGTGTTGACTACAGTTTTGTTCGTGTTAATCCTGGCAAGAAGAGCAACTATCACTATGTTTTGTGGTACAAAGACGAACGCACCATACTCATTAAACACGAAGAATATAATTACGACTGGCCACATTTGAGGCCAGCTGAAATACCGGAGTGGCTATATTTTAGTAGTATCAGTGAGCACGCCATGGACTACCATGACGAAGTTGCTGATTGGCTAGAGAAACACTCCGAAGTTAAATTTGCTTTTCAACCTGGAACATTTCAGATGAAGGCTGGTGTTGAAAGATTAAAACGACTGTATAAACGCTGTGAAGTTTTGATACTAAACCGCGAAGAGGCTGTTTTGGTGACTGGCGGTGACTACAACAATCTACACGACTTATTAGACCGTATGCACTCCATAGGCGCTAAAATTGCCGTAATCACCGATGGACCAGAAGGAGCTTACGCCTCGGATGGCCAAAAGCGACTCAAAATGCCGCTTTATCCAGATCCTTCGCCGCCCAAAGAGCGCACTGGGGCAGGTGATGCTTTTGCATCTACTTTTGTAGCTGCTTTGATAAAAGGCAATAATATCGAAGGTGCTTTGCAGTGGGCTCCGATTAATTCCATGAATGTTGTTCAATTCGTTGGCGCACAAACTGGCTTACTCGGAGAATTTGCCCTAGAAAAATTTTTAAAAGATTCCCCGCAGTGGTACAGGCCAATGCCCTTTTAAGTGCATTTATTTCCCCGCTTATGTTAAAATTAACAGTATAAAATATGGGTAAAACAAACAAATGACACGCTTTTTGAACAGCAGCTTAGAACTTGATCACCATGATTGGCATCATCTCCTGCGTAGCCTAGAATCGGCTAACAATCATCCGACCAACGACATTCGTTTAACAAGCGAAATCAACAATGCTGGCCGTTATAAGCTCAAACAATTAGGCCTTGATCCAGACGATACAACAGCCAGTGAGCTTTATCACGTTTTACAGTCTAAACTTCATCAAGACGATAAAATTCTAACTCGTAATCTTACGACTTTAGCCATGACACACTCATCATTATCGGCCAATGTTTCTGAGGGTCTTATTTATGCCCTTAAAAACTCCCCCGACAGCAAACGCTGCTACGCTATGAAAATGCCAGTTATGAAAACTATCATCAAACAGCTACCACCCAAGAAAACTATGAAAAAACTTGGTTATCGATCGATGGCATCAATGATTAAACATGAATCAGCAATTAACTTAATTACCGCTTCTTGGCTTATCGAAGACGATAATTGGCGCAAAAAACTAGTAGATAGCTACAAAAAACTAAAGCCTAGTGATTTCGAGAATCGAAATATTATAATTCAATCGGTTAATTATAAACGCTGGCAAAGTCTTGAATCAGATGTAGTTGAAATAAAGAAACATAATGTTCTAGCTTTTAAAGAATTAGGCGCCTTGATTGTTTTGCCACTTCCCAAATCAGCTCCGAAAGGGTCTGTCACGGCTTCTTTGGTAGTAGCCTTAGAAGAATTAAATAAAATCCGAGCATTATCTAGTTTTCTAAAGTTGTCGCAGGTTAAAGCGCACTATGGTCAAATCGTAAGAGAGGCCGTTATAAATGAACCGTCATTGCATTCTGATATATCAAAATCTAAACTGCCTTGGAGTATTGTGCAAAGATATTATGCAAATTTCGAACAGCATTTTAATCAAGCGGTTTTTGAGCCTCATCTGTCAATTGACGATTTAGTTTGGCATCCGATTGAAGAAAGTTTATTTGCTATTGAATCGAACATGGATTTTTGGCGCAATACCTCTAGCTTAGCTTCATCGCATATAAAACAATCCGTATCGTTTAATATCCATGATGTAGCTTTGAACACTTGCAATAATCGCTCTATTCAAAATCAGATTACAAAATATTTCAAAAAATCACTATGGCAAGAATTTCTGCTGAGATATTTTAGTCATAATCAACTCGAAGATGTTGTGTCACATGAATTACAGCCACAATTGGCAGAAGTCAGGGAAAACTAATGTATCAAATATGCGTATCTGGAGCTGCAAAGGGAGAAACCGTTGAAGAAGGCCGTAAGCTGGCTATGGAGCTCGGAGAAGCGATTGCTAAAGCCGGACACCATTTAATAACAGGAGCAACAGTCGGACTACCAAATTATGCCGCAGAAGCCTATAAAAAGGCTGGGGGCAAGATGAGTATAGGCATTAGTCCTGCTGATTCTAAAATTGAACACGTCATGAAATACCGATTACCTACCAAAGCTTACGACGCCATTGTATATAGTGGCCTACATTATGTTGGAAGAGATGTGTTGCTTATAAATACTAGTGACGCCGTTTTATCGGTGGGTGGCAGGCTAGGCACTTTACATGAAGCAATCATAGCAATTGAAACAGAAAAACCTATCGGATTTTTTATAGGCTCTGGTGGCGTTTCTGATTATGTTGACGAATTAATTGAATTAGGCAGGCCACTCAGAGAAGATACCTATATAGCAGTCAACGAATCCGCCGAAGGCCTAGTGAGAGACATGACAAAACACCTTGATGATATCAATGCCAAGTATAAAAACCTCTTCCACTAGACAGCTCCTTACCTGTTAAAAGCCAAAAAATCTGGTATAATATAACGATGTCTAAGTTCAAGCTAGTATCAGATTTTCAGCCACAAGGTGATCAGCCAAAAGCAATCGCCAAGCTTACTGATGGTTTAAATAATGGCGAAAAAGACCAGACTTTACTTGGAATTACTGGGTCAGGTAAAACATTTACGATGGCCAATATCATTCAGAATGTGCAGAGACCAACCTTAATTTTGAGCCATAATAAAACCTTAGCGGCACAGCTCTATAGTGAGTTCAAAACATTTTTCCCAGACAATGCCGTGCATTATTTTGTTAGCTACTTTGATTACTATCAGCCCGAAGCTTACATACCACGCTCTGACACCTATATCGAAAAAGATTCTCAGATAAACGAAGAAATTGATCGCTTAAGACACGCTGCCACCGATTCATTGCTATCCAGGCGCGATGTAATAATTATAGCTAGCGTCAGTTGTATATACGGCATCGGGTCTGTTAGTGATTACGAAGGATTATCGTTAAAAATTAAAGTTGGTGAACGGCGTGTTAGGGATAAGTTTTTAAGGCACTTAACAGATATTCAATATCAAAGAAATGATATTGATTTCCATCGTGGTACTTTTAGAGTACGCGGTGATGTAGTTGATATTTATCCAGCTAGCGAAGAGCTTGCCTACAGAGTGGAATTTTTCGGCGACGAAATAGAAAAAATTACCCAGATAGATCCCCTGACTGGCGAAATCCTCAAAAAACTTAGCTCTCACACTGTTTTCCCAAGCTCACACTATGTAACACCACAAGAAAAGCTCAAAGTAGCTTTAGGGCAAATCGAAAATGAAATGGACTCCAGATTAAAACTTTTCAAAAATGAATCCAAGTTACTAGAAGCCCAGCGCTTAGAACAACGTACTAAATTTGACTTAGAAATGCTTCAAGAAACTGGCTTCGTAAAAGGCATCGAGAATTATTCAAGATATTTAACCAATCGCGAACCTGGCGAACAACCAGCTACTTTGCTTGATTATTTCCCAGATGATTATTTGCTATTTGTAGACGAATCACACATGTCAATCCCGCAGGTGAGGGGTATGTACAATGGCGATAGGGCCCGCAAAGAAGTTTTAGTAGAACACGGCTTCAGACTGCCGAGTGCCCTAGATAACCGTCCTCTTACATTCAGTGAATTCGAGAAACATATCAACCAGGCTATTTATGTTAGCGCCACACCAGCTGAATACGAGCTCAGTCGTAGTGGCGAGCCAGCAACTCAAGAAATTCGCCCAACCGGTCTGCTTGACCCTCAAATAGAAGTGCGACCAATTGATGGTCAAATCGATGATTTAATCGAAGAAATTCGCAAAACTGTCGCCAAACGCCAGAGAGTTTTAGTTACCACGCTGACAAAACGGATGAGCGAAAATCTAACCGAGTATTTAAGCGAGCTTAATATGAAAGTTGCTTATCTCCATAGTGATGTTGATACTTTGGATCGTACCGATATTCTAAGGGACTTACGTCTGGGTGTTTATGACGTTGTAGTTGGCATAAATCTACTGAGAGAAGGTTTAGACTTGCCCGAAGTGTCATTTGTAGCAATTTTAGACGCCGACAAGGAAGGTTTCCTGCGCAGTGAACAAGCTTTGATACAAACAGTAGGTCGAGCCGCTCGTCACGAAGAAGGCCGAGTAATTATGTATGCCAATTCAATCACTAAAAGCATGAAAAAAACCATCGACGAAACCACTCGCCGACGTAAATTACAAACAGAGTACAACCAATCACATGGCATAACACCAACCAGCATCTTAAAATCTGTCGAAAAAGGGCTAAGGCCAGACATGCCAGAAGAAGCCAAACGCGCCAAACTTAACCTCAAAAAGATTCCTAAAGACGAATACGGCAGTTTAATTAAAGATCTAACTTCTCAGATGGACTTGGCGGCAGCCAATTTACAGTTCGAAACCGCAACCGAGCTTAGAGATTTAATTAAAGAAATCAAAGATCAGATTTAGGCTTGTCGCCGTATAGAATTTTTTGGTAGTTAATATCATCTGGTGAACGGCCTTCTGCTAGCTGATCGACTAATCGACCCATGCGCACAGCAACATTGCCTATAATACGGCTATCTATGCCTCCGCCATGTCCACCTTCGGGTTGCACAAATCTCACGCCTTCACGTCCAGCCAGCAGCTGCCTATATACCGGTTCATCATTGGCTTCGCTAAGTCGGAAAAAAGCTATGGTGGCTTTCATGTCCAGCGGTGTCTTAGTCGCCATCATGCCAGCTTCGCCATTCAACAGATGCCTGCCAGTACGGACAAACTGAGCTGCTCCTTCAGGTGAAAAATCGATAGTTTTTATCAAATGCCTGCCCCGGTTCGGATTAGCAATTATTCCTTGTAGTGCGGCTGCTCCAAGTAAGCCTAAATCAATCGGCAGACTAATAGCTTTTTTGACTGTTTCAGCATCGGCATGTATACCTAGTGCCATACAAGGGTCTGTTAAATTCGAATAGATCACTCGACGGTCGAATTGTTCTGCGTAGGCGTTAGTGCCAAAGCCAATCATTGACCCTCGGGAATAACCTTCGACTGCAATATGCTTAGCATCTAGATAGCCCAGCTTCTGATAGCCGTCCAAAATAGCGTGGGTATTATAGGCGCTTTCAGATAATTTTATAGAATTATGTAATTCAGGTCCTTTGATTATGGCGTTCATACCAAGACGCATAATTTTTCGCGCCACATCGGTATTTAGTCCTTCAAGCTGGGTTGACCAGGCTAAATCTTTTACCGTCCAAACATCTGTGCGTGGTTCTGAAGCTTCACAGCGAAGGACATTATATTCAGTCTGAGCTTCGTCGCCCATCACCCAGTGTTCTTTAAATATAGTTCCAAGATTGGTATGTTCTTGTTCTTCGACTAATTGAAGATTTGCTACGTCTGCAGCATGCAAATATTCTGGTAATTGATAATCTTTATAGAGTTGTTGATAATCATGCTGATAGCCGTCCGAATGATTTTCAGATTGCTGGTTCGGGTTATTTTTTACAGCTTCCATAGCATGATTACCTGCTTAATTTGAATAATATAACTATTTATTTATTTTGTAAATACTAAGTATCCATATTTACAGGTATAAAATAGTTAAAAACTAGTCGAATTTCTGCTACAATATAGCCCAAGTATGAGTAAATTAAAAAAAGAAGATGTCTTAAATTTGGCCGAACTAGTACGTCTCGACCTAACAGATGACGAGGTCAATGAATTCACAGAAGAACTATCGGCGATTTTAGATTATGTTGAACAACTCGGCGACGTAGACGTCAGTGGTCTTGAGCCAACCAACCAAGTTACTGGACTAACTAATGTTACTCGTAAAGATGAAATTAAAGATTACGGCTATAGCCTAGAAGATTTACAATCTAATCTTCCAGACTCTAAAGGCAATCTCATCAAAGTTAAAAGGATGCTGAATTAATGAGCATTTCTTGGCAGCCAATAGCTGAAATTGCCGAAGATGTTAAGTCTGGCAAAATTAAAAGCGTCGATCTAGTTAATCAGTCACTAAAAGCTATAGAAGATAATAAACAGTTTCAGGCAATTATTGTCACCCTCAAAGAAAATGCCCTGAAAAGAGCGTCCGAAATTGATGCAAGAATTGCAAGAGGTGAAAAAGTAGGTCGCTTGAGCGGAGTTCCATTCATTGCTAAAGACAACTTCTTGGTTTTTGGTGCCGATACCACGGCGGCTAGCAATATATTAAAAGGCTTCCAGGCGCCTTATCAGGCAACGGCTATAAATAAGTTAGAAACCGAAGGAGCGATTTGTGTTGCCAAGGCTAACTTAGACGCTTTTGCCCACGGCGCAAGCACCGAAAATAGCGATTTCTTTACTACCAAAAATCCACATGATGATACTAGGGTACCTGGTGGTAGCTCTGGTGGATCAGCAACTTCAGTGGTACTTGGTCTAGCTCCTTTTGCCCTTGGCACAGATACGGGTGGATCAATCAGGCAGCCTGCTAGCTTTTCTGGCTGTGTTGGATACAAACCTACTTACGGTGCCGTATCACGCAGTGGCGTGATTGCAATGGCCAGTAGCACAGATGTTATTGGCCCTATGGCATCGAGTGTGAAGGACGCTAGTCTTGTTTTTGATGTTATGGCCGGCAAAGACGAGCTAGATGGCACATCTATTGATCGCAGTTCCAAGAGCTTCGAAATAAGTGACAATAATCTCAATGTTGAAGGACTCAAAATCGGTATTGTGAAAGAATATATGAGCGATGGATTGTCTGACGAAGTTAGACAGGTAATTGAAAATTCTATAGAAAAACTTAAAAAAGCTGGTGCTGAAATCTCTGAAGTAAGTTTGCCTTCAGTAAGAAATGCATTGGCAGTCTATTATATTTTATGCCCCGCAGAAGTAAGCAGTAATTTGTCACGATACGACGGCCAACGATACGGCTATTCCGATAAGAATGCTAAAACATTAAATGATAGCTATAAAAATTCTCGTGGCCAAGGCTTCGGCAAAGAAGCTAAGCCTACTATAAACAGGCTCAAACCGTTAGAACCAAGATTATCAATGAATTCAACGACGCATTTAATGAATACGACTTCTTGTTGGGCCCAGTTGCACCGACCACAGCCTTCAAAATTGGTGAAAACACTAAAGACCCATTACAGATGTATTTAAGTGATGTAATGACGGTTGCCGCCAATCTGGCTGGCATTCCTGCCATTTCGTTGCCTGCCGGCCACGCCAATGAATTACCAGTTGGCTTACAATTAATGGCCGCCCAAAAGAAAGACAGTGAACTTCTAGAGCTTGCCCATAAAACAGAAGGATTGCTGAAATGAACATACAAAACCTTGATCTAATGCATCATAAACGCATAATTGCTGGAGTAATTTTAGCGATAATCTTTTTGATAATTGGAACCATTCTTATTGTTAAGAAAACTAAAAAGAAAAATTACAATAGTCCAGTCAATTTTCAGGTGCGCTGGCAAGAAGTTACCAAGCTCTGCGCCAATAAGAAGACTTGGCCGCAGGCCGTAATTGACGCCGATAATCTTCTAGATGAAGCCCTAGCTGCCGCAAAATTCAAAGGCAAAACAGTCGGCGAAAAACTAGTCGCCGCTCAGCGTGAATTAACCAACAATGAGGCAGTTTGGTTTGCCCATAAATACCGCGTCAAAATAGAAACCATTGATGGTCGTAAAATCACTAAAAAAGACGTTATGCAAGCCCTAACGGGCTTTCGTCAAGCCCTGCGCGATCTAGGAGCCCTCAAAAAATGATTAATAAAGAACTCCGCATGCAGTACAAAGTTACTATAGGTATAGAAACTCATGTTCAGCTTAAAACTAAAACTAAGCTGTTTGCGGCTGTTGGCAATGACGCCCGCGAAGCCCCACCCAACACTCTCGTCAGCCACATCTGTTTCGGCATGCCTGGTGCACTACCCGTATTAAACGAAGAGGCTTTGACTCTAGCCACTAAAGCCGCATTAGCTCTAGGTACTCGACCAGAAAAATTTTCTAAATTTGACCGCAAACACTATTTTTACCCTGATCTTCCTAAGGGGTATCAAATATCACAGTTTGATGAGCCAATTATCGGTAAAGGTGAAATTACTATAAACGTTGACGGAGAAGATAAGAAGATTGGTATTACCAGAGCTCACATGGAAGAAGACGCCGGTAAAAGTACCCACGCCACTGGTGATGATTTTAGCCTGGTAGATTTAAACCGTGCAGGCACGCCACTTTTAGAAATTGTTAGCGAACCTGACATCCATTCTAGCGCTGAAGCCAAGGCTTACGCCCGTGAACTGTACTTACGCATGCGTTACGCCGATGTTTCAGATGCTAACCTATATTACGGTAATATGCGCTTTGATGTTAATGTTAGTGTTTCTAAAACAGACGCATTAGGCACCAGAACAGAAACAAAGAACCTAAACAGCTTTAAGAGCGTTGAAAAATCCGTTGAATACGAAATAGAACGTCAGATTGAACTGCTCGAAAAGGGGCAAGCAATTCCACAAGAAACCCGAGGCTGGGACGACGATAAGCAGAGAACTTTTTCTCAAAGAAGTAAGGAAAATTCCGATGAATATCGTTACATGCCTGATCCAGACATTCCTCCGGTTGTTCTAAGTGATGAATTTATAGACAACATAGCAAAAAATATGCCTGTGATGCCAGCCGAATGGCGCCACCGATTGAGCGATTTAGGAGTCGATGCCTCTGCTATAGATACACTCCTAGAAGCTGAAGTCGAAGACGATAGAGTAGACTACCTAGGTTTTATAGAGGATCAATTATCCGACAAAGATACGGCTAAATTTGTAGCCAACTGGGTTATAAATAATCAGATACCACTTTATAGGGACCAAGAAAAATATAAAGACCTAGATCAGGCTCAAGTAAAAAACATCATTATCCATATATATAAATTAGTCAAAGACGCTAAGCTTAGCTCCACTAACGCCAAAGCAGTTTTTAATGACGCCTTAAATGAAGACAAGCTTCCTAATAACATTGAAGAATTTGCTAATCTAAAAGGCCTGATTCAAAAATCAGATGAAGGCGAAATAGAAAAAATAGTTGAGCAAGTTCTAGCCGACAATGAACAAGCCGCTAAAGACGTCGCTAACGGGGAAATGAAAGCTATTGGCTTCTTAGTTGGCCAAGTCATGAAAGCTTCCAAAGGCCAAGCCAATCCAGGCCTGGCACAACAAATAATCAGAAAAAAACTAGGCGCTTAATTTAGCATAAGTTAGCACCAGCGTGCCACGCTCATTTAGTTTTTTATGATCAACTAATTGCCAGTTACTTTCATTTACTTCACTTCCAAATAGCGGGACTCCGGCTTGCAAAACAACTGGTTCAATTGTGATAATAATTTCATCAACCAGATTATGGCTTATCATTTCCGTATATACCTTAGAGCCACCAAGTATTGCTACTTTGCTGGAGCCACCCAATGCAATCTCGTCCAATAATTCACCGTATGCTTTATTGGTATAAATAACATTTTCATTCCCATGATTATTAGCTAGTAACTCGGGATTATTTGTCATCACCCAATGTTTTACGCCGTCATAATTTTTGCCACCAATCACATCAAAAGAGGTTCTGCCCATAATGCACACACCAATTTCAGTTATGGTCGATTTGTAATGTACGCCATCTTCTGGTGAATTCCAGCTACCCTCACCAGACCCTTCAGCCCTCGAAATAACTCCATTAATAGAACTATCCACAACCAATACTGTTTTAAGTTTAGCGTTCATATAAATAGTTTAACTCATGTATAACGTTAATCACTATACTGTTTCGATTTCGTTTGTTTTTATGGCTCGGGATGGGTTAGGGATGATGTCTATTTCTTCGTCCCAGTCTTTCCATATATATAAGTCTTGACTAGAAGGGAAGTTAACTTGACTGGCTAGGCGTATTTTGGTGCCATTATGAAGTACGCGGTCGCCAGATATTGGTATATTTAAGCGTTGGAAGCGTTTAGATTCGGGAGTTAGGTAATGGGCGTGCCCTGACAGGGTGATTTTATCTGTGCCTTCGATTTTTTCTGCACCCATGGCGTTTTCGATTGCAAATATTTGTGTTGGCAAATCTCGAGCTCCGCCATAATCTGGAAATTTGTCATTGCCAAGTTCGATAGCTAGTTTATCTAATTGGTCGCGCTGTTCTAGCCAATCTCTTTTGGGCTCAAGGCCAGCATGAGTGGCAATAAATTTATCGGTTTCATAATACATAACGGTTGAGCGCAGCACAGCGATGTGTCCGAGATCGTCCATCGCCAATTTCAAAAGACCCATGGCTTCATGGTCATCTCTGATAGAAGGCTTCAGGCTGTAGGCCTCAAAAGTATTTTGAGAAATCATATTCCA
>RGVC01000020.1 GCA_010027485.1 bacterium | reverse complement strand
ACCGTGGTTGGCCACAGTTCCCAGTAGTTGCTACTCCAAACACTATACTGAGCTTCGAAAACGATAAGGCTAGCTTCCTATACACTGGCTGTGTCAACAAGACAGATAAAACTAAACTAGATATATCAGTATCTGCTAACGTTCCTGCCAACTTCAAGCACCCCCTAAAAGGCTACCAAGCAAACCTAAGCGTCCCAGCGGGTAAATCCATAGTTGTACTCGGATTAGACAAGACTAAGCTTCCAGCAGGAGCTACGGCTGACGCTCTAGACAAGATCAATCCTCAGGCAGGAGTCTACACAGGCACAACCACCATAGCCAAAGTACCTGATCTAAAATTAGGATTGTTCTATAACACTAAAGATGCCAACTCTGCTAAAGGACTCTTCGCAGGCCAAACAGTACTGACCAACAGATTCCCAGTTTGTCAGTAAGCATCTCTAAGTAGCAATATAGATTGTATAAATGTAGCGCCCTAGTAGGGGGCGCTATTTTTGGTTACGCTGAATATTTTTGTTTAAGCGTTGTCGTTAAACAACTTAATCAACTTAGCTGATAAATCTAGTTCGTAGTGACCGATTTCATTCGAGGTGGTTTCGCAAAATCCAAAACCACTGTTGCCTAGTACTTGCATCAGCATAGCTTTGGTGAATTTTTTCTCTCCACCCTCTGCAATATACATGTGGTGTAGATTTGGTTTATGAGCATTTTTACGTCTATATATAAATATATTTAGCCCTTTATCTTTATCCCATTCATCTGAAGGTGTAACTATCATATGGACCACTCCTGGATAGTCTATCTCTAGGTTTTCGGCAGTTTTAATGTCTTGAGCAGATGGCACGGTGCGTTCTTTGGAAGGCAAGTTGTGCTTAGCCCATTCATTGGTTCGCATGGGGTGAGAATGAATAATCATGGCCAGTCCGCGTTCACGGGCAGTAGTAAGATTTATTGGAATAAGAGTTCGAGCATTGTTTTTGCTTTTGGTAACTTCTGAAACCATGTAATAATTTTTGCCACCGTAAACTATAAAAGCTGCTTCTTTATTTTTCTTAAAAGTGTATTCCACTACCTGATTTAAGGCCTGTACAAAGTCAGGTCTAGTTAAAACAGCGTGCAAGGCACTATGGCTATGAAAAGTTGCTTGTTCCATAACTATATTGTAGCTTAATGCATTCGTTTTTCTTTTAATTTATAGTTAATTTTATATTTTCTTGACCGTAGCTAATTATAATGATTTCTAAATCTTGTACATTTATGAATTCGAATTAATAAGCTGTAAAATAAGTCAATCACCAATATGTGTGTGCTATTGACAGAATCAGAAAAAAAGATATAATAACAATATAATATTTAATAGCAAGGAAATATTGGTGAGTAATATGCAATTCAACAGCGCACCCATGAGCAATGAAGACATTGATTGGGAAAAAATTTTAGAAGAAGACGGTATGCCGTCTGAACTAGATAATCAAGATGAAGTACCTAGTGGAGATCCATTAGAAATTTTAGATCCTGAGGAAGCAAAGAAGCGTAAAGAATCAGCCGATATTGAAGAAGAGAGTGATAAAGAATTTGACGACAAGGATGACAACGATGAGTAAAGTACACGAGAACAGTGACATAGTTTTGCATGAAACTAAATCTATGATTGAGATAGTTTCACAACGTGAAGAACACCGCAGTTTGAGCAATCAGTCAAGACGACAAGTAATGAACGCCCTAGTTCAACTTGACACTACTCCAAGCGAAGACGAAGTTGATAAGCTATTAACGATGGTTGGCCCTCGTTATGACACCAGATTAGACCTTGTAATACCTAAGCGCTATATGCGAGTAGTTATGGATAGTTACCAGCCCGAAGATGGTGGTTGGGACGTAGAAGATCAAAGAATGTACCGCATTCATGATTTAATACGTATACTTGGCGTTAACTCAGTGTTTGCTGCCGTTGACTACTCTTACGACGTAATAGAACTACGCGATGAAAAAGATAACACAGTAGATGACGCATTAGTAATTCTAGCGGGTGCGCGTTTGGCAAAAGAACACGATCTCAAATCTGCTGAGGAAATCGACCAACAGGTTGGTTTTTACGCCGAAAAAAATGAAATATCACATGGTCAAGCTATTGTTTCATTGGCCTCAATGACTATTCAGCAAATGGAAGAAAAATCTCAACAAGAATCACAGTTCTAATTTGAAAAGCCGTCTGAGAGATATTAAAAAGGAGTTAATTGTATGAGTGAAAGAATTTTTGAAAGCACTAGTTTCAGCACGGAAAATCCTTTGGATGCACTCAAAATACACCCTGATCTTATCGATGCCGTAACTGGAAATCCAGAAGCATTGCGACAATTAGCAAATATGCAGTTCAAGGCTATTATTAATATAAACCACCCTGACAAGGGCGGTGATGGCAGTTTAATCGAGCCTGCAACTGAAGCCATGAACGAGATTAGAGGATCAGACACAAAACAAATGGAATCCTTAGTAGATGAGTATTACCAGATTCATGACCAATCTGAAGAAGGTGAAGGACGGATAAGCTCGAGCACACGAAAAGAATATATACATGAAATTACTAGGCGCAAAGCTGAAACTCAAGCGTTATTGGAGTGTTACAAAACACCAACTCCAGATTTTGATAAGGCATTTGTGCAACTTGGCAAATCAGCCATAAATGAAGACGATGACACACTTTTAGTTAGTGGCCTAGTGCCATCAAATGAAAAATTTGTAATTGTTGACAGTCAATTCAAAGGACAGCTGGTTGCTCCTAAGTCACCCAACATTAATTTAGATTTTAGTTTTAATTTAGATCCCGATTCAACCATGATTATAAATGATGAAACTGTTGAGATGAGTGCTAATGTTGCGTCTAGTAAACAAAAAAGGAATTTTGATTCGTCGTCGTCAATTGACAATCAAAGTAGCGATATTACAACAGAGTTATTTACTGTTTACATGAAAGCTGAAAAACCATACCATGTGCAATCTGCACTTAACATCTTAGGTGTTGTTGACAGAGAAATTATAGAAGAAGAATATTATCCATCTAATGATGATGAAGCTTTCCAAATTGAGTCAAAAGACACTAATGACTTAGTTGTAGTATGGCAAGATGTAGGCAGTTTTATGTATTTGAAAGACTTGCAGCCGGTACATTCACCAGAAGAAATGGTCGATAAATATATAGTTTTGGCACACGCAAAAGAATCACAAATTGCCCTTTGGGGCCTCTGTCGCCAAATTGGTTAATTAATTTTCAACTCGATCGAATGCTTCGGTGGCAGCTTCTTGCATCAAAGCTCTTGTTACATGTAAAAGGTCTTCAGTGTTGAAGCCTGCAGGGCTTATCGGGCTAGGGCAGACGGCTACTGGTTGCCTTTTGGCCTTATCTTTTTTATAGGCAAAACCTAGTGGTACAATTAGTAGATTCTTTGGATTATCAACCCCAAGTGCAATTCTAGCTAAGCCTGATTTGAGCGGCTGAATGTCTCTTGGGTTTTTCGTGTTGCGAGTTCCTTCTGGAAACATTGCCATATTACTGCCTTGATTTATTTTATGAATATTAAATCGCATCAGACTTTCGGTTACTTCATTTTTTAGTCTTTGAGAATATTGGCTATCATCGAAATCTTTTGATCTAAAAGTGGGGTGAGCCTGCATATGCGGAATAAATCGACCAACAATCGGCCATTTAAACATATCTACTTTGGAGGGAATAATTGTATTACCTCTTATTTTGTCGAATGTTTCAGTGTGGGCAAGTGCAGCAATGGTTGGTATATCAGCATTCGATTGATGATTAGGTGCAAGTATTATACTGCCGCCATTATTTAAGTGATTTTGAATTATCTCATCTGACCCATTTTTGAAATGCAGATCACTTTCATATAGTTTATGCATTGCTAGAAAGCCTAATTTTTGCACCAATGGGTTAGGTTCGAATTTATCGTATTGTTTGTATATTTGCTCGTAATTTTGTGGTTTTAGACTAATTGAATTCTTCATAAATTGGGTTTGATAGTTTAGTTACTGATGATTCCGAGCGCAAACCCACCTATAAATACCAAAATTACGATAACGATGACCACATCAATACCGACTTGCTTTACTTCTCGCTCTATTTCTTTCTCTTTTTCTGTCAGCTTCACTTACATACTATTTTAGCACGAATAAAAAACTATTTATGATTCTAGGTCTTGGATTCTTTTTTGGGCTTCGGCTTTGCCCTGTGGGGTTAAAAAATTATTCAGCTTTAAGTTTTTTTGAAGTCCTTCAATAGTGTCATAATTTTTAGATAATCTTTCACTGTCTTGCCGGTATTCCGCGGCCCTGATGCCTTCTTTGGAAATAAAGTTGTGTAGTACAAGATTTTGCATTAATTCATCGGCATCGTAGCCACTGTGTTGTAACCTTTCGAGGTCTTGCTTTAAAATTGCTGTCGCTTGGCCTTCTGGTGTCATAAAGCGTCCTAATTGTAGGCATTTCAATAATTCATCTTCATCTTCACCGTGTATTTTCAATAGCTCCATATCTTGGGCAGCTATGGCAACATTTAGGCCTTCAGTAGTTTTAAATCTTCCGCTAGCAATGTCTTGGCGTAAATCATCGATTACATAGCTGTGTTCTTCAAGAATTTCGACGTCTTGTGCATGCATTGGGCTGACACTGTTATCTAATTCATCAAAAGTGCTATCAATGTGTTCATTTAGCTGTTCTTCTTCTTCATCGGCCTGCAATTCCAATTCTTCTTTATAAGCTTTTGCAATTTTATGAACTGTTTGATCTATAACTAATACTTCTGAATCTATTTCTTCGTCTAATTCTTCATGTTCAACAACAGATTCGACTATTTTTTTGCCAATTAGTTCTTCAAAAGGCACACGTAACTGCATAATATCTCCGGCCATCGAATCTTCACCTTCGTCACTTGCGATTTTAGCCACTAAATCAATTAACTTGTTTGGCACATTGAAATCATCGCTTTCATTGGCCTTGTCTATGACAGATTTATAGGCATAGAGTACATGTACTCTATTTATTTCATTATCATTCGAATAATTAATCATTAGATTAACCACATCACGATTGATATTTGCATCATTAAGTCCAACAGCAAGGTGTACTATTGAATCTTGGCGCTTGGCCCGTGCTTCTTCCTCTGACATTTTAAGTAGATTATCAGTCGTTAATATGGATTTTAAATCTTCACTAAAAAGAGTTAGTTCTTGTTCTGAAAAACGTGGGTATTCAAAATCAGTTCGAGCTTTTTCCATATGTATATATTACCATAACTAAGCAAATAAATCAATTAAACGAAACTAAATTATGTTAATCGTGTTTACGGTATTTTTTGGTTTTTTCGGCAATAGATTCTGGCTGCGGAACCCATTGTTGCCCATGCTCTGTACCAATGTTTTTGGCCCTAGAAGTAGCTGCTTTTTCGCCGCTACTTAGCGCTTCACGTGCCTCTTTTGGTAGGTAGCGGCTGTGACCAGGCTGTCCTACATAATCCCATTTTTCGTCGGTCCATTGTTTTAGGGAGTTTTCAGGGTCTTTTTCGCCCACATATTCACCACCACGATCTTTATAGAGCTTGACGGCATATTGCATAGCTCTTGCCGAAAATTTGCCGCCCATTTTTTCAATAGCTTCAATTTTGCAGTCTTCCCAGAGCATAGGATCAGTCCTAATAACTTCTGTTTTCTTTTTGCGATTAGGTTTATCAGTCATTAGCTTAAATTATATATCAAAAATCAGCCATTTATATATTGACAATTCTATGCTTATGTAATATAGTATATTTTATGTCAAAAAATCACGAATCTAACGGTGTAGATATATACGATTCAGAGCAAATTCAAAATTCTGATTTACGAGTAAGTACTACATCAAAAATAGCTACCCAACCGATAATTGATCATGTTGATAGAGTCATGGAAAGCATGGACACTATAGCCGAAGATCATCTTTTTGGTGAACCAACGCTTATCACCCAAGCTGAAATTGATGATATAGCTAAAAATATTGCTACCATTGAACACGTACCTAAAATCAATAGGTTAGGTGCGGTTTTTTCTGAAGCACTCACTGGTAACGATGCTTTTGCTGAAAAAGACGGAATTTCGGATATCGAAGTTATGTACAGTAAAATTTTAGCAGGTAAAAGCCGCAAAGGTATAAACCAAGGCGTTAAAAATAGTGCTAAAAATAAATCCAGAAGTGCTGAGATTTTAGAAGTATTTGAGGTGCTAGGCGATGAAAATATATCAATACACCAAAATGCTGATTTGACCGAGCTAGACGATATCATAAAAAATATCACCAAAATAGAAAATGGTGCCACAAATATTATAGATACAGTTGATGATAGCGACTTAGATAGAGAGTTTAAAAATCTATTCGAGCAACTTGATTCTAGTGCCGATATCGGTCAACTTAAGTTACTGGCTTTTAAAAATATTATGGATGTTTGCAGTAATCCATTAGCAATATCATGCTACAAAGGTTTCTTGAATCATCCTAAATCCAGTAATAAACGTATCTCAAAAAACGAAGATAATTTTAATGTTTTTGGTTCTTCGGACAATATTTTCTTTGATAGTAATCAAAATTTTGGATTTTTGATGGCAAATTATTTCACTGAGTCATTAGATTCTTTCATGGATGGGTCAATTAAAGATCAAATACCTCATAGTGTTCTTGTCGGCAAGGCCGCTTCTGCTTTCGAACATGTATTAGTTAACGATTTTCTGAGAGCTTTACCAGGCACATCTTTCATGCGTAAAAGCCAAGAAGAAAAAGACTTTAAGAATGAACTAACTGACGCTGTTAAGTTGATGAGTAAAATTCTAGTAATTGACCAGCACCTTAGTATAATCAAGCATTTAAAAGAAATTACCGGTAACATACTAAATTCAGCAATGATAAAAAAGCATTCTTCTGCCTATAATGAAGCTTTTAATTTGTTGAACCTTGCTATAACTACAACGCACGATGAAAAACTTAGCGAAATTATTTCTCAAGAAACCGATGAAGAGCAAAAATTTCTTGAACTCCAAGAATTAGCTGCAATTGAAAAAACTTTAATACAAAAAGCCTCTGATTTCCGTGATTTTATAATGTCACGTGACTACTATATATCTGCAGAAGAAATGAATCTATTGAATGAACTGATCGAAAATGATTTAGTGTCTCAGCAATTTGCCGCCGTCATTAAGAAAAAAGAAGATATCAAAAACAGACACGAACAATTACAACGTGAACAAGAACAAAGAGAAGCAAAAGCCAAGCGAGCTGCCAGGTTAGCTATACTTCGAGAACAATCAAGCTCTCTATTTGATGAATACAGCCAAATCGATAAAAAATACGATGTTTCAGTTGCTGAATTAAGAAATCGTGAGCCAGAAATTGACGATTTGAGCGACGCCTTTTATAGCGCTTTATATGTTAAAAAAAGGAATCAACGTGATACAGCAGTTTCTATGGAAAGACGCCGCAAAGTTCGAAATCTACTTATAGTAATTCTTGGTTCAAAAGCCGAAAATACTCCAATTAGTGATCACGCTAGCCAGGTATTTCAGGATTCGCTAAAACTAAAGTCTCTGAACGAACAAATAGATATAGCAAGTGAAAACAGTTTAGTTCCAGCCAAAGAAACACTACTACCGCAACTGCATTATTTAGACAAGCTAATAGAAAAAGGCAATGCTGAGAGAGTTATCGAACAAGCTTTAAATGGCAATGATTTACTGATTCCAATTGCCGAATTTATAGCTGATTACACCAATCATAAACAATAGCAGCTACAATAATAAGCCCAACAAAGTATTGTTAGTCCTCTGAGGCTGCAATCAATACAAAAAAGCAAAAAAACTAGGCGGGCTTTTTTGTTGTATTGATGTTATTGCATTTGCGCAAATACAACTATTCTCTTGTCAAAATCATTAGTACCTTTAATTACTTTGCCACCACAGGTAATTAAATTTAGCCCTGGCAATTTGGCGTTAACAGGGTTAAAAAGTGCATCTTTGCTTACTTTGTCGGCATCATAAGTTTTTGATTTTACGACAGTGTAGGTGATCTTTTTGCCGTTGCCTTGCTCTATGATTATTTTTTGCCCGGGTTTTAAGGATTTGATGCTGTAAAAGACACCTCGAGTTTTCCAGCTGGAAACATGTCCATCAACTACCATTGCTCCAGGCTTGCCTGGCATGGCGCTATTTTTGAACCAGCCTGTGTCATACACATTCTTAGGGGAATCTATCTGATTATTTTTTGTTAAACCCATTTGACGGACAACAGCTTTAACGTTAATTGAAGGTATATATATGTAGCGCGGCATGTTTGGCTCAACAGTGTAGTTATTAAAATCGTCATTTGATGGTTTTTTTGTGCTTGGCGCTGGAGCGCCGTTAGCCGCAGCAGTTTTTTGGGCTTTTTTATTGGCAGAGTGGTTTTGCAGTGCCACATTCACTCCTATCAAAAGCAATAGTACGCCAAGCGCCAACAATATATTCGATAAAGCCTTCCGTTTATCATTCATACATTAAGTATGCACTATCTAATAGTTTTTATAAAAATAAAAGATTATTAACCGGCCATAATTTAATCATTTTTAGCAGTATTTGTCCTATAATTAAAATATGACTATATGCACTCTTATAAAAAACGTAGATATTATATCGATGGTAGATGACCAGTTGTTAAAAACGCAAGACGTTTTGATCGAAGGTACTCAGATAAAAACCATCTGCAAAAATGCACACACAGCACTGAAATTATAAAATTTTGTATTATTAATCAAAACCACAAGCTTTGTGAAATTCTTTGATAGAACCGAAGCGGTTCATAATTGCTGCAATACTAGGAAAATTACCTGACTTTGAATTTGTTTTAATCTGGGCTGCAGTTAATGGTTTGTCTGGACTTAATCTATGCGCCAATGCGATAATCTCATTATTGTCTTTTTCCGACCATTTAATTCTCTCAACAACATCAAAACCACAAGCTTTATGAAAATCCCTAAGAGAACCGAAGCGGCTGTCAATAGTGGCTGTACTAGGAAAATTTCCAGATTTAGATAACGCTACAATCTCTCTTTGCAATAATGGTTTCTCCGGACTTAGCTGCTTAGCAATCGCAATGATATCTTCATTTTCAGCATCGGACCAGTCAACAACATCAAAACCACAAGCTTTATGAAAATCCCTAAGAGAACCGAATCTATTAACGATCAATGTAATACTTGGAAAATTTCCAGATTTAGACAGTTCTCTGATCTCGTCTGCCCTAATTGGTGCTTCTGGGTTTAGATTTTTTGCTAAGTTAATTAAATCTTCATGGGTATAATTCAACCAATTTCTCAAATCATCTTTTATTGCGTCAAGTTTTTCGAGTAGATCTACAGTAAGTTTTTCGAAGTCAAATTCCCCATGAGCTATTTTTATAGGTTCATCAGGTGAACGGTCAATAGGTCCTTTAGGATTTTTTGGCTTTATTTTTTCAAGTCTTTCTATGAATTCTCTGAGTATTTCCAGGCGCTCCAGGTTGCCGACAAAGTCAAGAACTGTTACCACGTTTTTACCTTCCACTTTACGAAGTCCTCTACCTAATTGTTGTTCGAAGACTGTCTTGCTTCCAGTACCCCTTAGGAAAACAACAATACGTGCATCTGGTATATCAACTCCCTCATTGAACATATCTCTAGCTGCTATAACATTCAGTTCATTCCCTCTGAACTGCTTTAGAGTAGCCTGTTGTTTTTTAATATTTATTTTAGAATGGTAGGGTTTACCGCCTAATAGCTTGGACATATGTTCAACTTGGTCAATGTCGTTACAGAAAATGATAGTTTTAGCATTATCTAGACCCAGTCTATGGATCTCTTCATTAATCTGTTTGGCAATCTCTTCATCCCTAGAAGTGTTTTCTAAAAGGTCGGCCACTTCTTTAATCGTTTTTGGACTGAAGCCACTCTGAATTATTTTTTTTACAGCCTCATCCATCATAATGTGGTACTCGACATCCGCTAGATGACCCTCAATTAGAGCTTCTGCTAATGACTTGGAATATACTTCCTCGCCGAAGAGCTCTCGTATTTCTTTACCGTCGTATCGATCAGGGGTTGCCGTTAAAGCCAATTGAAATGAAGGCTTGAAGTGTTCTACTACCTCTTTGAACGTATCAGCCTGTGTATGGTGAGCTTCATCGTAAATAATGTAGTCAAAGCTATCCGGCGCAATACTTACCAGATTAGCATGCAGTGATTGCATGGTCGCAAATGTTAATGGTTTTTCTGTATCTTTTATTTCGCCATTGAAAAAACCGGTTTCCAGAGTATTGTCGGTGAATAAATTGAATCTTTCTTCTGCTTGCGCAAGTATGTTGTTTTGATGGCATACAAACATAACCTTAGGCATTTTCTTGGGGTTTGAATCTATGCTTTTTTTCATGAAGGCAAGGCTGTCAACAACTGCAACCGTTGTTTTACCAAGCCCAGTAGCAAGATGTACTAAAGCTTCTTTTTTGCCACTGCTACGGGCAGCATCGAGAGCTGACCATACTTCAGTCTGATATTCACGAGGCACAAAAGACTCCATAAAACTATCGGTATTTAGTTCAATTTCGCTAGAGACTGCCAATTCGCCAGCACCGTGTAGTGATTCTGCGCGTGCTAAATAAGGCTCGAAAATAATTCGATTACCAACTTCGCCACTGTAATTCATTTTCAAATTATATAATACTTAAGCTAATAATACAATTATTCATATTAGCTGATTGTTTTTATAAAAATACAAGATTATTAACCGGCCATAATTTAATCATTTTTAGCAGTATTTGTCCTATAATTAGAATATGACTAAAAGTATTCTTATAAAAAACGTAGATATTATATCGATGGTAGATGACCAGTTGTTAAAAACGCAAGACGTTTTGATCGAAGG
>RGVC01000019.1 GCA_010027485.1 bacterium | reverse complement strand
GTTCGGTGATAATCGAGATGCTCATGAGTAAGATTGGTGAGCACGGCAATTGAATATGGCACACCCCATACTCTGTTCTGAGCTAATGCATGAGAGGTGGTTTCTAGAACTAGCCACTCAATATCTTGGCTTTTCATCCACTTTAATCTTTGCATGAGTTCCGGCACACTAACATTGGTCATATGATGAATTTGAGGCTTGATATCGTCACCTACACCATAACCGACAGTGCTCATAAGGCCTGATTTAATTCCAGCATCTGTCAGCATTTTTTGAATCATGAAAGACGTAGTAGTTTTGCCATTTGTGCCAGTAACCCCGATTACTTTAATACCCCGAGCCGGAAATCCATTAATGACGTTATGAAATACAGCCTCTAACAGATGCCCATAGGGCTCTACTCGCCAAAATAAATTGCGTGGAATAAATTTTTTTATGATTTTGCGTGGATTCATTGTTTTTATTATAGCCTAAAATGCTAAGGTGTTTTTAGCATGTTATTCTGATAGATATGCGTATTTTAGGGATTGAAAGTAGTTGTGATGAAACAGCCGCCGCAGTTGTTGAAAACGGTAATTATTTACTGAGTAATGTGATTGCAAGCAGTAGCGATCTGCATGTTGCCTACGGTGGAGTAGTGCCAGAAATTGCTGCTCGGAGCCATATCGAGGTAATTATGCCAGTCATCAACCAAGCCTTGGCCGATGCTAAATGTACATTTAAGGATATCGACGGCATTGCGGTTACCAATGGCGCCGGGCTTGGTGGAAGCCTACTGATTGGGGTTATGACAGCCAGAACCTTGGCTATCATCAACAATAAGCCACTTTATGACATCAATCATGTGCTGGCGCATGTTTATGCTAGTTTTATCAAACAATCAGACATCAAGGACATAAACTCATCCAAAACCCCAACTTTTCCAATGCTGGCAGTAGTGGTTTCGGGTGGTCATACACAACTAATGTTGTTCAAAGATCACTTTGACTATCAACTACTGGGGCAAACTCAAGATGATGCTATTGGTGAGGCTTTTGATAAGGTAGCCAAGATTATCGGACTCCCCTATCCCGGAGGGCCAAATATCGCAAAATTAGCCGAAAAAGGTGATCCAGACAGCTATGCTCTACCCATCGCCAAGATGGATGGCTACGATTTTAGTTTTTCAGGGCTTAAAACAGCCGTTTTAAGGCTAGCTCAGCGTGAAGCTGGAGTAAGTCTGGATTTTCCGTCTACAAAACTCTCAGGTAAGCTCTCTGAGGCTCAGAAAGCCAATATTGCCGCTAGTTTTCAGCATGTAGCAATTCAAACAATTATCAATAAGACTAAAAAGGCATTTGAGGAGTTCAAACCATCAAGTGTTGTATTGGCCGGCGGTGTAGCTGCTAATTCAAAACTGCGCCAACAACTAAACTCTTCACTGCCGGTCGAATTAATATCTCCAGACATAAAATTATGCACCGACAACGCTGCCATGATTGCATCACTAGGTTGCTACAAGGTTGAGCATAATCAGCCAAAAGCCGATCCTTACAGCTTAGAAATAGCCCCTAGTCTTAGTGTTTAGACTAAATACCAATTATTGATATTCTTATTTTTTACAGAGGTCAGCTGACCTTCTTTGCGCATTATGTGCAGGGTTTCGCGGATTGAGCTTTTAGTCATTCCCTGCTCCGACAAATCTTCAGCAATCTTACTAAGATCTGCTCCTGGTTGTTGCTCTAAATACTTCTTAATATTTGAGCTTCTCAGGGCTAAACTTTTGCCGTTCGCTTCCGGAGAATTCTTGAAGGCCTTCGCTACTAACTCTTTGACCATTTCATCGTCAGCAAGAATTTCGTTCATTATTAGATGCCCTTCTCGGGTGAAATCTGGGTGATTTTGGCGCACGCCATCAGATACGTCTAAAATTTGACGGACAATTGTTCTCATAAATGGATTTAATGAAATTTCAGATTTAATTTCTGGACTATTGTTTTTAGCAAGATGCCCTTTTTCAATTAGTTCATTAAGTATTTGATAAGCATGCTTGCGGTGACTGTCGATACCGAAATTCTTGTTGCTATACATATTTTCGGTATTTGTTAATAAGTCAGATGCAGAAAAAACCGTACGACCATCTTTTTGCATCTCTGTTATTGTGCCGTAAATAGCTTCGCGCATGCTTCCGCCGTTGGCAGAAAGATCAAAATGTCGTGCTAGCTCATATCCAATTCCTGAAGCTAACTGGCGAGAATGAACGGCGTCATACTCAACTATGCCCTGCTTAACTAGCCAGTCAATATTATTGGTCATTGTCCGTTTATTTATACCTAGTTTGTCAGATAGTTCAACTGCCGAAAGGCTGGCGTTGTGATCTAGCATTCTGAAAATATTCAAACGATCAATAGCTGGCCTAGTAGTCTTGTCTGGTCTAGTTTTGGACATACCTAAAACACCCCTTAAACTGATTGAGTCAGGCATATCAAGAGACAGATCTAACTGCCACCCTGCAAGACTACGTCCCTCTTCGTAACCGAAATCAGTAATCAAATATTCGCGACAATCATTGTGCTCTTCTTTTACTAAGCCATTTGGCACAAAGGAGTTTTGTGTCCATTCATAGGGGTTGTTGCTACCAATAAACACTGGTGAATCCCCTTGTGGGCCGACAAATAAATCACGATGAAGCTCTGTAGCTCTATATCTGTAATTAGGAGACATTCCGCCAAGAACTATAGCCTTGCCTTCATGGCAACCTACAGCAGAATATAAACTGCCTACCTGCTCATCTGTTAGGGGCTGAAAGTTTTCATGTGAAGAAGGTTTTACTGCCGACATAAGAGGTTATTTTAGTATATTTACAGTATTTAGTCAATGCTTTTAATCTGTTTTAATTGGGCTTTCAAGGTGTTATTATAGCAATATGAAATTCAGTAAAACCTACGAGCCGAGTGAACACGAAGGTCAAATATCTAAACTTTGGGAAGACCATGAAGTTGCCAAGCCAACAGGGAAGGGTGAACCCTATACAATAGTTATTCCACCCTTGAATGCCAACGGCAACATACATGCCGGTCATGCCCTGACTATTGGAATAGAAGATATTGCCTGTAGATATCACAGGCAAAAAGGCGACAAGGTACTGCTGATTCCTGGTGTTGATCACGCCGGCTTTGAAACCTGGGTTGTTTATGAAAAAAAGCTAGAAGAGCAGGGCAAAAGTCGCTTTGACTTTTCACGTGAACAGCTATACGAACAAGTTTGGGATTTTGTAGCCTCCAACAGAGAGAATTTAGCAGGGCAGGTGAAACGGCTTGGCGCCAGTACCGACTGGGATTCTTTTACATTTAGTCTAGACAAAAAAGTCGTAGATTTGGCTTATTCAACATTCAAAAAAATGTGGGATGAAGGCTTGATTTACAGAGGTGAAAGACTAGTGAATTACTGCACCAAACACAATACTGGTTTTGCTGATTATGAAGTAACTCACAAAGACCAAGCTGGACATTTATGGTACATCGCCTATCCATTAGCGAACGGGGAAGGGGAGATAATTGTAGCGACAACCCGCCCTGAAACCCTGCTTGGCGATACTGCAGTGGCAGTTGCTCCAGATGATGATAGATTCAAAAAATTTGTCGGAAAAACAGTGCGCTTACCTCTTACCAAAAGGGAAATACCGGTTTTGGCAGATAAATTTGTTGATAAAGAATATGGCACAGGTGCCGTTAAAGTTACCCCTGCTCATGATTTTAATGACTTTGAAGTTGGTGAGCGTCATGATCTTCCAAAAATTACTGTAATTGATCACCAAGGCAAAATAACAGATGAAGCTCCCGAGGATTACCGAGGACTAACCGTCAAAGAAGCTCGAAAAAAAGTCATCGAAGACCTAGAATCACAGGGTTTACTTCGTAAAACCGAAGATATGACTCATAGTGTCGGTCACTGTTATAAGTGCGATACAGTTATTGAGCCTCTGCTAAAAGAACAGTGGTTTATAGATATGCAACCGCTGGCAGAAAACGCCATAAAAGTACTTGAAGCAAACAAGATTAATTTCATGCCCAGCGCTAAAAAAGGCCAGTTAATAAACTACTTAAAACAGCTGAAGGATTGGAATATTAGCCGGCAAATTGCCTGGGGAATCCCGATACCCGCTTTTCAAAATGCCAATAACCCAGATGATTGGATTTATAATGAGCGCGTTGATCAAGAAACAATTGAAGTTAACGGGCAAAAATATATTCGCGATAGCGATGTTTTTGATACTTGGTTTAGCAGTAGCTCATGGCCTTACGCCACCCTCGACTATCCAAATGGGGGCAAGTTCAATCAACACTATCCGTTGAGTCTCATGGAAACTGGGTTTGATATTCTCTACCCGTGGGTAAGCAGAATGATTATGTTTGGACTATACGTAACAGGTGAAATTCCCTTCAAAGAAGTGTATATGCACGGCATGATTTTAGACGAAAAAGGCATAAAAATGAGCAAGAGCAAGTTCAACGTTGTTGATCCCATAGACTTCGTAGACAAATATGGTTCAGATGCTGTGCGTATGGGATTAATTACTGGGCACAGTGCTGGTCATAATCAACCGTTTAGCGAGCCAAGGATTGTAGCAGCCCGTAACTTTGGTAATAAACTTTGGAATATATCACGCTACATAGATAGTGTGCTGCCCGAAAATTTTGCATTCAATGATTCAGCCGAACCACAAACCACTGCCGATCATTGGATTGCTTCTAAGCTAGTAAGTACCCAAAAATCAGTTCAAAAAGCTCTAGATAATTACCGCTTCGGCGAGGCCTATGACTTGATTTATCACTTTATCTGGGATGACGTTGCAGATTGGTACATTGAGGCCAATAAGTCATTATCGAGTGATGCATTTTTGGCAAAAATTTTGAAAGAATGTCTGCTCATTGCTCATCCTTTTGCGCCATTTTTGACTGAAACTATTTGGCAAAACTTGTCCTGGGAAAATTCCATATTAGCAAAATTAAATTATTCTGAAATTATTAAATTTAATGAAGTTAAATCGAAAGAATTTACAGAGGTCAAAGCCATTGTAAGTGAGTCACGCTACATCATTAAAGCACTTGGAGCTAGAGACGTAATTTTGAACTTTATTAAATCTGAAATAGTTAATGAAAATACTGAAATCATCAAGCGACTAGCTAGACTCAAAGCTATAGGCCTTGTGGAGCAGGGAAGCGGCATGAAACTAACGACCACGAAGAGTGACTGCTGGTTGAACATAGATATATCAGAAGCTAAAAAATATGTTGATGAATTAAACGAAAAAGCCGCTCAAGAAAAGCAGGGCATTAAAATCCTAAAAGGCAGATTGAATAACAAGAGCTACGTAAACAATGCTCCAGCCAAAATAGTAGAGCAGACCAATAATCAGCTACAAGAAGCCGAAATGAGGCTTGAAAATATCCAAACGGAAGCAAAGCGCTTTAGTAACTAATCAGCAGGCTGTAGGGCACTTAAAGCGCGTTTAACTGACTCTTCTACGCGGGAGTCGTCAAACCATAATGTGTGCCAGCCCTGCTTTTCAGCGGCCATTAGATTAACGCGGGAGTCGTCAATAAGCAGTATTTGGTTAGCTGGTACGCCGGCTTTGTCGCGAGCTATTTCGAAAATTTCGGGCTCAGGTTTTACTGCCGCTACCTCTGATGAATCGACAATAGCATCGTAATGTATGTTCGGTAATTGTTCGTTTTTACGCATAGCACTTAGTAGACCTGGCATGATGTTGGTAAGCAGACCCACTCTGTATCGCTCGCTAGCCCATTTAAGCGTTTCCTGCATCTTGACTATTGGTTCAACATTTTCTAAATAATAATCCTGCCAACGAACGCTATCTACGCCTATTTTCTTTGCCAGATTGGCGTTGAATTCAGCTATTGTTATTGTCCCCTTGCATACTTCATCGTTGTAGTGCCAAAAAGCTGTTTCTACCATGTCTGAAGGTACGCCGGTGCTTTCTGCCAGCTTGGCGAAAGCTCTTTGATAAAAATGGACTAAACAGCCATTAACGTCGAAGTATATAAAGCTGTTGCCACTTTTGGTCTTTTTTAGAACTCTACCAGGGGCATGGCCTGATCTGTTGCCGATAAGTTCATCTAGTCCCACACCGACAGCATTGGCAATTGCCAATACAGTAAAAACAGAAGGCGACTTAATAGCTCCACGCTCGATTTTAGTAAGCGTTGAAAAGCTAATATTGGCCTTCTGACAAAGCTGTTGTTGCGTTAAATTAGCGCCAAGGCGCATGCTTTGGAGTTGTTTACCCAAACTCTTCTCATCCATAGCCATATAATACTAAAAAGACCATATAAAGCCAAATAGATTGTAGTACTAAATGGCTATATTAATTTTTTGGTAGCATGGCTAAAATTGTATAGAAAAATATGCTGGCCATGACGAAAACCACGCCAACAACTGTAAAAATCTGTTTTTGATTGCTAATTCCGACTCTTTTACCTATAAAACCGTAGGCGATTGCGGATAGCCCAGCCCCAAAAAAGATTGCATATAAAATAGTCATTGGTTTTATTCTACACTTAATTGTATTTTTTTAGCCATTTCGGCTAATGCTTCTGCAGACGGAGCATCTTCGGGCTGTGGAATATGCCTAAATTCTTCTTTGGTATTAAAAGGGAATACATGAACATGAGCATGAGGCACATCAATGCCAAGTACTTCTACGCCAACATATTTCGGACTAAGTTGTTTTCTGATCTGCTGACCAATTTTTTGGACTGTTGCCATAACCGCCTGATAGTCTTCGCTTTCTAAGTCCCACAAAAACTCCTTGGGGTTTTTAGGAACCACCAGCGTGTGTCCGGGCTGTATGGGGTTGATATCTAAAAAAGCGTATGTTTTATCATCTTCATACACCTTAAAAGAGGGGATTTCGCCTTTAATAATCTTGGTGAATATCGTCTCCTGCATATTTTTATTATAAACCGCTTTATTGATTTATTGATTATGAAATTTTCATTAAATCTAGTATTTTCAATTTGCGATTACGCTAGATTGAACCGATATTTGAACTGTTATGTTCAAGACAAGTAAGTGGGCAGTATCAACATTTGTGGCATTGTTGTCCTTGTTTTTGCTTTTTTTGGTTGCTTCAAAAATTTCCGCACTCAGTCTTGGTTCGGCATCTAATTGGGCAGCTCCCCAAACAATGACCGTCAAAAAAATAAGTAGCCAAATAGGGCCACAGCATGAGCCGTATTATTTCGAAAATCTCGATTGCACCCTAGTCGAATACCGCCAAGCGGCAACTAGCAATAAAAAAACGGGGTGTTTTATAGAGACGGCCTATGGATTAATCGACACTGACACCTATACTGTTATCTTCAATGGAACAGATGAAGGCTTGCAAATATCGCCCTATAGTGACCGCGATATTTTAGTGCCATGGAAGGGTGCAGAGGGGTTACTTCAGATGATAAGTACACCCACAGAAGGCGCATATCTAGCAATGTATAAAAATCCTGTAGCCAATATGGCAGATAAACGAAATTTATTGATGCAAATAACGGGCAAACAAATAACGTCTTTTCCAGAAACAATGCTAACTGATGCATCTGGACGGCGACTTGTTATAAACCCCCAAACAATTAGCTTTTCTAATTATGGATCATATATGGTGGCAGAAACTACCTACGGTTCATTTGTGAGGTTAAATGTTGCTACAAATAGCATTTTGGCGTTTGCGCCATCTTTTGCCCGTCTTGGAGGTGGTGGCTCACTGCGGTCACAAGTTGCTATAAGCGATGACGGTAATTATGTGGCAATATCAAATTACGACGACCAAAGCTTCAAAGTTTACGACTTGAGCACTTGTTCTAGCAGTGTGATGGAAACAAAAAGCGGCTACTGTAAATCTTATGACTACAGGCCGTTTATTAAGACTAAAATCAGTGATATTAGCTCTATAAAACACCTTAGGTTTATCAATTCAGGCTTGATAAGTTTTGAAGTAATATCCACTAATCCCAATAGTGGCGGAATTTATGAACTTGCTCCAGAAGCAGCAATTACCAATCAAATAGACTATTTAGCTTTGGGCGACTCTTATACGTCGGGAGAAGGGGTTTTTGATTATACACTTGGAACAGATAGTGCCACTAACCACTGTCATTTATCAATCAAGTCTTACCCAATGCTGCTACGAAAAGACCTTTTTAGTGTAGATGGAGCCCGCTCGGTGGCCTGTTCTGGCGCAAAAATAGATGACGTCGGTAGCACCGATATAAGCTATCAAGGGCAGGTCGATAATAACTATAGTTACAATAATCTTTTGAGCAATAACCCTGCGCTGTTAAACACTATTAACACCAATTTTCTGCCTGGATATATAGCTCAGAACAGATTCGTTGGCAATTATCAGCCAAGAATTGTTACGGTATCTATCGGCGGTAACGACGTGGGTTTTGGAGACATTCTGGAAAGCTGTGCTGTGCCACATGTGAGTGCCCATCAAAGCTCAAATGTTTGCTTCAACACATACGAGGACAGAGTGGAAATGGTTAATCTGGTCGATAAAACAGCCAAAAGGTGGGTAAGTTTGTTTAAGCAGATTAAATCTCAATCGCCTAGTAGTACGGTTTACGCGCTAGGTTACCCAATAATGGTTTCCGGCAAGGGCAGTTGTGGATTAAATGTGCATCTAAATAAGAACGAAATTGAATTCATCAATGAAATGGTGGTTTATATAAATAATACTATTGCGAGCTCGGCATCATCTGCCGCAGTTGAGTATGTTGATATTGAAAATTCTCTGTTAGGACACAGGCTCTGTGAAGCTGACTCAAATAATATAGCCATGAACGGCCTAACAGCTGGCAAGGACAGTGGAATTTTAGGTATAAATTTTTTGGGTTCTGAAAGTTATCATCCTAATGCAAGAGGGCATGAACTAATCGAACAGGCTGTCCTAGAGCAAACCAAAAATTTTAGCTCAGCTATAAAAAAAACAGCAGTAAACAATAAAGATTCTGTACTTAAGGCTCCGAAGTCTGGACGCACAATACTGGCTAAAAAACCATCTAAAATTACGCCAAAAGTTGCTAAGAAAGGAAAGAAAACTACGATTAAAGCCAAGGGGTCATCCACTGGTCTCAAGCCCAAAACTAAATACAAAGTTAAGCTTGGCGGATCAAATGGCCAGCAAATTGGCGAAGTTACAACAGATGAAAAAGGCGACATAAATAGCGAAGTTACGATTCCGCCCGATGCTGGTGGCGGGGGAACAAGCCTAGACATAATCGGAGACGGCGAGGGCAATGAACAAATAGATATATCTCAGCCTATATATATTCCAGAAGATGACCTTGATAGCGATGGAGACGGTATTGAAGATGCTAAGGATTCTTGTCCTGGCGCAGTTAATAGCGGGATTGATGCCGACAAAGACGGCGTAGATGATACTTGCGATAGCACTTTCAACCCACCAAGTTCCAATAATACTGGACAAATCTCATCTGGAGGAACGATTTCTTCAAATAATCCGACTTCAACTAATCCGCAGTCAAGCCAAAATCCAACAAGTAGCACCGGTCAATTAAATAGTGTTAATACAAATCCACAAACTATACTTGAGGCTACAGTAAAAACTATTCCCAATAAAGTGACTTTATCTAGTGTTCGAACAACAAGCTCCTATAAACCAAAGTCTCAACAGGTACTCGGCACCACTAGCCCCGTACTGCCCAGTAAAAAGACTATCAAGCAAAATATCTTACAACCGAAAGCCGAAAGACCACCAATTGTTATAGCTTGGTGGCAGATTGTGCTTTATGTATTAATTGTGTGGACCGTAAGCTACTCTTTTATATCAAAACTTCAGAAGCACCAGACAGTTATTAGGTTTTCTTAATTTTGCACCCGTTGAATAAAAAACCTAGTGCTAAATTATGAGTTGAGCAAATTTTCTATTACAATATTGGTTAATGATTTGGGTAAGAAAATTTGGGGTGTTTATCTTGGCGATAATTCTGTTTATTGCTGTTTTAGCGACTACATACGCTACTAGTTTAGTAATTGCCCTAAATCAACCAAGCACCATTAAGGGCTGGGTTGTAAAAAGTGGAGTTTACGATCATGCTTTAGTGGCATTTCTGAACAACAACAGCAGTAGTAGTGACAATAATAGCGCTATCTCCATATCCGACCCACAGGTACAAACTGCCGCTCAATCAGCTTTTAATAGCCAGGCTATACAAAATGGTTTCGAAACTTTTATAGATAGTAATTTCAATTGGTTGAGTGGCAAAAGCAACAAGCCTGACTTCAAAATTGATCTGACCGAGCCCAAAAAAGAATTTGGCAACCAAGTGCAAAGCAAGGTTAAGTCCTTCTTGTCAGGTTTGGCTGTCTGCACACCTCAACAAACAGCAGCCTTGCAGGGACAGCTAAACGTAAAGCTTTTTAGTTTAACTTGTAGGCCGGCAAATATTAATCCTGACAGTGAGGCTGCTAGAGCCAAAGAGCAAGTGATGAACGCTGATTTCTTGAGTAATCCAGTCATTACCGCCTCAACACTTTCGAACAATAATGGTTCGCAGGTCTATTACGTGAAATACTCAAAAGCACCAAGTTTATACAGAGAAGCGCGTTTCATACCCCTTATTTTATTAGCCATAACAGTCGCTTTAAGCTTGCTAGTAACAGCTGCCTCCACCACACGAGAAAAGGGCAAGAAGAACGTTGCAATTGTATTATTTGTGGCTTCATTTATGCTGATAGTTGGCAAGGTTATTGCTGAGTTAGTAAGAATGAGTCAAAAAATTCAGTGGTTTAATGTTGAGTTTAGTAAAGATTTAAATAAGCCACTTAATGACTTAGTTAACATTGCCATTAGTTCTATCTCTACAACCGACTTGGTTATAGCAATAATCTTAGTAATAATAGGCGTACTGCTGATAAGATCAGCCCGTAAGTCAGACGATA
>RGVC01000018.1 GCA_010027485.1 bacterium | reverse complement strand
CGAATTATTATCGATTCCACTATTTTTGCTTTTAGTTTCTGTTTTTTGTAGAACATCTGGATGTGAGTATTACGGTTTTGCGATACCTTATTATTTTTTTCCTGCTATTTTGCTAACTTCATTCGTTTATATAATTGTATTTTTATATGAAAGACTAGACAGGATGAAAAAATTCAACGAAGATAAAAAAACATTTCATTTAATTCTAGCCATACTTATTGCTCTATGTGTGGCTGTTGAGGCTTATTATTTATCTGTCACATAATTTCTAATGTATTATTCTATCAATCTGCCGAAGAGGACTCAGTAATATAAAACACACTTCTTTCAAGAAGGTTCCGAAAACAATTTATTTAGCCCTGCGTTATGGCAAAATACCATCAACGAAAAAACTAGCTAATTAAGTACTTTGTGTTTTTGAACGAATAATATTATTATGCATCAATCAAGTGGTAACGCACCGCTAAAACCAGAAGAAACCGCAAATAATACATCAGAGATTACTCCGCCTGCACAAGACGCATCAAGTGTTAGCGCTCCTGAAAGTAACGTAGACGCGCCTGCTACAGAATCAAGTCAAGCTGGGTCTACAGACACTACAAGCACCGAAGCTTTGTCTAGCAATGAAGCCCCAATAGCACCTCCAGAAGAGCCAGGTGCTCCAAGCACAACAGATGTTATATCAGCAGGACCGGTGACCAGTCCAATCGATAGCGCTCCAACAGTTACCCCGATTACACCACAGCCTCCTAAAAAATCACGTAAACCAATCATTATCGCTGTAGTAGTATTTATTATCATAGCTATCATTGCCGGAGCTGTGGTATTCCTAATGGCAGGCAAAAAAAATACACCTAAAGCTACAGCACCAACTACTAGTAACAGCGCAAAAATTACCAAAAAAACAACTACCGTTAATGCTAGCAGCACCTCTCAGTCCTCTGCCCCAAAAGCTATTCCTGGCTATGTAACTTTGGATAAACTATGCTACAGCATTCAAGTACCAAAAGACAATGATGCAGGAGCCGAAAACTCATGCCTATTTTCAGCACATTTCGGCGCCGATAAAACAACCGTCATTAATTTTTCATATTTTACGAAAAATAGTGAAGGCCTAGATGCTAATGTTGCAGCCCTCAAAGACTCCGGAGCCAAAATGAAAGACACACTTGTAAGCGAAGAAACAGTAAAAATAGGTGGGATAGATTCCAAAAAACTTATTTTCAAGGGAGCCGGTACATATGCCACTCCTACTGTTCACTATTTAATCCCTACCAATAAATACAAAGTAAACGGTGTGCCTATAACAGGCTTTGAGGTTATATCAGCATCCTACGATAAACCAGAAAACAAGACCATAATAGATAATATCATGTCTTCCGTGCAGTGGAAGTAAGTGCTTAATAAAAATACCCCCGTTTAGCTAAGGGGGTATTTTTGTAGTCAGTTTAAATTATTTACTAAGCTCTTCGGCTATTTTTTTGGTGTCTTCAGGACTTAAATTAGCCGCTTTAGCAAGAGTTATGATCGCATCTGCTGTTGACATCTCTTTAATAGCTTCTGGTGTGCTAGCTACGCTCTCTGAACTTTGTACAGGTTGCTCTGCGCCCATAGGTGTAGCACCAGGACTCCACGGAGCGGGATCTACTGCTGGTGAGACTGTAGCGTTATCCATAGCTGGCATTTCGCTCGTGGGATCAGGTACTATCTCTGTTGGCTTTGTGTCTTCTTCTGTTATAACTATCCTATTAGGGTCGCCTGCGGCCGGAGCGGTATCCATGGCTGGAGCTGGCATTTCGCTCGTGGGATCAGGTACTATCTCTGTTGGCTTTGTGTCTTCTTCTGTTATAACTATCCTGTTTGCATCATCAGAAGCAGGCATTTGTGGTGCTGCATCCATTGCTGCGGGCTGAGCGCTATCCATACTACCTTCTGGTGTAATAGGGGTCATTGATTCTTCTGGCATTTTTGTTCCTTTTGGTTTTTTGATTATATGTGAATATTTTATAATCTGATTAGGATAAAAGCAATAGCTTTATTCGGTGGACTTTAGCCATGCAACTGCAGAGTCGCGGTCTGGGAAAATTTTAGTGTTATTAGTTTTACCCATTGCTAAAATAATCGCCTTTGTTACTTCTGTGAGTAACGTTTTTGCACCAAAAATAGCTACTTTATCGTAGTTTAATGATTCTAATATCTGCATAGCAGCTCTGTTGGTATCAGCAGTAAAGTTTTTTTGATTTGTTATGTCAATTAATCCAAGTCGAGGTTTTCCCTCTTTTTGCAATTGGACTAATAGTGCCTGGGCATCCATTGTAAGGTTGTCGAAGGTCATATAGGTTTGTTCGCCTTCAATAACAGCTTCAACGATGTTATCTTGGTTTAAGAATATGCGGTTTGCCATAATAAAATATTATCATACTTTTTAACTTAAAAGATATTACTTAAGTAGCTGGATTATCTAGCAGCCAGCTGACGGCTGATTCTCTGTCTTTGAATATTTGAGTATTGTGTGAGCGACCCATAGCTAAAATGATCGCCTTTGTTACTTCTGTGAGTAGCGTACTAGCACCAAATAGAGCAACTTTTTCATAGTTCAAAGCCTCTAGGTTTTTCATTGCGGCCTTATTGGTGTCGGCCGTGTAGTTGGTTTGTTTTGTTAGATCAACTAGTCCAAGCCGTGGTTTTCCCTCTTTTTGCAACGTATTCAGCATATCAATGGCATCATATTTCATGTTGTCGATTGTCATGAATGTTTGATCACCATCCATAATTACTTCAACGTAGCCTTCTGGGTTTAGAATTATTTTATTAGCCATATTTTGATACTTGTATATTTTCTGAAATTTATGCTTATTATTTTGGAGGCTCAACGGCTGTGGCGGTGGATTTTTCATTTTTTTCAAGAAGCCAGCTGACGGCTGATTCTCTGTCTTTGAAGACTTGGGTGTTATTAGAACGACCCATTGCCAAAATGATTGCCTTAGATATATCAGCAAGTATTACGCCACCGCCATACATAGCAACTTTGTCATAATTTACAGATTCCAGTATTTGCATGGAAGCTTTATTGGTATCTGTAGTGTAACCGGTGTCAGTAGTAAGATCGACTAAACCAAGTACTGGTTTTTCTTGTTGTTGTAGTTGTTTAACGAAGTCTAAAATATCGTATCTCATATTATCGATAGTCATGTATGTCTGTTCACCGTCTAGAACAACTTCAATATAGCCATCTGGATTTAAAAATACTCTGTTAGCCATAATTCAATATTACCACACTATTTATTAGTTTTTTCGGGGTTAAGCGTATTTGTTTCTTCTGCTGGTTTTTTAGGATTTACTATAGATGATGAATCGAGAGGAATAGAGGCTAGGAAAGTAGACCCTTGTCCGGGCGTACTTTGAACCCAAACTTTTCCACCAAGACCCTCAACAATTCTTTTAGAAATATTTAGTCCCAGCCCAAGTCCAGGAAACGCACCGGTTACAGCCGATGATCTGAAAAACCTTTCAAAGATATGCTTTTGATCTTCTTCTGATATACCTAGTCCATAGTCCTGAATTTCGATAATAATTTGACCATCCTGAAACTTGCTACGTATGTCGACATGATCTGCATCAGGTGAATATTTTACGGCATTTCTGATTAAATTACTCACTACTTGGCCTAATCGATCTGGATCACTATTTATGGTTTGCCCCGTTGAGCCAGTAAAATTCAATTTATGTTTGTAGCCAAAGCCTGCTTCTTCAATTTCTTCACTGAAAAAAGCATCAAAATCAAAATTCCGTATATTAAAAACTATTTCAGACTGGCCAGTGCTGGCAGCTCTTAGGTCGTTTAGTAGCATATTAATTTTAACTGTTTGATGTTCAATGCGATGAACTTGCTTGTCTATTGCTTCTTGGTCATCTTTTTTACTTTTAATCAGGAAGTCTAGGTATTCAGAGAACATTTTCACGTTGTTAACAGGCCCGTTTAACTCATGGGCTGCCACTGCCAAGAAAGATGACTTTTCTTTATTTAACTTATCGAGCTCATTGCGCCTGAATTCAGCATCGGCCAGTACGACTTTTTGATCAAAGAATTCTTGAACTGTCTGTGCAAGCTCACCAAATTCACTTTTTTTATGTCTTAGGCTGTCTATATAAGTAGTGTCTTGATGGTCAATAGTAGATGAAATTTGCTTGATTGGCTTTAGTACATAGAAATATATCGCTAATAGAGTGAAGCTGGCAATTAGCACAAATAAACCGCCTAGTAATTGTATTTGCTTGCCGTATTGTTTTTTTAAATCATTAATTAGTGGAATCTTGGCAGTTGATTTGAGCATGCCAACGCTTGAGCCGTCCCAATCTTTAAGCTGAGTGCTGAAGGCAATAGTGTCGCCCACGGCTGTTGCTTCAGGGTTCATATCGCTACCTTCAAGTGAAGTATTGGTCTGAGAAAGATTCGAAATATTATTGATGTAGTCTTTTTGCAATAATCTACCTATAACCCAGAAGCCCTGCGGCTTTGTTTTGTGTTCAGCATCTGAGCTTGGAACAATATCTCGGGCCCTTACTTCTAAGATGCCAAAGCTTGTTTTTTGATAAAAATGCGCTTCTTTATTGCTACTTAATCTTTTAAAAAAATCTGGACTTAGCCTATTAAGCCTTAAGTCTTTCATTTCTTTTGAGCTATTTTCGCCAACAATACTACCATCGGGCCTGTAAACCGCGTAAGTATCAACATTGTAGGTACCTAGGCTGGTGTCTAAATTGTTTTTTGCAAAATCAGGATTAGTGGTTTTAACATAATTCACCATTTCATCCCAAAATGAATAGTCATTTGATAACTGTTTAAGTGCAGAGCCTTTAAGATTAACTGTGTTTTCGAAAAACTTTTGACGCTGAGATAATTCACTATTTAGTAGTTGCTGAGTTCTCTGAATTTCGAAATTGCGCTGAATCAACAACAAACCAAAGCCCGCCATAAAGAAGGCTACTAGCAGCACCATAAACTTTAATTGCAGTTTCATACTGCTTATGTTTATACGCTAAAAACAGTTTATTCTCAAGAGTAAACACACCCATAACAGATGAATTATTTAGTTCACTAATTTAAGTCTCGGCGGGCAGATTTTTTTGGCTATTTAGATATTTTGCCTTGAGTAGTGCTTTTTCTAAAGTTTTAAGTACTTCATGCGCTTGATCATAGCTCATGCCAACTTTAGCGACACTAGATGTCTTGTTGGGACTTTGCAATTGAGTAAAGTTTATGGTAACTCCAGCATTATTAGTAATTATTTCCACACCGTCGCTATATATGGTACGTCCGTCTGGCGCTAGAAGCATAACTACAGGTTTCTGATTATTGGCATCAGTATCTGGTCTAATTTTTTCTGGTATCTCGCTGTCATAATCGGCCAGTTCCCAGAGTTGCACTGCTTCACGGTCTTGAATATTGAAATGGCTTATTAGGAGTAGCAGTATTTCTTCATCTGGTCGAGCCTTGCCGGCTTCTATATTTGATAGGCTATTTTCGTCAATTTCAACGGCACCTGAAACTTCAGAAAGCGACTGATGAGACTGCTCTCGCAAATATTTCAGGTGGCTCCCGAGTCCCATGAATGGTAGTTTTTCTTTACTCATTTATACCTACATTTTAGCCCCAACATTGAGTCTATGGCAAGAACGAAAATTAAATAAATATACTAGGCTATAATTAAGCTATGGAAATTCAAAAAAATGTTAGTTTAGCTGATTATTCTACCATGGGACTTGGCGGTAATGCCGACTATCTGGCTGTGATCAAGGAACGCAATGACTTAGTAAAAGCTTTAACTTGGGCGGAATCCAACAAACAACCAATTGTAGTCATAGGTGGTGGCAGTAATATTATATGGAGCGATCAAGGATTTAAGGGCTTAGTAATCGTTAATGAAATTCATAAATATGAGATATTCAAAGAAGACGAAGAAAACACCTATATAACCATTGGATCGGGTGAAAACTGGGATAAAGTAGTTGAAAGAACGGCCAACGCTGGACTTAGTGGCATTGAAGCATTAAGTTTAATACCTGGAACCTCTGGCGCAACTCCAGTACAAAACATTGGAGCTTATGGCCAAGATATCTCTCAGACTATTACGGCCGTTGAAGTCTATGACAGCAAGAACAAGGAATTTATGATGCTCACGAATGCTGACTGTGCGTTTGGCTATCGGACCAGTCGCTTCAAAACCACTGACAAAGGTCGCTTTTTTATAACCGGCCTAACATTGCATCTTAGGTCCACAAACATGCAGCCACCATTTTATGAATCACTTTCTAGGTACTTATCCGATAATGGCATATCAAATTACAGCCCAGATTCAATCAGAAAAGCCGTAATTGCTATTAGAAGCTCCAAACTTCCCGACCCCGCCAAAGTAAAAAACTGCGGATCATTCTTTACGAATTCGATTATTCCAAAAGAACAATATAATGAGCTTAAAGCTAAGTTTAGCGATATGCCACACTGGCTAGTTGGCACAGATAAGGTTAAAATCCCTGCAGCTTGGCTAATTGAAAAAGCCGGATATAAAGATTACCATGACTCCGAAACCGGCATGGCAACTTGGGTAAATCAGCCATTAGTGTTGGTCAACGAACATGCTAAATCAACAAGTGACCTACTCAAGTTCAAAGCCAAAATTGAATCCGCTGTTTTAGAAAAGTTTGGAATCAAACTAGAACAAGAGCCAGAAATAGTTATTATTCAATAACATATATTTGACATATACTTCTAAAATATTTATTATTAACACTAGTGAAAACTAGTTTTAATGAAGACCCTTACTCTGGAGAAGATGACAATCCTCTGGTTATGGCTGTACATGAATTAGATAAATCTCAAAAAATTTTTTTCGATGCAGCTACCGACTGGATTAAAACACCATCAGCAAAAAAACTAGAAAATTTTAACAATTCCATCGAAGCTAATGGCAATGCTTTTTATGATGTAGTGACTGAACTTGCTACCGCTGAAGATATTGAACCCGAAGAAAAATCCATGCAAATTGCCACCTTGTTTATTACAACAGACAAAGACCGGGTTGAACATTTTAGAAGCATAGCCCCTCAAGGGAAATTTGCTAGACTTCCCGAAACAAGACAAACTATATCAGAAACAATACTGAAAAAATTCGAGTTTCAAGACAACATGGAAACGATTTGTTTTGAAATAGTATCAAATTACGCCAATCATTTAAGTGCTGATACCAAGCGACTATTAGAGTCGATAGAATCTTCTAATAAAATTAAACTTATGAAATACGCAGATCAAGCCAAAGACAATGCCTCGCAAATTGGCAAGTTATCATTGGGTGTAGCAATAGGCAGCATACTAGCCAGTCGAGTAATTAAAAAACTTGACAATAACTAGCCGTCGCTTGGCAGTGGGAATTTCAGAGAGAACTCTTTGACTTGTTCTCGAATTTTATGTAATTCTTTTTTATTATCACGATTTTCTATTGCCTGAAGCATCCATTCAGCCAGCTGTGGCATATGCTCAACTTTCAAGCCTCGTGAAGTTATGGCAGGAGTACCCAATCGGATTCCGCTAGGTTTAAATGGTGGGTTTGGATCGTCCGGTGTGGCGTTTTTATTTAAGGTTAGTCCGATTTCGTCTAATGCCTGTTCGGCTTCATGTCCATCGATTCCGAAACTCTCCCAAACATTAGCCAGCATCAGATGGTTACTAGTTCCTCCTGTAACCAATTTGAAGCCTCTTTTCTGTAATTCATCGGCTAACGCTTTGGCATTATCTACAACCTGCTTTGCATATGTTTGAAATTCAGGCTTAAGAGCTTCGCCGAACGCCACTGCCTTGGCTGCCACTGTATGCATATGAGGGCCGCCCTGCATTCCTGGAAATACTGCGCGGTCAATCAAAGTAGGAATATTTTCGATGGTTTTTTCAGGTGCCCTCAAAGGATTAGAGACTTTGCCTTTAGTCAAAATTACTCCGCCCCTAGGCCCCCTTAAGCTTTTATGAGTAGTGGTGGTGATTACATGAAAACCATAATCAAAAGGATTCTTAGAAACTCCGCCGACTACCAGTCCAGCGATGTGCGCCAAATCAGCCATTAACAAGGCGCCTGTTTCTTCTGCAATTTCCTTGAATTTGGCATAGTCTAGTTCTCTTGGATAAGCACTAAAACCAGCTAAAATTATTTTTGGTTTATGCTCACGAGCCAATTCAGCGAGTTCATCGTAGTCAATCTCACCTGTATTAATATCTTTCATTTTATAGCGTACAAAATTATATAACTTGGCAGATCTTGTAACAGGTGCGCCATGCGTTAAATGCCCGCCATGACCTAAGTCCATTGCTAGGACTGTATCGCCAACATCCAACCAAGCGCTGTATACGGCCTCATTAGCTGGCGCTCCACTATGTGGCTGTACGTTTGCATGGTCTGCCCTGAAAAGTTCTTTGGCCCTATCGATTGCTAATTGCTCTAAAACATCTGTATTTTCTTGTCCGCCATAATAGCGTTTACCAGGGTATCCCTCGGAATACTTGTTTGTAAATACGCTACCCAATGCTTCTAGCACCTGCCTGGAAACATAATTTTCAGAAGGAATAAGCTCTAATCCCTCGCGCTGTCTTTGCTCTTCTTGTTTTATTAGTTTTGCCACTACTTTATCGTCCATGTTTTTCTCCAATTAGTTTTTTCATTTTTTGCATTTAGTAGTAGCTATATCATACCTATATTGTAGCATCTGATAATGCCAGTAATGTCAATATTGTAATTAAAATATCATATATGGTATTATCACACGTGAAAATGCATCAATCTAATCAAAAAATTGGACAATTGATTTCTCAGATAAGACAAGAGAGAGGTTTAACTCAATCCGAATTCGCCAAATTACTCGGCACTAGCCAGTCGGCAGTTAACCGCATGGAACATGGTAGACAAAACTTTAGCCTTGAAACTCTAGGGCGAGTTAGTGATGTGTTAAACAAACAATTGATTTCAGTAAGTTCAGGTGCAACTAATTTACGAATTGAAGGCGGCCACGAGCTTAAGGGTGAGATTGAACTCAAAACAAGCAAAAATGCCGCTGTCGGCCTACTGTGTGCCAGCTTGTTAAACCAAGGGGTAACTAGGTTCAAGGAGTTTCCTCGCATTGAAGAGGTATATAGAATTATTGAAGTTATTGAAAGTATGGGAGTAAATGTTAAATGGCTTCCCAATAACGACATTGAAATTCGTCGACCAGCAAAATTAAACCTAGACAGCCTCGACTCTAAAGCAGCCAAAAAAACTCGTAGCGTTTTGATGATGATTGGCCCACTAATCCATGAGTTTGGACAATTTAAGATTCCTTATGCCGGAGGTTGTAAGCTAGGTGAGCGTACAGTTCAGCCGCACCTTTTTGCCCTTGAAAAATTTGGAGTAAACATAGTTGCCACTATTGGTGTATACAATATTGTCGTGCGAAGAAAAAGTCCGGACCGAGTTGTACTGTACGAACCTGGAGATACAGTTACCGAAAATGCCCTGTTCGCAGCCGCTCGAATTGACGGAACTACAATAATTGAATTTGCGAGCGCTAATTATGCTATTCAAGAAGTCTGTCTGTTCCTCCAAAAACTTGGAGTAAAGATTGAAGGAATCGGCACGACTACTCTCAAAATTACTGGTACCTCGAACATTAAAAAGAATATCACTTATGCCCCAAGCGAAGACCCCATCGAAGCCATGTTTCTTACTGCTGCCGCAGTGGCAACAAATTCGTCAATTACGATTAAGCGAGTACCCATTGAGTTCATGTCGGTTGAATTACTGAAGTTAGAAAAAATGGGCCTCAGAGTAGATCAAACGCCACGCTATAAAGCCGATAACGGTTTTACAGATTTAGTAGATCTCAAAATATTCAAACACAATGGACAACTAAACGCATTATCGGATAAGCTCCATTCCCTGCCCTATCCAGGATTAAACGCCGATAATTTACCCTACTTTGTGCCGATTTGCAGTGTTGCCAAAGGCCGAACATTAATACACGATTGGATGTATGAAAACCGTGCTATTTACTATACCGAGATGTCAAAAATTGGCACTCAAATAGAACTCGCCGATCCTCACAGGGTTTATGTAACTGGAGCTTCAAAGTTCAACACAGGCGATATCAGTTGTCCGCCAGCTCTACGTCCAGCCAGCTTACTGCTAATTGGCATGATGGCCGCTAAAGGTACTAGCATGCTTAGAAACGTTTACACTATCAACCGTGGCTACGAAGATTTAGCTGAACGACTCAACAGTCTAGGTGCAAAAATCACGGTTCTTCACGAAATATAAGGTTTAATTAAACAGATATTTATGATATAATCACCTCTGTTCGCGGGTGTCGTATAACGGCTATTATCCCAGTTTTCCAAACTGGTGACGGGGGTTCGATTCCCCCCACCCGCACCATGGTAGCTCAGCTGGATAGAGCAGAGGACTTCTAAGCCTAAGGTCGCAGGTTCGAATCCTGCCCGGGGCACCAATAATAGTCACGGAAATACACGTGGCGGACTTAGCTCAGTTGGTTAGAGCGCCGGGTTGTGGTTCCGGAGGTCGGGGGTTCGATTCCCCTAGTCCGCCCCATATTATCGAACATCAGAACGTACCAAGATATTGGTATACTAGAAATAAAGAATAACCAAAAAGGGAAAAATGCTTAAAGTAACTAAATTTTTAGGTGATTATAAATTATTTGGCGCAGCTCTGACCGCCGTAGTAGTAGCGCTTGGTTTAGTGCTTTTAGGGCAGAAGACGGCTGCTAATTGGGTGCTGGGGGCGGTGGCACTTATAGAAGTCATTCCACTACTTAAAGACATGTGGGAAAGTTTGCGTTCCGGTACCTACGGAATCGATTTGCTAGCGGCCACGGCAATCATCGCCTCGGTTGTACTTGGACAATATTGGGCGGCCATAGTTATTGTACTGATGCTCACAGGTGGTGAAGCGCTAGAAGACTACGCTGAACATAGAGCTAAATCAGAACTCAATGCCTTGCTTAAGAATGCCCCGCAAAGAGCTCGAGTGATCAGAAAAGGCAAAACCTTAGAAATTAAAGTTAGTGAAATTCATATCAATGACAAGATAGTTATTGATGCTGGTGACCTAGTGCCAGTTGACGCAATTATTATCGAAGGATCAGCAAGTTTTGACGAATCATCGCTTACCGGCGAAAGCCTGCCGCAGTCTAAAGACGTCAAAAGTAAACTGCTTAGTGGCTCGATCAATCTCGACGGCTCAGTTGTTGCCAAAGCTTTGGCGACCGCCGAAAATAGCCAATACCAGCAAATTGTTAAGCTCGTGCAAAGTGCCTATGCAGCCCAAGCACCTTTTGTTAGGTTAGCTGATCGCTACAGCATCCCTTTTACTTTTGGAGCATTCACTCTAGCTCTTGGAGTTTGGTTCTACACCGGTAGTGCCATTAGATTCTTAGAAGTCATAGTTGTAGCAACTCCCTGTCCGCTAATTCTTGCAGCACCTATTGCACTCATGAGTGGTATGGCCCTATCTAGTAGGTACGGTATCATTGTCAAAACTGGATCAGCTTTAGAAAAATTAGCCGAGGCTAAAACCATTGCCTTTGATAAGACAGGTACTCT
>RGVC01000017.1 GCA_010027485.1 bacterium | reverse complement strand
CACACCAATTGGACAGGCCAAGGTGGCACAACTAGCTCTGGCAGCTATAACGTTTAGATTCATCTGATACTCGGTAATATTTTTCAGCTAGCAGGCTTATAGAGTAGAATATGAGTATGCATAAGCAAAATAACAAAAAACATGTGCATAAAATGTTCAAAGGCGTACTAATATTTATATTAGCTATTATTGTATTTAGTGCAGGCGTATATTTCTGGAATTCATACAAGATAGATAAGTTTCAAAAATCCATTAGCGGGTTTTATGACACTACCGGATTACAGACACAAGGTCCTTTAGGAGAAATAGTCCGCAAAGAGATTATTCAAACAGGCATCGAAAATGGTACGGCTTACCGAGTACTTTATAGAACCCAAAAAGCCAATGATGATATTACATTCACTTCAGGAATGATTTTTGTGCCGGCTACTATTGCTACCTCTCCCCGTCCGGTAGTAGCTTGGGCCCATGGCACATTGGGCGGAGGCGATAACTGCGCTCCATCTAGGCAGGAACAACCAGTTTCATCATCAAGACTACCCTGGGTTAATAGTATGCTGGCTAAGGGTTGGATAGTAACCGCAACTGATTATGCAGGTTTAGGCACGCCAGGAATAAGCGAATATTTGGTTGGTAAATCTGAGGCTCATGATGTGTTAAATAGCGTACGCGCAGTAAGCTATATTGCGAATAATAATAGCGGCAAACAATATGCAATTTGGGGCCATTCTCAAGGAGGTCATTCGGCACTTTTCAGTTCATTGTATGCTTTGGAATATATGCCTGAATACCAACTAGTAGGAACATCGGCATCTGCACCTGCAGCTCAACTTGAATCCTTATTAAACGCACAATACGACACTCTAGCAAGCTGGGTAATTGGACCGCAACTTGTTGCAGGTTGGAAGACTGCCTATCCTACACTAAGTACCTACAATATAATCAACAGTAAGGTACAGGATCAATATGTGAAGCTGAGCCGACAATGTATAGTTGAGTCTTCCGTGAGCGGAATAGTTCGACAAAAAACTGGTCAGAGATTCTTCACTGCAGATTTCTTAAATAATTCACGTTGGCAAGATATTATAAAAATGCAAACGGCGCCGGTACTACCTAAAGCAATTCCAATTCAGATAAGTGAAAGCTTGAGCGATCAAGTAGTCTTGCCGGCTACAACGGCACAATACATATCTAGAGCATGTGCAGCCGGATCAAATATCAATACATTATGGATTAACAATGTATCGCACCAGCAAATACCATCTGTAATCTCTCCCAACGTAATCAACTGGATCAACGATCGTTTCACCCAGCAAATCAATCCCAACACTTGCAACCAGCCACTACCAATACCCGCTTCTTAAATCCACATCAAATAAAAAACTCGTCCAACTGACGAGTTTAAATTTTGGCTGGGGCGGAGGGATTCGAACCCCCGAATGCTGGTACCAAAAACCAGTGCCTTACCACTTGGCCACGCCCCACCGTAACAGATTGATTTTACATTATTTAGGGCATTTTAACAACTTAATCTGTGAACTTACACGTTTTATGAACATATCGACCAACATACATTTATATGTTAAAATATATATAAATTCATTGCAGCCCTAATAATGCCAAAAAAAATATTAACTAGTCCTACTGATTACATATTGCCTTTATATATAAACGGTCTTGAAGGCCGGATGCTTAAAGCCAATTCCTCCAATAAAAAGAAGCGTGAGATTTTACTAATTTATGGTCATCATGCAACTCTTGAGCGATGGTGGGGCTTGGTAGAAAACTTACGTACTTATGGCAACGTTACTATGCCTGACATGCCTGGGTTTGGTGGTATGGATAGTTTTGACAAGATAAATAAAACTATTGATATAGATGGCTATGCCGATTATCTGGCTTCTTATATCAAGCTGACCTATAAACGTAAAAAAATTACAATTGTCGGTATATCTTTTGGATTTGTTGTGGTGACTAGAATGCTACAGAAATATCCTGATCTAGAAAAAAAGGTAGATCTAGTTGTTAGTTTGATGGGTTTTACTCATAAAGATGATTTTGTGTATTCCCTGCGTAGACGACGTACTTTCTTGGTCCTTACACGAATATTAGGGAGTAAATTTATTTCGTTCTTTGTGAGTCATCTCGTTTTACGTAAATTCATTATCAGTTATTTGTATAAAAATATGCCAAACTCTAAGCAGAAATTTATCGAAGCTTCTGATGATGAAATTACAAATACTTTAGATTATGAAATTAAAGCTTGGCGCACTAATGATATTAGGACTCATTGGATTACTTGCAGCCAATTCTTTACACTGAATAATTGCGAGTCTCGGATAAATATACCAATAAAACACGTCCGAGCTGGCAGCGATAGTTATTTCGATCCGAATATCGTGAAACAGCACATGCAAATTGCCTACAAAGATTTTAAAGAATATATCGCTGAGAGCAAAAATCATACCCCGAGTGTATTGGCAGACAAAAAAGCTGCTAGCGTGATGCTGCCTAGAGGCCTTAGAAGAATACTGGCTCAAGAAAGAAAGTAACAGTGGTATAATAAACAGATGAAAATTGGATTAGTTTGCCCTTATAACATAAATAAACACGGTGGTGTTCTAGAGGTTATTTTGGCTCTTAAAAATGGCTTAGAATCTCGTGGACATGTTGTACGCATCATCACCCCTAAACCCAGAGGGGCTGATCAAATTCATATAGATGGTGTTATATTCGTTGGTGTTTCTACCGATTTTAGGTCTCCTTCTCACACCACTACGCAAGTATCTTCCAATGGCGACGAAGAAATAATACAGAAAATGCTCGAAGAAGAAAAATTCGATGTATTACATTTCCACGAACCATGGGTGCCGCTCTTGAGTCGGCAGATTCTGCAGCTTTCTAATTCTGTGAATATAGGTACTTTCCACGCCAAAGTACCAGAATCAATCATGAGTAGATCTATGATTAAGGCAGTTAACCCGTATCTTAAATCAGTTATGAAATACCTGGATGTATTAACGGCAGTATCTTCTTCGGGCGCAGAGTATGCATCTAATCTCACTGAAATGCCGATCACGATCATTCCTAACGGAATAGATCTAGATAAATACAAACACCAAGTGCAACCTGAAAAAAGCAAAGATGACGACAAAACCATTCTTTATGTAGGGCGTTTAGAGCGTAGAAAAGGTGTTAAGTACTTATTGAAAGCTTTTGCACTACTTCAAGGCAGCAATCCAAACACAAAGCTCCTTATCGCAGGCGATGGTCCAGATAGAGAAAAACTAGAAATGCTTGCTGATGATCTCAAAATTAAGAATATAGAATTTCTTGGATTTATTAGTGAAGAACATAAGATTGAATTACTTACAGACGCAGATATATTCTGTTCTCCTGCTGTATTCGGAGAAAGTTTTGGAATAGTACTGTTAGAGGCCCTAGCTACCGGTACAGTAACAGTTGCTGGAAATAACTCAGGATATATAGATGTAATGCAAGGTACCGGTGCAATCTCGATAGTTGATCCACATAGTACCGAAGAATTCGCACGTAGACTAGATTTACTGCTAAATGATAATAATCTTCGAAAACTTTGGAAGCAATGGGCTAGCGAATACGTTTTGCAGTTTAATTATCCAACCGTTATTGATACCTACGAAGAGTTATATAAAAAAGCTCTTATAAACCATGACCACAAACGCTAAAAAACTCAAAATTGGACTTGTACTGGATGATGGACTGGACTCGTTGGATGGTGTACAGCAATACATCTTGGCAATCGGTGGCTGGTTGAGTGATCAAGGTCATGATGTTAAATATATTGTTGGCGAAACGCATAGGCAGGATATAGCGAATGTAATCAGTGTTTCTCGCAACATTAAAGTTAAATTTAATGGGAATGTCGGTACAATGCCCTTGCCTACATCTAACAACAAACTTAAAAAACTTTTAGATGAAGAGAATTTTGACGTGCTGCATGTGCAAATGCCTTATAGCCCATTTATGTCTAGTAAATTGATAAATCTAGCGTATAAAAATACTGCGATCATTGGTTCTTTTCATATTGCCCCTAATAGTAAGACGGTTTATTACAGCAATAAACTACTGGGGTTATGGCTTCGTAGTTCACTCAAAAAATTTGATCAATTTTTGTGTGTTTCCGAAGCGGCGCGGGAATTTGCCAAAAACACTTTTGGGATTAATTGTGCAATATCCCCGAATGTAGTTGATTATGATTTGTTTAACAATGCTAAACCTATTGCTAAATATCAATCGAATGACAGTAAAACAATATTGTTCTTGGGGCGCTTAGTGCCTCGAAAAGGTTGTCAAATACTACTGGATGCAATCAAATTACTAAGTAAAGACAATAAAGTACCTACTTTTAAACTAGTAATTTGCGGTAAAGGTTTTCTAGAAACTTCACTCAAAAATTTTGTAAGCACCAATAATTTAGATGATGTGGTTGAATTCGTAGGTTTTGTTAGCGAAGAGGATAAACCATCTTATTACGCTTCTGCTGATATATCAGTCTTCCCGAGTTCCGGAGGTGAAAGTTTTGGCATAGTACTAATCGAAGCAATGGCATCTGGTAAATCTGCTATTTTAGCTGGTGATAATGCCGGTTATCGGTCAGTTCTGGGATCTAAGCCTGAAATGCTGTTCGACCCGCTAGATAGCGTTGCTCTTGCCGGTGCTTTAAAGGAATTACTTACTAATAATAGTGAGCGTGAGAATTATGCTGATTGGGGAGAGAATTATGTTAAAACATTCGATATCAAAAAAGTCGGACCCGAAATACTGGACATATATCAAAATACATTGCTAAAAAAGCATAAATAAGAAACAATAATAGTATGTCAAAGCAAACTCATTCCTCTGCTTCGCAGGAAGTGTCGCTAACAATTTCTACCCAAACGTTTTTTCGTTTAGCGGTTCTAATAATTGGTACATTCGCATTTTTATTAGCAATTCAAAAATCTGCACATGCATTATTGTTGATTTTTACTGCTTTACTGCTTGCGCTAGCTCTAAATAGCCCTGTACATTATATAGCTTCTAAAATCCCAGGGAAGAAACGTGGCAGCAGAGTATTAGGCACTGCACTATCATTCTTGGCGGTAGTTTCTATTCTTGGCTTGTTTATTGCAAGTTTTACGCCACCACTGATTCGACAATCTAAAGGGTTGGTTGATACTGCCCCGCAACTTGTAAGAGATTTCCGTGATCAGAATTCTTCTACAGGAAAATTTATTAGGCAGTATAAATTAGAGAAGCAAATTGATTCTTTTTCTAATCAATTATCAGCAAAAATAAATAATGGTGGAGGTTCCGCTTTCAGTGCTGTTAACCGCATAGGTTCAAGCCTTTTTTCAATGTTAACAATCCTGGTTCTTACTTTCATGATGCTTATAGAAGGTCCGGTGTGGATCAAATTTTTTAAATCCATTACACCAGATAAGTACAGAATTGCTTTCGATAGAGTAACTACAGATATGCACAATGTAATAAAAGGTTTCGTGAATGGACAGGTCATACTGGCTGCTATTGCAGCGATTTTAATTCTGCCCGCTATATTACTGCTTGGGATAAGCTATCCACTGGCATTGATGCTTGTAGTATTCATATGCGGCTTAATACCTATGGTAGGCCATACAATCGGAGCAATTATTGTAACTACAGTAGCTTTGTTCACTTCTCCTGCAGCAGCTGTCATAATTTTGCTTTATTATATTACTTACCAACAGATAGAAAACATCTTGTTCCAGCCGCGCATACAAGCAAATTCTACCAACATGTCCCCATTATTGGTATTCATGTCTATTATTATCGGAGTAGGATTAGGTGGCCTGTTTGGTGGAATTGTGGCTATTCCAGTAGCCGGTTGTATTAGAATATTATTTTTAGAATTTTTGCGTACCAAAAAGATTATATCTAATCAGGTGTTTGCTAGTACTACAGGTGATACCAAAGAGTAGTATCAGCAAGGTCTCTTACGCCAATACCTTGTTCCTCTAATTGCTCACGTAATTCATCGGATTTTTTATAATCACCATTGCTTCTTGCCAACAATCGTTCTGTAATTAGACCTTTAGCTTTTTGATCAATATCATCAGTACTGATATTTAAGCCTAAGAGTTCATCTACGTTCACAACAAAATCTTTGAATGATTCGACTAACTGTGGAGGAATGCCAGCTGCCGATACTTCTTTCTCGAATTGACTGAGTGTCGCTAGAGCATTTGGAGTATCTAAATCGTCTTTTACGGATTCAAGCATACTATTATATGTGGCTTCAATTTGCTCAGCTGTTATTTTGCTATCTGATGATGTTGGTTGCCACCGTAGATCGGCCATTGCTCTGTAGCTTTTTAATCTGTTTTCAGCAGACGCTAGGTTTTCCCAGCTGAAATGTGCTTGGGTGCGATAATGTGCCTGTAGAACAAGCATTCTTAATGCCATTTTTTGCATATTTTTAGATTCTATATCAGCTAAAGTATAAAAATTATTCAATGATTTACTCATTTTATGGCCATCTATGAGCATATGTTCATTATGTACGAAGTAGTTCGCTAGTTTGTTTCCCTGGGTCGCAGTACTTTGGGCAATCTCATTCTCGTGATGTGGGAATATCAGGTCTATACCGCCCGTATGTATGTCAAACGGCATGTTTAAGCTGGACACGCTCATTGCCGAACACTCTATGTGCCAGCCTGGTCTGCCGGGGTAGTTTGTGCCATTTATTTCGAAATCCCATGAAGGTTCATTACTTGTTTTAAATTTCCATAATGCGAAGTCATGAATATTATCTTTGTCGTATTCATCATTATTGATTCTAGAGCTACTAGTTGAAGATGCATCAATATTCGATAATTGACCGTATATGTGACCATTTTTAGTGTAGTTTTCTATTGAGAAATATACTCCATCGTCAGCTACGTATGCATCATTATGCTCAATGAGTTCTAGGATAATATTTTTCATTTTGTCTATGCTGGCAGTTGCTTTGATGAACTCAATTTTAGATGTGTCGATGCCGACTTCTTTTGCATCTTCAGTAAATTGATTGATTTCTGCTTCAGTAAGTTTCAATAAAGCTTCTTCTGGTGATAGATTAGGACATAGCTCATTACTGCGTTTTATCGTTTTATCATCAATATCTGTGAAGTTCATTACATGTTTAACTTCATAATCTGACGCTCTAGCAACTCGATTAATCAAATCAGCGTGTATAAAAGAACTTAGATTACCTATATGTACTCTGTTATAAACTGTCGGTCCACAACTATAGATCCCTAATTTTTTAGAATCAATTGGTTTTATAGCTTCTACTTGTTTGGTTAAGGTGTTATGTATTTTCATATTTATTACCTTATAATTTTATCAGTAATTCTTGAGCTTTATCTAAACATTCTTTTCTTAGATTTTCTATATCCATATTAGTTACTTTAAAGCCACTGGCGTAGGTATGTCCTCCACCGCCAAAATGATCAGCTAATTGATTGGCTATGGCAGCACCAGGGTTGCATCTAATAGCGGCCGTAATTCTGCCATCATCATATTCTTTGAAGGCTATAGCTACTAGTACATCTTCTGTTTGAAGCATTTCTGGCAGTACTAGGGCGCTTGGATTATATGAGGGGCTATATTGGTTAATTTCTGATTGCGAAATCGTGACATGGGATATTTTGTTGTTATATGCAAAATGAGTTTTCTTCATCAGATCTGCTTTGAATTCAAAAATTGCTTCAGTCATTTTGTTGAATTCTTTGCGTTTGTTTTCTAGTTCAGGCCTATTAACTCCAGCTTCAATAAGTTCAGCCATTATTCTGTAAGTGTCAGCAGTAGCCAGGTCATTGGTTAATCCTTGGGTATCGCCCAGTATTGTATTTGCTATTAATTCGAGTGCTTTCTTGTCCATTGGCCAGTTTAATTTTTTGCCAATTGCATATATTAACTGTCCGGTTGACGCATTTGTATTATCGATTATCTGCAGATCACTAAATGTGATCGGATTTGTAGATGCAGTGTGATGATCTATTACAATTGATGGCTTCGATGATAATTTCCTTATATCCGTTTCTGATAATTTTTCGAATAAAGTCATGGTTGATACATCTACTAAGATGCTCGCATCAAAATTGTTTGGAATATCCTTAGTCACTCTATCCCAGCCATCTATGTATTTTATGTAGTTGGGAATGTCTACTCCGCAGTAAAGGATTGCTTCAATACCCAATTTATCGAATATATTTTCAAGAGCAACAGCAGAACCTAGGCTATCAGAGTCTGGGTTATCAGCTTGCAAAATTAAGACGGTTTTAGACGACTCAATGATACTGTTCAATTTATCTGTATTTTGGTCGTTCATTATATAGTTTGTCTTCCCTCTAATGCCCTGGCTAGAGTTACTTGGTCGGCATATTCTAAGTCTACGCCAACAGATAGCCCTCTCGCTAGTCGGCTAATTTTGATATCCGGATTATTGATTTGCTGCTTTATATATAGAGCCGTTGATTCACCTTCTACGCTGGCATTGGTAGCTATTACTAATTCTTCTACTGCGTCCGTGGAAACTCGTTTAATAAGCTCAGGTATATGCAATTTCGATGGATTAATACCATCTATTGGTGATAGTAAGCCGCCTAGGACGTGGTATGTGCCTTCAAATTTACCAGTATTTTCTAGAGCTACGATATCAAAGGGTTCAGCAACTACGGCAATTAATTTTTTATTCCTTTTTGGGTCTGTGTACAGATCTGAATATTCTTCACCTTTTGGAACCAATGCAAATGTAGCTTTGCAGTAATCTAGGCCGTCAACTGATTTGAGTAATGCATCAGACAGCTTACTAGTTTTATCCGAGCTATTTTTGATCAGATAATAGGCATAACGCTCAGCAGTACGTGAGCCTACTCCCGGTAGACTACCAAATGCTTCAATTAGGTCCTGAAGGGCCTTAGGTAATATGGACATTAACAGAAACCTTTATCTATAATCCAAGATTGCCGAGTGCACCCATCATTGGTTGCATTTTTTCGGCAGCAATTTTTTGACTCTGAGAGATTGCTTCTTTAACGGCATCTTCTATGTATCGTTCTAGTTCACCTATATCTTCAAGGTCTACATAGTCTGGGTCAATATGTATTTTTTTGATCTTTTGTTCACCGTTAATTTCAACTTTAACTGCGCCATCACCTTTTTCTATGGTAATGATTTGTTTTTGAAGTTCACTTTGAATCTTTTTAACTTTCATAAGCATTTTTGCTTGGTCGAATCTGCTCATTTTGTCCTCCTATATTAGCTATAGTATATCAGTTATTCGATATATAATTAACCTGTTATTTAATTTTATATACAAAAGTACTAGTAGTAATTTGGTTGTGTGGCCAAGCGACAAAATATGACCGAATACCATAGATACAGCTCAGTCCAACTGCTATCGAGATTAAGCTGACTCCTAGGGTTCTGGCGAATGGGTTAACCGGAAAAGTTACTAGCCATTCTCTGGATAAATAAGCTATGCCTGTAGCTGCATAGACATAAAGCAGTGGTATTAAAAGGCTAATCGACACAGGTCCACCAATCATTACAAGCAATAAAGACACAAGGGATATTATTAACAGAAACCTGGAGCGTGAAGCTTCCTTGTGAGTTACGTAAAATAAAATACCTACCAGGCAGGCTATCAGTACAAACATGTCTAAAATGGCCGCTTGTGCTAGCCATATTTCGGGTAATTGGGGGCCACGTACGAATAAATGCACAGGAACACCTACTATATTTTTGATTGTTTGAATAACTCCAGCAAAATGCTCGGGTAAGCCTACGAACTTAATGAATCCACCATATTTGAATATAGAATATACAATGAGCGGTACGGATGAGAACCAAACAAAAATAACTAGCATTTTCTTCCATAATTTATTTATATGATTCCAATTTATTTTTATTTCTTCTCTTGTCAGGATCATGGTAGTGATAGCTAGCCATATCATCCCTGGAACAGTAATAATCATAGATATAGCAAAAGCGTTCAATAGCAGTGCTAAGTAGCTTGTTTTGTATTTTTTCAGCATTACATAAAGACCTATTAAAGCAATGCCAGTGAAAGCGTACATTACGTCATAGCTGGCTAATCTTGATACGTGCAATGTCCAGGCTGAGCATGTGAATAATAAAAATGATAAGAATGCTGTTCTTTTGCCATGCCAGTTGTATATTATCCAGCTATAGATAATAACCGTTAAGCTTCCTATCATCACGTTCGGCAAGCGCGTAATTGTGTAGCCGTGATCTTTAAATATAAAAAATAGAATTGACCTGATAGCTTCTAGCGGTAGATAAAATATATGATAAAAAAAGCCATTAAATCCTAGTGTTGAGGTGGCGGTTTTATACTCTGTTGCACTATACCCTGCGGTGAGGGATCCTAGCTTATAAAGCATGATGGAAAATAGAAAAACGAGAGCTAATGCCGCAACATTAAACACCAATAAATTATCTACATATATTTTCTTTAACTTATTCATGACAATAAGCATTATAACTGTTAGCAATAATATTCACTAGCTACCTGAGAAAGGATCGTGGTGTTTTTTATCAATAGGTCTAAATCTCTGTTTTTCATTGTCGAAGTAAAGCTCAACACCACCAGTCGGTCCGTTACGATGCTTTTTGATGAAAATATCTGTTATTTTCTTACGTTCAGTATCTGGATTGTAATATTCTTCTCTGTATATGAATGCTACTACGTCAGCATCCTGCTCGATTGAGCCTGATTCACGTAAATCTGCTAATTGAGGTATTTGAGGATGTCTACTCTCGACTGATCGGCTTAACTGACTCAGAGCAAGTATTGGGACATTCAATTCCCTGGCAACCCCTTTCAAGCCTCTCGAAATTTCGGATATTTCTTGCACCCTATTACCATCTCCGCCGAATCTACTACCACCACTCATAAGCTGCAAATAATCAACAATAATTAAGCCTAATGGCCTCTTGTGAGCTTCTCTGCGGGCTTTAGTACGCAAATCGCTAATAGTTATGCCTGGACTGTCATCAATGTATATTTGAGCCTCGCTTAGAGTTCCCATTGCATGACCTATTTTTTCGAAATCACTATCATTCAGATTTCCAGTTCTGAGAGCCCAGGCATCAACACCGGATTCCATTGATAATAAGCGGTCTACTAATTGTTCCTTACTCATTTCTAGGCTGAATATCAGCACCGGTTGTGCTGACTGCACGGCAATATTATGGGCGAAATTAAGTGCTAGTGCGGTTTTTCCCATTGAAGGCCTAGCGGCAAGTATTACAAGGTCTGAGGGCTGAAATCCTGCTAATACGTTATCTAGATCTTTGTAGCCAGTAGGTACGCCCCTTATTTTGCCCTTGTCTTTGTGTAGCTCATCTAGTCTGTCAAAGCTTGCAGCAAGAACATCCTCTAAACTAATAATGTCCTGTTTAACGTGTTGTTTACTTACATCAAATAATCTAGCTTCAGCTTCTTCGACAAGTTCATTCAATTTTTTGGTTTCATCATAACCAAGTTCCGCCATTTCTTTAGAAGCGTGAATTAGTCTCCGTCGCAATGCTTTTTGAATTACAATTTCAGCATACTGATCAATATGGCTGGCTGTAGGTACATAATTAGTTAATTCAGTTAAATAAGATGAGCCACCTATCATTTCTAAATTACCATTATTACGTAATGTGTCTGACAGTGTTAATACATCTATAGCATCATGATCATTGTATAAATTTATAATGGCCGAAAAGATACGTTTATGTTTTGGGTCATAGAAATCATCTTCATTTACTAAATCTGCTATTTTAACCAACGAA
>RGVC01000016.1 GCA_010027485.1 bacterium | reverse complement strand
GCTCAAGGTACAGACCTCAAATTCAACATCGGGTTTTCTCATGATGTTATTTATCATATACCAGTTGGTATTCAGGCAGCAGTAGAGCAAAATACAATTACAGTTAGCGGTATTAGTAAACAACAAGTTGGCCAAGTTGCTGCCGAGATAAGATCTCTTAAGAAACCGGAACCTTATAAAGGCAAAGGCATAAAATATGCTGGAGAAAGAATACTACGTAAGAGCGGCAAGAGCGGCAAGGATAAATAATCATGAGTAAACGTTTAATTTCAAAATTACATAATAAATCACAGCGCAAAGCGCGAATTCGCTCAACCGTTATTGGTACAACAAACAGGCCTAGATTAAGTGTGTTTGTGAGCAATTTACACATAACTGCTCAGATTATAGATGATTCTACACACAAAACACTCATCTATGTAACTACAGTAGGACAGAAGTCTCTAAAAGGCACTATGACTGAAAAAGCCGAATGGGTCGGTACTGAAATAGCTAAAAAAGCAAAATCTAGCAAAATTAACAAGGTAGTATTAGATAGAGGCGGCAAATTATATCATGGCCGTGTTGCTAAACTGGCAGATGCTGCTCGTAAAGAAGGATTGGAGTTCTAATTATGGCTGATACAAATACCAAACCAGTTTCAACAAATCCGCATAAAAATATAATCGAAGAAAAACAATATGATGAACGTACACTTCATATTGATCGTGTTGCACGCGTAGTAAAAGGCGGAAGACGCTTTAGATTCCGCGCTCTAGTTGTAGTTGGCGATAGAAAAACCAAAGTTGGAGTTGGTACTGCTAAAGGAGCTGATGTAACAACTGCAATTACCAAAGCTACAGATGTTGCAAAAAAGAATCTTGTTACAGTATCGTTATATAAAGGTACTCTACCTCATGAAATTGAGAAGAAAGTGAGCGGTGCTCACATTCTCTTAAAACCAGCTAGTGCTGGTACTGGCCTTATTGCTGGAGGAGTAGTCCGCCAAATTCTCGAAGTTGCAGGCGTAAAGAACGCTCTTAGTAAATCTCTCGGATCTTCCAATAAAACTAATATTGCTTATGCAACGATTGAAGCCCTTGATGGTCTAGTGCCAGCTAAAAACTGGATTACTACCAAGAATAATCTTAAAGCAAAAGCTAAGAAGGATTAAGATATGAAGTATAACGAATTACAATTATCTAAGTCTAAATCATCTCGCCGCGTAGGACGAGGTATTGCTGCTGGTCGTGGAAAAACGGCTGGTCGTGGTACAAAAGGACAAAAAGCACGTGCCGGTTCAAGCGCTAAGCCTGGCTTCGCGGGTGGCAGTAACCCACTAATGCAAAAATTACCGAAATTACCAGGATTTAAAAGTTACCGTACAAAAGCTGAAAATGTATATACTGGTGATTTAGATCAGTTCTCAGGCAAAGTAGCAGACGCTACCGCTTTTTATGAAGCTGGTTTAGTAACTAGCCCATATAATTCCATTAAACTTATCGCCAAAGGTGATGTAACTAAAAAAGTTACTGTCAGATTACCTTCAGCTTCGAGTTCAGCTATTTCGATACTTGAAGCCAATGGTGGCAGTTTTGAAAAAATTTCTCGTTTGCAAAGACCGCAAACTTCTAAAAAAAATAAAAAATAATTATAGACATATTTTTCGTCTCGCTTCAAAAAATGTGAGATAATAAATAACATAATTGAGGGTACAATAAACACGTGAATTGGAAAATCATATTAAAATCTCTTGGGCACAAAGATATGCGGAATCGTATTTTTGTTGTTCTGGGGATATTGTTGGTATATAGATTTCTAGCCCATATCCCAGTACCAATTAGCGACCCAAAAACCCTGCATCAGGTGTTACAGAGTTTATTTAATTCAGAAAATTCTCCTCAACTATTGAATTTTATCAATGTATTATCTGGTGGAGCTTTAGCTAATTTCTCTATCATGATTGCAGGACTTGGTCCTTATATAAATGCTTCGATTATCATGCAACTGCTTACTAAGGCTGTTCCGAAGCTCGAAGCACTACATAAAGAAGGCGAGTTCGGACAAAAGAAAATCAACCAATACACTCGCATACTAACTTTCCCGCTGGCTATCGTTCAGGCCGTTGGCTCTATATATCTTATTAGGCAAGCAGCATCTTCTATCGGTGGAATGGGCGATATTACTGCCAATACTACGGCTATGCAATGGGTGTTAATGGTTTCGGCACTGACAGCTGGTTCAATGCTCTTGATGTGGCTCGGTGAGCTAGTCACAGAACAGGGAATCGGTAATGGTATATCACTTTTGATTACGGTAGGTATTGTTAGCGGATTGCCTGGTCAAATTAGTCAAATAGTAAATTCAATATTAGAAAAGAAAGATCAATTGGTGCTATTTGGTCATCAGCTACCAATCAACAAGAGTGCCTTAACCAGTAGTTTAATTATTGGCGGATCGGTTCTTCTGCTGACATGGGTTGTTGTTATGCTCAATGAAGCTTCGCGTAATCTTACAGTTAATTATGCTAAACGTGTTCAGGGCAATCGTACATATGGCGGCATAACTACTGTATTGCCCGTTAAGCTTATTACCGCTGGCGTTGTACCAATCATATTTGCAGTAGCTTTTTTGAGTGTTCCAAGTTTCGCAGGACAATTACTAACGTCTAATCATAATCCACAACTTGCACACTTAGGCCAAAATTTAGTTTCATGGTTTACAACTCCTTCGGCCCAGTCTTTCAAGACCTTAGGCTGGCATGCATATATTTATCCAATTACTTACTTCTTCCTAGTATTCACATTTACATATTTTTATACCAGTATTACATTTAACACCAAAGAAATATCAGAAAACCTCCATAAACAAGGTGGATTCATTGAAGGAGTACGCTCAGGGCTTCAAACAGAAAAATATCTAAGTCAAATTATCAATCGTTTAACGTTCTTTGGTGCCTTGAGCCTCGGTATGCTAGCCTTGGTACCTATCATCGGGCAGTTGTTTGTGTCAGCCAATATATCCATCGGTGGAACAAGTATCTTGATCTTGGTGTCTGTGGCCTTACAAACTCTAAGAAGCGTCGAATCTCGCGCTTTAATGGTTACATATGATCAGTATTCAGAACCCGATTTTTTCTACGATGACAATGCAACTGGCGATACCTCTTTGGGTGCCCGACATTTAACATTTTCGAAGCGATTATTAAGCAAAATCAGCAAAAAATCTAAGTAATAAATTTACCCTTGAAAAACTCTTTACAACAAGGGTGATACTATGCTACACTTAGGTGTTGTTATATTTATGGCAGTTAATAAAGAAGTAATCGAGCTAACGGGAACCATAATTGAGACTCTACCAGGGACTCAATTTCGTGTCGAACTCGAAAACGGCCATCAAATTATAGCCCATGTCGCCGGAAAGATGCGCAAGCACTTTATCAGGATTGTCCCCGGAGACAGCGTTACGGTCGAGTTGACCCCTTATGATCTTACTAAGGGCAGAATCACCTATCGCAAGAACTAATATTATCTAGAGCAGTAGCGTCATTGCTAGAAGAGGAGCGTGATCCGCATGAAAGTGCGTGCCAGTGTCAAAAAAATCAGTCCAGACGACAAAATCGTTAGACGAAAAGGTCGTTTGTACGTTATCAATAAACTGAAGCCTAAACATAAGCAGAGGCAGGGTTAATTATGGCTAGAATTTCTGGTGTTACTATACCTGCTAAAAAGCAAGTTTGGGTTGCCCTAACTTATGTCTATGGTATTGGCGAAAAAACTTCATACGATATCTTAAAACAAGCTAAAGTTGAGCCTACAACAAGGGTTGAAAAGCTAACTGATGCTGAAGTTCAAAAGATTCAAGAAATTATCAATAGCGATCTTGTAGTTGAAGGCGAATTACAACGCATTGTTACTGCCAACATCAAGCGCCTAAAAGACATTCGAGCATACAGAGGATTACGCCACGCAGCCAGCTTACCAAGTCGTGGGCAACGCACAAAGACTAACGCTCGCACTAGACGTGGCAAGAAAACAACTGTTGGTGGCACAGCTAAGAAAGCACCATCTAAGACTTAAGGATTATTATGGCAGAAGACATTAAGACTACAGAAATAGCTGATACTCAGGCTCCAGAAGCCCCAAAGGTTAAAACACGTAAGAAAAAAGTTAAACGCAGTGTTCCAAGCGGACAAGTTTACGTTAAAGCTACATTCAATAACACTATTATTACTATTACAGATCCTAAGGGCAATAAATTAACCGCTTCTAGTGCTGGTGCTTGTGGTTTCCGAGGTTCTAAAAAAGGTACCGCCTACGCAGCACAGATAGCCGCTGAAAAAGCCGCTGATAATGCAGTGTCACAGTATGGTTTCAAAAAAGCCGAAGTATTTATAAAAGGAACCGGTCTTGGTCGTGATGCTGCCGTAAGAGTACTTGCTGGATTAGACATAGTAATTGAATCTATTACAGACGTTACAGGCATACCCCATGGCGGTGTGCGTCCAAAGAAAGCTAGGAGAGTTTAAGTTATGGCTAGAGATCGTTCATCAATCGTTAAAATGAGCCGCCGCGAAGGCTATGCTTTGCATCCTAAAGCTCATAAAGCTTTAATTAAGCGCAGTACTAAACCAGGACAGAGCCTAAAAGGCCGCCAAGCCAAGCCTAGTCAATACAATCTACAACTCCGAGAGAAGCAAAAAGTTAAAAGACTTTACGGTTTGCTCGAAAAGCAATTCAGCAACCTTATGAAAGAAGCAGATCGTCGCGAAGGTCAAGCAGGACATAATCTGTTGCAGTTACTTGAACAACGTGCCGATAATGTAGTTTATCGAGCTGGATATGCACCAAGTCGTCGAGCTGCTCGACAATTAATGTCACATGGTCATTTTCTGCTAAATGATACCCGAGTAGATATTCCATCAATCCGATTAAAAGCTGGCGATAAGCTAATTGCTCGTCCACGTTCTACAAAGACTGAATATTTCAAGAACCTAGATGAGGTAAGCCCTGCACCACCAGAAGTACCAGCTTGGATAAAAGTTAACCGCAAGAAATTCGAAATTTCAGTCACAGGTTTACCAACCCGTGATGACGCTGAATTAGATATTAATGAACAACTAATAGTAGAGTATTACTCACGTTAAGAAGGAGCCAATAAAAATGTCAAATAATATTCATACACCAAGTCTCGTAAATGTCGATGAACATAGTGCTACAAGTGCTACTTTCGTTATTGAGCCTTTACACAGTGGCTATGGTATGACACTAGGAAATAGTCTGCGACGTGTTTTGCTATCTAGTATTGCTGGAGCTGCCATTACATCCTTCAAAATAGAAGGCGCTACTCATGAGTTTACATCTGTAAAAGGCGTCAAAGAAGACGTAGTTGACATCATGTTAAACCTAAAGAATATCCGCTTTAAAGTGTACGGTAGTGAATTACAAACACTTCGTATAGTTAAAAAAGGTAAAGGCACTGTAACTGCCAAAGATATTCAAACAAATGCCGACGTAGAAGTTGTTAATACTGATCAAGTGATTTGTACAATCGATGACCCTAAAGCCAGCTTCGTTATGGACATAACTGTTGAAATTGGACGCGGTTATCGGACTATAGAAGAAGGTGCAGCTAATAAACCAAGTGACATGATTGCTATTGATGCAATATACGGTCCTGTTCAACGCTGCCGCTATAAAGTAGAGAATACTCGTGTTGGTCAAGCCACTGACTTAGATCGTCTTATCATTACAGTCGATACTGATGGCTCTATAACTCCCCAGGACGCTTTTGAAGAAGCTAACGCCATTTTGATCAACCAATACACTGCACTAGCAGGAAAAACTCGCATTGAGGTGCAAGATACTAGTGCCAGTAATGCCGATGAATATACTAATGACATGATTGGTGATGAAGGATCAGCTTTGAACACTTCTGTAGAAGACTTGAATCTTTCAGCCAGAACAACCAACGCACTCGTTAATAACGAGATCCATACAATCAGAGATTTATTCGCACTAAATGACGCAGAACTAAGAGACCTCAAAGGTTTTGGTTCTAAAGCATTAGACGAAGTTAAAGACAAACTAGCGGAGTTGGAGCTTTAAAAATGCATCGCCACGGATATAAAGGTCGTAAATTTCACCGAGAACGTGATCAACGCCGGGCTCTTATTAAGGGTCTAGCTGATTCTTTAATCAAATACGAAACTATTGAAACTACACTTCCAAAAGCAAAAGAAATAGTTCCATATGTTGAAAAATTAATCACCAAAGCTAAAATTGGAGATTTGCATAATCGAAGACAAATTATCGCTAAACTTCAGACACTGAGCAGTGCCAATAAGCTTGTTGACGAAATCGCACCTAAGCTTAAGGGCAGAAATAGTGGGCATCTTAGAATTGAGCGTACAGAAACTAGACGTGGTGATAATGCACAACTTGCTAAGGTAAGCTTCGTAGATGATCTCAAATCTGTTCCAGTAGCAAAACCAGTTGAAGAAGTAACGAAAAAGCCTGAAGTAAAGGCCAAAACAGCTACTAAGAAGCCAGCCGTTAAGCCAAAAACAACCGCCAAGGAGAAAAAATAATGAGTACTTATAGCGCTAAACCGACTGAAGTTGTAAGACAATGGTACGTTATTGACGCCTCAACTGCGCCACTCGGTAGAATTTCGACAGCTGCAGCCAAGCTACTTATCGGTAAAGGCAAGCCACAGTTCACTAAACATATTGATTGTGGAGATTATGTCATTATTATAAATGCTGAAAAAACAATTGTAACTGGCGATAAGCTCAAACAAAAAACATATTACCGTCACAGTGGTTATCCAGGTGGACTTAAAGAAGCTTCACTAGAAGAAAAAATGCAGAAAGACCCAACATTCGCACTCGGACACGCTATCCGAGGCATGCTACCAGTTAACAAGCTTCGTGCACCGCGCCTAGCTCGGCTTAAAATATATGCTGATGACAACCATGCACACGCTGCACAATCACCAAAACTAATAGATATTAAGGATATTAAATAATGCCTACAAAGAATTCATATTTTTATGGCCTAGGTCGCCGAAAAAGTGCTACTGCGAGAGTTAGGGTGTTTAATGGCAAGGGTCTTGTCACTGTAAACGGTAAGCCTGCTACTGAATATTTTGCTGACAGCAAATCACTAATCGGCAAAATCAACCAACCTTTTGTTTTACTAGATCTCGTTGATAAATTTGACATTAGCGTCGTTGTAAGTGGTGGTGGACACGATGGTCAAGCTGAAGCCATACGATTAGGTGTTGCTAAAGCCCTAGTTGAGCTATCAGACGATTATCGCAGCACTCTTAAAAGAGCTAATTTACTTACTCGCGATGCTCGTGAGCGTGAACGCAAGAAATTTGGACTTAAAGGTGCTCGTAAGCAACGCCAGTTCACTAAGCGCTAACATATATTTGACTTTTAACTATAAAATACTGTATGTTAATAACATGCAAACATTAAGCAACTATTTCCAGTTTTGGTTTTTCGCCTTCAATAGGCGATTTGCTTTAGTGTGTATTAAAAAATAATAATATTTAGTCAACAAACAAATCGTCGCATGAAAATAGCGGCGATTTTTCATTTAGAGAGGATATATGGAAAAAACTAAATCAGTAAGTATGGACGTTAATCAGGCGAGGGATTGTATTTCTGATGCTATACATAATAATGATACTAATTTTATTTCGGTAATTGGGCCATGCCCATTAGTGGATGAACAGGCAATTATTCGGCATGAAGCCCGAAAAAAGAAAGAATTAGAACAGACCCACAATAATTTGATTGTGCTCGATAGGCAATGCTTCACTAAACCCAGATCTAATCCTGCAGATTGGCAAGGACTAGATTCTTCCGACCCTGGTCAAGCTTTGCAAATAGTTACTGATTTGTCAGAAGAATACGCCAATGTATCAGCCGAAGTGAGATTTCAATCAAATCTGGAAAATTATGGCAATCATTTGTCTATGGTATGGACCGGTGCAAGAAATATTGAAGATTATAATCTAATACATTTATTAGCGACACATGATCCAAGTTTGCCAATTGGTATCAAAAATGGGCTTGATGGAAATATAGAATTGGCACTTGATCATGTAGATTACATCAACGACATTAGGCCAGAGGGAAGTGCTCCTGCCATATTGATATACAGAGGTGGAGAAAATGCACTCAATCCCAAATCATCTGCAGAAATGTACAAAAGAGCACATGATGCTACTAACGGTCGACTCATCAGAGACAATGCTCATGGTGTTGAAATGGCACATAACCCAAATGGTAAATTCGAAAAATCAGTAGCCGGTCAAATAAGAGCATCTCATGCTGCAATAGAATTGGCGCATCAAGGTTACCCACCACTAGGTGTAATGTACGAAGCTAGTCAGCTTGAAAGCATAATGGATCCTCATATACCTCTCGAAACAGCAATTCTTCATACAGAACTATTAATTTCCGCCAAACTCGGTTCACCCGCTGTCAACAAATTTGTAGAATTTTCTAATATACCAGACCATGGTTTTGGCAGTAAGGTTAAGTTACGGTAAATAACGACAACTAAACATACAATAAAGGTGATATTTTCTGTATAATAAAGGTATAAATGAAACAAAGAACAGTATTTTTAACCGGTTTAAGAGCTAATAACAATCTTCATATTGGAAATTATTTAGGTGGTATTATGCCGATTGTAAATATGGCAAATTCCGATAATGATTCACAGATCAATTTATTTGTACCAGATTTACATAGCATAATATCGGATTATGATACCTCCAAACTTCAAACAGCAATCTTTGATAATATAAAAAATTCAATAGCTGCAGGATTACCTCTTAGTAAAGATAATGTGTACATATATCGGCAAAGCTACATACCTGCGCATAGCGAACTGACGTGGATACTTGATTGTTTTAGTGGTTTCGGTGAGCTTAGCCGCATGATTGAGTTTAAAGAAAAATCAGAAAAAGCCGGTAAATCAAACGTTGGTGTAGGATTGTTCAATTATCCTGTGTTGATGGCTTCAGACATTTTGCTTTACGACACTAACTATGTGCCAGTGGGCGATGATCAGCGCCAACACCTAGAATTTGCTCGTAGTATCGCTAATAAATTCAATTCTAAATTCGGTGAAATATTTGTTATACCTAAGAGTACGAAAGAACATGATAGTAATTTTGAGCGAGACCAGGCATTGCGCATCAAAGACCTCCAAGACCCCTCAAAAAAAATGAGTAAATCAACAGAGTCTGAAAAAGGCGTTATATTCTTAAACGATAAACCTGACATTGCTAGAGCCAAAATAATGTCTGCTACAACTGACAGCATAGGTACTATCAATTACGACCAAGACAAACAACCTGGTATCAGTAATTTATTCGATATTATGCAATATTTTTCTAATAAATCTCACGATGAAATTGTTTCTAAATACAAGGGTAGTACTAAATACGCTGAATTTAAATCTGATGTAGCCGATGTGGTATGCCAATTTTTAATACAATTTCAAAAAAATATGGCTAATATTGATAATCAGGAAATTATTGATAAATTAGAATTTTCAGAAGCTGAAATGAACAAGCAAGCTAACAAAAAATTACTATCAGTCCAAAAAGCCATTGGTCTAAGATAATATGTCACAGCACGTCAAGTATAGATTAGACCAGCGTGTGGTCGAATTAACGCCCGCTATAAATCGCAGTTATGCTCAACATCTCATTAGTTCTGGAATGGTTAGGGTGAACGGTAAGATAATTACAAAATCAGGCCACAAAATAACTAATAACGACATGATTGTTATTGAACAGGATTTCAAGAACCAAAAAATCCCTAAAATTGATATTCCTGTAATCTACGAAGACGATAATTGTGTTGTTATCAATAAGCCAGTTGGGCTATTAGCTCATTCTAAGGGCGATATGAACAAAGAGGCAACTGTTGCCACATGGCTTAAAGATAGAATTGATGTTTTAGATTTCGACGAACCAAAAGCTAAAGATCTAAACGACAGGTATGGAATTGTACATAGATTAGATCGTGGAACTAGCGGTGTAATGATTTGTGCCAAAAACAAAAAAACACTTGTTTATTTACAGCGACAGTTCACCAATAGAAAAGCTCTTAAAACATATATTGCAATTGTCAGAGGAATTCCACCTCAAAATCACGCCATTATTGAAATGCCGATAGAAAGAAATCCGAAAAAACCTCAAACTTTCCGTGTAGGCAGTAATGGCAAAGCTTCGATTACTGAATTTAAGTTACAAAAATCAAATAATAAATTCAGCTCATTAGTATTAACCCCGAAAACTGGCAGGACCCATCAACTAAGAGTGCATTTGTCTCATATTGGAGTACCTATAGTTGGTGATACACTCTATGGCGGGCCCGAATCAGACAGGTTATATCTGCATTCATCATCTTTAACTATAAATATCCCGGGTAATATAACAAAAACTTTCGAAGCAAAAATACCTGAATCATTTGATAATATAATAAAATGACTTTAGCAATACATCCTACAACTCAAGCTCAGATAAATTTAATAATAGAAAATTCGCCACATTCTGTATTGGTTACCGGGAGCAAGGGTATTGGCAAATTGTCGATTGCAAATTTCATAGCTAGTACTATTTTCAATAAAACCTCTGATTTTACTCAGCACGTTAGGTCTTTTTCTGTCAAAGATAAAAATTTCGGTATAGAAACGATTGAAGAAATTCAGAAGTTTTTAAAAACTACACATAAATATTCGAATGCAATAAATAAAATAGTAGTAATTGATGATCTACAAGAATTGTCTTTCCCAGCCCAAAACATGATTTTGAAAACTCTTGAAGAGCCGCCTGCGGGCAGTATGCTGATACTTTGTACGCCTAATAAAAATATGGTGCTACAAACTATAGTTTCTAGATGCCAGTCTTTAAATATAATTACGCCATCAAAAACAGAACTAAAAACATTTTTTATGAATCAATCATTTCAGGACAATACCATCGAAGATGCCTATAAACTTAGCAATGGTTTACCGGGACTGATGAGTGCAATTTTAAATCAGCAAGATCATCCCTTAAAAACCGCTACTGAATTTGCCAAGGACCTTTTAACTAGTAGTCATTTTAATAAATTATGCTTAATTGATGCACTGTCGAGCGATAAATCGCTACTATCTGATGTTACATACATGCTTCAACAAATATCTCAAAATGCCATACAAAAATCTAGCGACATACAGTCCATAAAATGGAGCAAAGTACTAGAAGCAGCTTACCAAGCTGATGTTATGCTATCCAAAAATGTAAATAGTAAACTCGTCTGCAATAAATTGATGCTATCCCTGTAATAAGCCTTACTATGATATAATATTTAGATATTATGTATGCAATCTTAGTAATTATTGGACTAGCAATATTAGCTTATTACAACTCCCATCTTCATGACGATGAATTCGCAAATGTATCCCGAAAGGTTGGCGATCGACTAGGAAAATTATGGGATATAGCTCATCAAGGAATGAGAGAAAATAGATTCCTTAGAGCCGAAAAGGCACTTCTGACAATTTTGAAAATTGATGAAAAAAATGCGGCTGCATACAACCGACTTGGCATACTTTATGCTAAACAAAAAGAATACCGCGATGCCATAGATTGCTTCGAAATTGCATCTAGTATTGAAGCAACCCCGTCAAGCCTACATAACCTAGGCTTAATCTACTATGAAACAGAGAATTACGATAAAGCAGCTATAGCTTTTGAACAAGCCCTTAAACTTGAAGATAATCTAGCTGCTCGCCATGTTGCTTACGCCAAAGTACAAGAAAAACTTGGCAATGACAAGGTGATGTTCCAAGAACTAGAAAAAGCAGCTGAACTAGAACCTAATAAAGAAACATTCACTCTGCTACATAAAGCTTATCTAACTCATGACAGAGAAGAAGATGCTCTAATTATTGCTAATAAATTGAAAAAATTAGTAGTACCTACAGGCAAAAGAAAACGAATCTTAAGACCTAAAAGAGTTATTGTATAAAAAAACCCCTGCGGCTTTGCAGGGGCTATTTTTAAAAATAATTAGGTATTAGCGTTTAGCTTTACTAAGCTTATTTGCTTCATAACCACCAACTATGAGAGCGACACCGCTGATAACTACAGAAAGGCCAATTAGCCAGATTAAGGCTAATGCACCTTGAGCTGGTTTAGCGAATATGTAGAATCCAAATAAGGTGTAAACTGCACCGGCTACAACTAATAACCAGCTTGTTTTCTTTGTGGAAAAACCAGCAGCAATTTGAAGTACACCTACTACTACAGCCCATATTGCTACTAGAGACAATACTGCTAAAGCACTGATTGCTGGATGTGAGAACACATATAAACCTGCAACAACACTGATTAGACCGATAAGACTACCGAAAACCCAGTGCCCGTGACGATTGATTAGTGATCCTACTGCTAAAACTGCACCTGAAGCCAGCAAATAAATGCCCAGTACAATTAAAAATGCCTGCAAGGTAATCCCTGGCCAGGCCATGATAAGTAGTCCAAAAACTACTGAAAAAGCACCATATACGCTAAGCGCCCATGCTGCTTCTTTGATTTGGTTATCCATAATAACCCTCCTTTATTTGTAACTGTAATATACCACTACAAAAGGTATTTGCAAGCATAAGGATTATAAAACTTTATGATTTATGTAATATTACTAACTATTTACAAAACATACTATTTCTGATATTATATACAAATGAGAAAACGTGATTTTACTGTTATGCCGCACACTCGTGGCGAAGTGAATTATGATATTGCCAAAATATCTAGAAGAACTGCATTATTTGCTAAAGCTGCAGCATTAGCAACGTTTGCAGTGTCAGTTGCCTTGGGCGCTAGTGAAGAACCAAACAATCATCTAGAAGCTCTATTAGTTCCACCTGCACTAGGAGCAGCAGCATATGCTGAAAGAAAAAAAGCTAAGAATCAAATTCACGATAAAGTATTTAATTATAATGTTATGCAACAATTAAAGTCCAAAGACAGAAATATGAGTAATCCTAATTTTAGACAAATCGAAATACCAGGCTTACCGATAGCTGCCCTTGGAACAAATGATGGTGTTGGCACGTTAATGACACAAGCACCTTTATTTTTAGCAGGGTTAATGACAGGAGCAGATCTTGCATCTAAAGTACCAGAGCCTGCAATACCTGCAGAACGTTCACTGGTTGCAGTTACGCTTGCATTGGGTGCAATATCTGCATTTATGAACAATGACAGCCACAGAACTCGCGTAACAAACGCAGAAGAATATATGGACGCAGTAGATCAAGCAATCAGCGTTCAAGACAGATTAGCAGAAAACTCATTTAATACATCCTCAATTGCATAAGATACAATAAATTGCTTGTTAATGGTGCAGGGTGCAGGATTCGAACCTGCGAAGGCATAAGCCATCAGATTTACAGTCTGACGTGTTTGACCGCTTCACTAACCCTGCAT
>RGVC01000015.1 GCA_010027485.1 bacterium | reverse complement strand
TGTTGGTAGTGATGTTACCGGCCCAGGAACGGCCCAGCCATCGGCAAATTATGCTCAGGCTAACTTCTTTAGATTTGTTTCTGGAGAAACGCTTGTCTCAACACCAGGCACAAGTGATGTCAGGCTGTTTACAGTTAGCTACATTGCCAATATAAACGGCGCTCAGCCTGCTGGTATATATGTGAGTACGCTTACATATATTTGCCTGGCAAATTTCTAGCCACGAGTAGTTGTTAATGGGCACTTGTTTTGTTAAGCTTATAGTTAAGAAATATGGGTAAACATAAGCACAAATTAGTTTTTACTAAAAAGCTGGCTATTGCTGTCACGGCAGTTGCTGTTTTACTTTTGCCAGCGGCTAATTTACTTGCGGCAGGGCCGATCACTAGAGGCAGTGGCGGTAATGGTCTGAGAGTTTCCCCAGTGCGTACCGATGCAGTAATTCAGCCTGGAAAAAGCCAGACTGTAACAGTCAATGTTACTAATGTTACCAGTGCTACTTCTACCTTGAAGGCTATTATTAACGACTTCACTGCCAGTCCAGATGAATCTGGTAACCCAGCAATTATACTGAATCCTGATCAATACGCAGCCAGCCACAGCTTAAAGCGCTACATAAGCCCTATTAGTAGTTTTACGCTTGCTCCTGGCGAGCAACGTGCCGTACCTGTGGAAATTAAAATACCAGCTAATGCTGCGGGAGGAGGTTATTTTGGGGCTGTGCGCTTTGCGCCACTTTCGACCCCTAATGGTCCGAACCAGAACGTTAGTTTAGCCGGTAGTGTCGGTTCTTTGATCCTGGTAAAAGTTCCCGGAGACCTTAAAGAATTAGTACTTATAAAAAGCTTCGACGTAAGGCGTGATAATCGGGCTAGTAGTATTTTTACATCCGGCAAAAACTTGAATGCCACTGTGCGTTTTGAAAACCGCGGCAATGTTCAAGAGGCACCTTTTGGAAAGATACTCATCAAGAATCGCAGTGGAAAAACACTTTCTACTTATGAAGTAAATAGTGCATTTCCACCAGGTAATGTTCTGCCAGACAGCGTTCGAAAATTCAATGTCCCCCTAAAAGAAATAAAATCTTTTGGACAATATAAGATGGAAGGTAATTTTGGCTATGGAACCGGTGGGCAGTTACTTAGCGCTAAGACTACTTTTTATGTCATACCAGCCTGGATGATCTGGGTGGCTACGACAATTATTGTTCTAGTATTGTTTGCAATATTTATACTTCCTAGATTGATTCGTGCCTACAACCAAAGGGTACTACGCAATGCTAGGCGCAAGTAATAGATTTAGAATACTTGCATTATTGGTAACAGTTTTGGCATTTTTACCTGCTACTACATATGCTGCCAACCAGTTTCCCGACCAAACAGTGAATGGTTCGGTTGGCTTGCAGGGGTCTATTACTCAAAATGCTCCTACACAAGCAGCAACAATCACAACTCCAGCAAATGGTGCTGTGTTCACAAATGTTCCTGTATCTGTAAATGGTACTTGTCCAAAAAATGTACTAGTTAAGATATTTTCTAATAATGTTTTTGTCGGTTCGGTATTTTGCCCTAACGGTAGCTATTCAGTCCAAATAAATCTTTTCAGTGGTAGAAACGATTTAGTAGCAAGAGTTTTCGACTCCCTAGATCAAGCAGGGCCAGATTCCAATACTGTTTCGGTTACGTTCAATGACGCTCAATTTGCCACATATGGCACTCGAGTTACACTTAGCAGTGTTTATGCAGTGCGCGGAGCACCACCAAACCAAGATTTAACTTGGCCGATTACTTTGAGCGGCGGTGTTGGGCCTTATGCAATTAATGTGGATTGGGGCGATGGAAGTCCTGCTGATTTGATTAGCCAGCCCAATACTGGCGACATAACACTCAAACACCAGTACAAAGTAGCCGGTATATACAGAGTAATAATTAGAGCTACCGATAAAAATGGCGGAACTGCGTTCTTGCAGTTAGTTGGTCAGGCTACTGGTGCTACTCAGAGCACGACCGGTAAGGATGCAGCAGCACAAACTGTCAAAGTTGAAGTGCTTTGGATACCACTGCTTGCCATGTTGCCACTTATAGTTGCTGCATTTTGGGCAGGGCGTCGCAACGAATTGTTTAGTATCCGCAAGCAGTTAGAAAAAACTCGTCACGATGACGAGGTATAATATTAAATATTTTTGCTATAATATAAATAATATGTCAAAGAAAGTTTATGTTGGGCTATCTGGTGGAGTGGATTCATCTGTTACAGCCGCTCTATTAAAAGAGCAGGGCTTAGACGTGACGGGTGTTTACATGAAAAACTGGAGCAAAGATATGCCGGGTTTTGCCTGTCCCTGGAAAGACGATTACCAAGATGCCAAGCGCGTTGCTGTTCAGCTCGGTATTGAGTTTAAGATGTATGACTTCGAAACTGAATATCGCCACAAGGTTGTTGATTATATGGTTAAAGAGTATCAAGCAGGTCGCACTCCGAACCCCGATATTATGTGCAATCAAGAAGTTAAGTTCAAGCTGTTCCTAGAAACTGCCTTAGAAGATGGAGCGGATTTGATTGCTACCGGGCATTATGCTCGAATTGAAAAAAAGGACGGGCAATCTAGGTTAAAAGTTGCAAAAAATGCAGAAAAAGATCAGTCATATTTTTTGTATAGAGTAAGTGAAGAGGCGCTCGCTAAAAGCTTAATGCCGATTGGCGAGTTTGCTACAAAAGATGAAGTGCGTGCAGTGGCCAAACGATTTGGCCTAGTAACGGCTAGCAAAAAAGATAGTCAAGGAATTTGCTTTGTAGGCAAGGTAGGCATTAAAGAATTTCTATTAGCAGAGCTCGGCCCGCAAATGCCCGGCGACATTCTTGACGAGCATGGCAAAATAATTGGCGAGCATGATGGAGCTATTTATTACACAATTGGTCAGAGACACGGACTAAATGTAGGTGGTGGTTTGCCATACTACGTGTGCGCTAAAGATATTAAAAAAAATGAAGTGTATGTAACTACAGATTTGCAAAACAAAAATTTATGGCAGAAAAAACTGCAACTTACAGATTTGCACTGGATAAATGATGCGCCCGAAAAAAATAAAACTTACAAAGCTCGTAATCGCTACCGCGCCCCGCTAGTAGAGTGCCGTGTTAATAATGATCAGGTGGAATTAAAAGACGAAACCAGGGCTATAACACCCGGCCAATCAACTGTTATCTATGACGGTGATTATGTGTTAGGCGGTGGCGTAGTTTGCTAGTTTTATTTAATTACAAGAAAGTTTGATACAATTTAACAGATATGAATGCACAAGAAATCAGAAAAAGTTACCTAGAATTCTTTGAGAAGCGTGGACACAAGGTTATTGACCGCGCCCTATTACTGCCCAAAGACGATAACACTACACTTTTTACAGGATCAGGCATGCAACCGCTTTTACCTTATTTACTTGGCAAAGATCACCCCGAAGGAGCCCGCTTAGTAGATAGTCAAACCTGTATTAGGGCTCAAGATATTGCCGACGTTGGCGATAATCGTCACACTACTTTTTTTGAAATGCTCGGCAACTGGAGCCTAGGTGATTATTCCAAAGAAGACCAGATAAAATGGTTTTTTGAATTCTTAGTAGATGTGGTTGGCCTAGACCCTAACAAAATATACGTAACTTGTTTTATAGGCGACGAAAAGCATAGCATTGAACGAGACACCGTTTCGGCCGAAATATGGCAGAAACTTTTTGAAAGCAAGGGAATTGATTCCAAAATTGTTGCTATTGGCTCTCAAGAAGATGGCAATCAAATAGGCATGCAGGGCGGCCGGATTTTTTATTACGACGATGCTGAAAATTGGTGGAGCCGTGGTGGTGGACTAGACAAAACTCCAATCGGTGACCCTTGTGGACCAGATAGTGAAGTATTTTATGATTTTGGCGAAGAACATCACCAACAAGGCTACGGCTTGCCACATCCTGCTAGCGATTCAGGTAGATTTATGGAAATTGGCAATCAAGTATTTATGCAATATAAGCGCACTGACAGTGGTTTTAAGCCACTCGATAAACAGAATGTAGATTTCGGTGGAGGACTAGAGCGTATCGCGGCCGCCAGCATCGATAGCCCTGATGTTTTCCAGATAAGTTTGCTTAAACCAATCATCGATCAATTAGAAATTATATCTAAGAAAAAATACCAGGATTACACCGAGAGCATGCGTGTAATTGCCGATCATTTGCGAGCTGCTACCTTTTTAGCGGTAGATGGCCTACTTCCTAGCAACAAAGAACAGGGATACGTAATGCGCCGACTAATTAGACGAGCCGTGCGCTATGCATTTGATCTTGGAATAGAACAGAATTTCTTGCAAGAAATTGTTCCTGTAATTGCCGATATCTATCAAAATGATTATCCAGAAGTGAAAGCCAATCGTGATCAAATTATAGAAGTTTTAATTCGCGAAGAAAAAATATTCAGACAAACTCTTCGAAAAGGTATTGTAGAATTTAGCCGCCTTGCTACAGACAAATTAACTGGCGACATAATATTCAAACTGTATGATACCTATGGTTTTCCTGTGGAATTGACACATGAAGAAGCCATCAAAAACGAAGTTCCGATTGCATCTGACGCAGAAGGCGAATTTGCCAGACTAATGGAAGAACAGCGCCAAAGATCCAAAGCGGCAAGCCAAAAATAGCTATAATATATTACTGTATTCAAGAGGTGGATGTGCTAAAATAAAGCATATGCTTCATAAACTCAAAAAAGTTACAGGCAGCGTAGCTGACAAGGCCAAAATCGGTCTTGGAACTGTTAAAAACAAAGCATCCAAGCAAGATGATAAATACCTAGTGGCACTAGATATTGGAACAGAGTTTGTGAAAGCCTTAATTGGCAAAGTTCAAGATGACGGAGTTAGCGTAGAGATAGTTGGCGTGGGCAAATGCCACCAGGCTTTGAGCGATATGCAAGCAGGGGCCATTTCCGACATTGCCGGTGTAGTTGAAAATTGTGATAAGGCGCTAAATATTGCCGAAGAAGAAGCCGGTGTTAGCGTCCGAACTGCTGTAATTGGAATAGCTGGCGAGTTGGTAAAAGGCACCACCACAACCGTAAGAGTAGCTCGTCAAAAAGCCGATAAACCTCTAGATATTGAAGAAATGGAAAAAATCATTGCTGTAGTGCAAGAGCGTGCCCAACTAAAGGCCAAGCAACAGCTTGCTTGGGAGCTTGGCGGTAAAGATGTTGACGTTCGACTGGTTAACAGTGCGCTTGTAAGCATAGAAATCGATGGTTATCCGGTTACTAATCCTATTGGTTTTCAAGGCAAAGACGTTGTTGTTCAGCTATATACTGCTTTCGCACCGATGATTCACATTGGAGCGCTAGAAAAAACTGCCGAGGAGCTAGATTTAGACCTACTGGCAGTGGCCGCTGAGCCGTTTGCTGTGTCTAGAGCAGTAATTGGCAATGACCCTAATCAAAATCTCAGCGCCATTCTTATGGACATCGGTGGCGGTACAACCGATATTGCCGTAGTCAATGAAGGCGGGGTGCAAGGTACAAAAATGTTTGGCATTGGCGGACGAGCTTATACCCACGCAATTGAGCGTGATTTATCAATCGATTTTCAAAAAGCCGAACGCTATAAGCTAGGCCTAAGTGACGATACTCTGCCTAGCGATAAAAAAGCGGCTGTTGAATCAGCAATCGAAAAAACTGCTGATACTTGGGTTGGTGGAATAGAGTTAGCCTTGAGCGAATTCAACAAGCTAGATCACCTTCCGCACCGCATGTTTTTGTGTGGAGGCGGTTCATCACTGGAATCATTGATAGATAAATTATCAAAAACCGACTGGTATAAGCCCCTGCCCTTTACCCGCAAACCAACTGTTAACTTAATTAAACCCGAGCAAGTTCCGGGTGTAAAAGACAAAACTGGACATGCTAATGACCATACTTACATAACAGCCATGGGCTTACTAAGAGTCGGAATGGATACCCGACAATATGCTAGTGGTGGTGGCACAATAAGAGACAAACTTGATAAAATGTTAAGTACATAAATAAGTAGGCAAATTATGGCAGATAAAAAAGACACAATTTACGTAGACATAGACGACGAAATAACCACAGTCATCGACAAGGTTAAAAGTAGTGACGCCAAGGTGGTTGCTTTAGTCTTGCCAAAAAGAGCTGGAGTTTTTCAAAGCATCGTAAATATGAAACTGCTAAAGCGTGCTGCCGAAGCCGATAAAAAGAACTTAGTTTTGATAACTAGCGAAGCAGGATTATTGCCCCTAGCTGGAGCTGCCATGATTCATGTCGCTAAAACACCGAGTTCGAAGCCTGAAATTCCAGAAGGTCCAGATATGGAAGACAGCAATGAGCCAATCGAAGCCGATGCACTTAGCGAAGAAGACATAAATAAGCCCGTCGGCGAATTAGCTCAAGGCACCTCTGCTGACGAAATGGAAACCCTTACTTTACCTGAAAAAGATGCTTCCGACGACGAACATCTTCCTCCCAAGAAAAAAGATTTCAAACCTAAGAAAGACAAGAAATTAGCAGTACCTAATTTTGATAAATTCAGGCTTTATTTACTAATTGGTGGAGGCACACTACTAGTTTTACTAATCGGTTTTTTGTGTGGAACTTTCATTTTCAACAGAGCAACAATCAACATCCAGACTAACGCGGCAAAGGTAAATGTCGATAAGGATTTAAATTTATCAACTACAGCGCGGTCAATGGATACCAAGACCAATACATTGCCGGCTAAGCTTGCTCAAGAACAAAAAACTTATACTGCTCAAGCCACAGCCACCGGACAAAAAAATACCGGCAACAAAGCCAGCGGATCAGTAAAAATGACAGCTTGCTCAAAAGACGCAAGCCTACCTAGTGCCTTGGCTGCAGGATCAGGCGTCAGCTCTAGTGGACAGACCTACATAACACAGCAAACCACAAAATTTAGTGATACCGGCAAGAGCGACGGTAGTCGCATTTGCTATGAAGCACTATCTAGCACTGCAATTGTTGCTCAGAGTGGCGGAACGGCCTTTAATGGCGCTAGCACCTTTAGTGTGCCAGGACGCAGTGACATAACGGCATCTCTTGCTTCAGCCGTATCGGGTGGAACTGACAATATTGTTACTGTCGTCAATCAGACCGACATCAATACAGCTAAGTCAAAAATCAGTCCATCGGATAGTGATATGCGCAAAAAACTTCAAAGCAAAATCAAATCAGATAATTATTACCCGATTAACTCTACTTATTCAGCAGGTACGCCCAATATCACAACTAGCGTAGAGGCTGGTCAGCCTGCCAATACCGTTACAGTCACTGAAACTATTACATACACCATGTTCGGAGTTCGGGAGAATGACATTAATTCGATACTAGAAGCAGATATCAACAAACAACTAGACAATAAATCCCAGGGTATCCTAGACAATGGTCTATCGACTGCGAATTTCACTGTTAATAACCAAAATAATACTTCCGCTCAACTTTCAATTTCGGCAACCGCTAGTGTTGGTCCCCAGGTAAATGTTGATGACATCAAACAACAAAGCCTAGGCAAAAAGCCAGGTGAAGTGCGAGCCATCTTAGAAACTAACCAAGACATCACCAAGGTTGATATCAAGCTTAGTCCATTCTTTGTAAGTAGTATTCCAAATTCAGATAAAAAAGTTAATGTAGTAATAGTAAAGCCAACACTCACAAAGTCTAGTAATGGCAGTAATTAATAATGTTATGGCCTTGGATGTGGGATCTGTACGCATCGGCGTAGCTGTGTCTTCGTTGGGTGCAAAAATTCCTAGACCCTTAACTACTCTCATAAATTCCAATAATATTTTTGATGAAATTAATAATCTAGTTATTAGTCAAGATGTTCAAGTTATTGTAGTAGGCTTGCCAAGGGGGATGGATGGTCAAATAACAGAGCAAACTAAGCAAACACAAAATTTTGTGAAAAAATTACAGTCTAATGTTAAGTTGCCTATTTACACTCAAGACGAAGCATTAACTTCTCATAAGGCCAAAGAGGAATTAGATAGTAGGGGAAAGCCTTACGCCAAAGAAGACATTGATGCTTTAGCGGCTACCTACATTTTAGACGATTTTATACTAGATAATGCCAAAAAGTTGGAGCAAGAGTTGTAGTGAAAAAATACAAAAAATACAAAAAGCGCTCAAAGCTACCAAACCGTGTAAAGCTGGTAGTGTTTGCTATAATTTTGGTTGCAATTTTTGGTACTATTTTGGTTAGAAATATATATAACGCCGGTCTTGGTCCTGTAAGCAAAAGCCAGACCACTCAGCTTTTTATTGTTGAGCCAGGCAGTACTGTTAGGCAAATTTCGTCTAAGCTCGAAAAAGACAAACTCATAAAAAGTGCATGGGCCATGGAACTATACATTCACAGTAAAGATCTAAATGACAAATTACAGGCTGGAACTTATGCTTTTTCACCTAGTCAGGGTACAGCTTCGATTGTTAAAACAATGACCAGAGGAGATATTTCCACAAAGTTAGTGGTAATTCTGCCTGGTAGGCGAATAGATCAAATAAGAGCCGATTTGATTAATCAAGGTTTCAGTCCGGCAAGTGTAGATGACGCACTTAAACCAAGCAAATACAGCGGACTAGCGATATTAGCTTTCAAACCGTCTAGTGTAAATTCGCTTGAGGGTTTACTTTGGCCTGAGTCATTTCAAAAAGACTCAACTACTACCCCAGAAATGATTATTAGGCAGTCATTGCAAATGATGGGCAGGCAGATAACCCCAGAAGTACAGGCTTCTTTTGCGTCACAAGGCCTAACGGTTTACCAAGGACTGACTTTGGCATCTATCATTACTCAAGAAGTAAGCAAGGCTTCAGATCAGACTCAAGTGTCTCAGGTATTTCTGTCTAGACTAAAAACTGACATGGCTCTCGGTTCAGACGTGACGGCCGTTTATGGCTCAGTTGCCGCAGGCTATGCGCCAAGTCTAACCTATGACTCTCCGTATAATACTCATTACCACAAAGGCCTACCACCAACACCAATTAGTAATGTTACGGCTTCGGCACTATATGCCGCTTCACATCCAACTAGCACGGGCTGGCTATTTTTTGTGACTGGTGATGATGGGACGACTTATTTTTCAACTAACCTCAAAGACCATCAGGCGTACGTTGATAAGTATTGTCACAAACTTTGTGGTAGATAATCATCTAACAGATGTAAAAGCTCTTACACGGGTTGTTTTTAAGGGCTGATTTTGCTATAATTCAAGGGGTAATTTTATATTAGAAACTTTTTAATAAGTAAAATTACTACCTAAATATGACACTTCCATTTTCTAAAACTTTTAAGAAAATCCAATCCAAGCTAAGAATTAAAAGAATTCGAACGCGTGTGATTAGATTTTCACTACTTGGTGTGAATTTATTCGCATTAACTATTATTCTTGTTGTTGTTTTTTATCCTAATTCTACTGGCAGTACAGTCACCAATGACACTGCCACTCCGGCCAATGCCGATAGCACTGTTACAAATCCACTGGATAGAGTATCTTCTGTCGACATTGCCTTAACCGTTGCAAGAATGAGTAGCTTGCCCGAAACAACAGCCATCACCAACCAGGCTCAGTCTGAATCTGCCAACGTTACCATAGCGCCTACAACCGACAATGTTATCACTAAGCCACAGGTTGTGGCTACAGCCTTAAAATCAAAAGCCGATATCAAGAACTACACAAGCATAGCTGGCGATACCGTTTCGTCTGTTGCCAATAAATTTGGTGTTACATCTGATAGCATTAGATGGTCCAATGGCATAAGCGGAGAAGCCCTAGCCCCTAATACCAAGCTAGTAATTCCACCCGTGAACGGAGTAGTATATACAGTCAGAGCTGGCGATTCTATTGACTCAATAGTTCAAAAATATGGTGCAAATCGTGAAAGCCTTGTAGCGTTCAATGACTTGGATTTCGGCGGTTTGGTTGTAGGATCTCAAATAGTCGTACCGAATGGTTTTGTCAGAGGTTTATCTACAGCTCCACAAATTCGTGCAGCTAGTTTTCCCTGGGGGACTTCGCCAATATATGGCTCTAACGGCTACGACTACGGGTATTGCACATGGTATGTAGCTAACCGACTGCCCGTGCCAGGTAATTGGGGTAATGCCAATACTTGGGACAACTTAGCCCCAATGAGCGGCTGGACAGTTAGCACTGCGCCTAAGCCAGGTGCTGTTGCGCAGAGTAACCGCGGATATTTCGGTCACGTGGCTGTAATTGAGGCAGTTTCACCCGATGGTACTATGATTAAATACTCCGATATGAACGGTTTAGCAGGTTTTGGCCGAGTTGGTTACAGTGACTGGGTTCCTGCCGATAAATTTAATAATTATATATATAGATAACAGATGTGGGCAGGTGGACAAAAACTAGATAATCTGGTAATATATACTTAATGAGTTTTGTAGACAAAGTAAATGTAGTAGTCAAGGCTGGCGCTGGTGGAAACGGCAAGCTAAGTTTTCGCCGTGAAAAATTTATCTCTAAGGGTGGACCAGATGGCGGTGACGGTGGTCATGGTGGCGATATAATCCTGCAAGCTAGTCGTAATCAAAATACCCTTGCGGCGTATAGGCACAAAAAAGAGTATAAAGCCGATGATGGTAATTCGGGTGGAAAATCTAGAAAACACGGCAGGAGCGCCAAGCCTTTGATACTCAAGGTGCCCGTAGGCACAGTGGCAACCAATATTCAAAATGAGGTAGTTGCCGATTTAGTTGAAGACAATCAAACCGTTGTTGTAGCCAGAGGTGGACTAGGAGGATTTGGTAATGCTCACTTCGTATCGTCCAGACGACAAGCGCCTAATTTTGCTGAAAAAGGTGAACCAGGTGAAGAAGTTGATTTGCAATTAGAACTTAAAATGATTGCCGATGTAGGTTTAGTTGGCAAGCCTAACGCCGGTAAATCTACTCTACTGAGTAGAATCAGCAACGCTCGCCCGGAAATTGCTGATTATCCTTTTACAACTTTGTCTCCTAATCTAGGAGTTGTAGATGTCGATCAAGACACAAGTATTTTATTCGCCGATATTCCAGGACTCATAGAAGGAGCAGCCGAAGGCAAGGGCTTAGGTCATGACTTTTTGAAACACGTGGAACGCACAGCTGTAATGTTGCACTTAGTCGAAGCATACAACGATGATGTAGCCGATACTTACAAAAAAATTCGGGCCGAGCTAAAAGCATACAAATTTATTTTATCTAAAAAACCTGAAATCATTGCCCTAACTAAAATTGAAGGTCTCGATAAAGAAATTACAGACTATCTGATAAGTGAGTTACAAAAAGCTGGCGGCAAAAAAACTAAAGTAGTAGCTATTTCATCTCTGTCAGGGGAAGGCTTAAAAGACCTGCTCTATCAAATAAAAGACATAGTTAAGACCGAACGTAATAAAACCATGAAAAACAAGACAGAAGAAGTAATACCTGTATATAGACTCACAAATACAGAAGATGCCTATGAAGTTATAAAAGAAGAAGACGACTTTGTGATCACTGGAGTTAGGATTGAAAAATTTGCTATTCGCACAAACTTTGATAATAATGAGGGCGTACAAAGACTTAGGACTATTATGCAAAAAGCTGGCATCATGCATGAATTAGTTAGACAAGGCATTAGTCCGGGAGATAAAATATATTTTGGCAAAAATCGTAACGATTACGTGGAGTATTAATTAGAACTATGAAAGAAACTTTATTTTTTTACGATCTGGAAACAAGTGGTATTAGTTCTACCGATGCCCAGATTGTGCAATTTGCAGGTCAACGAACGGATACTAATTTTAATTTAATCGGCGACCCAGTCAATGTCTTAATTAAGCCTCTTGCAGACAGGTTGCCGGCACCTGACGCAGTACTAGTGCACGGTATTACTCCGCAAAAAGCCATGGAAGAAGGCTTGAGCGAGTCTGAGTTCTTAAAATATTTCCATAAAGAAATAGTTCAAGAAAATACTACTTTTGTGGGCTTTAATAGCATAAGATTTGATGATGAATTTATGCGAAATATTAATTATCGAAATTTTTGGGATCCTTACGAGTGGCAGTGGGACAACGGTAATTCGCGCTGGGACATTTTGGACTTAAGCCGTCAGACCCGTGCTCTTCGTCCAGAAGATATCGAGTGGCCTTTCAACGATAAAGGTGAGCCGTCCAATAAATTAGAACTAATTGCTTCCGCAAATAATTTAATTCATGAAAATGCCCACGATGCACTTAGCGACGTTTTAGCAACGATTGCTGTTGCTAAAATGATTCAAGATAAACAGCCCAAGCTAGTGGAATATCAATTTGGTAATCGTACCAAAAACCGCGTTAATTATTTCTTAGATAACAATAAAAATTTTGTCTATACATCAGGTAGAGTTCCAAAAGAATTTTTGCACACCACTATAATGTCCAGCTTGGTTCGACTAGATAGTCGTAATTTACTTGCCTATGATCTCAGGCATGACCCAACCGAATTTATAAACATGTCTGTCGAGGAATTAGCCGAAGGCTTAAGACCGTCTAGAGACCAAGAAAAGAAAAAAGTTCCGGTAAAGACTATTCAACTTAATAAATGTCCAGCTTTAGCGCCGTTAAGTTTAGCTAAAGATGAAGCAGTGCAGGAACGAATACAATTAACTTACGATGATGCATATGAAAATTATAAAAAATTAGTCAGCAATCAGGGTGATTTTACTGCCAAGTTAATGTCAGCTATGGATATTATTGAAAAAGAGAAAAAGGTGCAATATGCTGAACGCGACGCTAAGTTGTCTGCTGATCAAAAAATATACAGTGGTTTTATTGGTGTATCTGATCAAGCTCAGCTGAGCAAAATACGAAACTCTAACCCTGACCAGATTACTGATTATGAGTCTAGAGTGCGAGACCCAAGATTAAAAGACATGTTGCCACTTTATAAAGCCCGAAACTATCCTAAATCTCTAACGAGCGAAGAAGCCCAAGCCTTCGAAGAGTATTGCGCAAATAAACTACTTGATGGCGGCGACAGTAGCCAGGCAGCAAAATTCTTTAAGAGATTAGGTGAACTGGCTGCTAAAGAAGGCATGACTTTAGAGCAAGACTATTTATTACAAGAACTTAAGCTCTACGCTGAATCTATTTTGCCCGTAGATGTAGACGGCTAGCATGCATCGCATCTTGATCGTTTTTGTCAGTACTTAAATCTTCAGTAAAATAGCGATAAATTGAAGGGCCAAAAACAATAGCCATTATTGTTAATATCACCCATACTTGAAAACTGATGTGAACGTTTGTGCCTGGAATTTGTCCAAGAATGATATAGGTATACATAATACACCCCCTAATTTAATTTAATATTCCCGCTTTATTTTGAAGCGATTTTTATAAACTTAATTATACACCTAATTGGCAAATCGTCAATAATATTTCATTGTTGCTAATGCTTATCTTGGTAAGATATTTCATAGTTATCTATTTAGTCATTTAATTACCTGTTAAGGTATCGATTTTTTCTGAAATTTAATGTATAATACTTCGACCTTAGAGGAAGGATTTTAAGTGTCTGATTTTATAACAGTAAAAGGTGCCCGCGAGCATAATTTAAAAAATGTTGACGTAACTATACCTAGAAATAAGCTAGTTGTAATTACTGGACTAAGTGGTTCAGGTAAATCTAGTTTAGCTTTTGATACTATCTATGCCGAAGGCCAGCGTCGATATGTTGAGTCACTTAGCTCTTACGCTAGACAGTTTTTGGGACTTATGGAAAAGCCTGATGTTGACCAAATTGATGGTTTAAGCCCAGCTATTTCAATTGATCAAAAATCAACATCTAGAAATCCTCGTTCTACAGTGGCGACAGTCACTGAAATTTATGACTACTTACGATTGCTTTTTGCGAGAATTGGCACACCACACTGTCCAGTTGATGGCAAAGCAGTTGTTCGCCAGACTACGACTGGCATAATTGACCAAATCGTTCAAAACTCAACCGATAAACGAATCATGGTTTTAGCGCCAATAGTTGTCGATAAAAAAGGTGCTTTTGAGCACATTCCAGAGCAGTATCAACGCGTTGGTTTCGCAAGAGTGCGAGTAGACGGAGTTGTTTATGCTATTGATGAGTTTCCAGAACTCGATAAAAATTATCGACACTCGATTGAAGTTGTTGTTGATAGGTTGGTTAA
>RGVC01000014.1 GCA_010027485.1 bacterium | reverse complement strand
ACAGTGGCTTCTAGCGGCTGGGCGTAACCAATGGCGTAAGCTAGCTCTACAAATACTTCTTTGGCTTTATGTTTTTTTAGGTAATCAACGGCAATTTTTCGAGCTATGTAAGCAGCTGAACGGTCGACCTTGCTCGGGTCTTTACCGCTGAATGCCCCGCCACCAATCGGAATGTGTGGACCGTAATTATCTACGACTAATTTCCTGCCGGTCAGTCCTGTATCAGCGTCAAACCCACCAATATGCCAATCCCCAGCCGGGTTTATGTGTAGCTGCACGTTTTTTGCTTTTTTGGTTGTGACTTTTTTAAGCCAAGCTTCAACTGCCTTGAATAGTTCATCGTGCTTAGCATTTTGAAAACTTGCTACAACAGACTGAATTACATTGTCTTGCAAAGTAATTTGAGTTTTTCCGTCGTAAGGCCATTTTTTGTACAAAACTTGATTTAGCTGCCTAGATAGTACTGTTTCTAGTGGCAAATATTCAGGCGTTTCATTGCAGGCGTAACCGACCATAATTCCTTGATCCCCAGCTCCGCCGGTATCTACGCCTTGAGAAATTTCAGGGCTCTGATGCACAATACGCACTTCAACTTCTACGTCTTTACCAGCAATTCTTTTTACAATTGGCTCAACTCTAACTTTATGTTTAGCGGTTACTTCACCTACCACGAACACCTTTCCGTGACCACCAACAGCCTCTACGGCTACTCTGGCGTTTGGATCCTTTTTCAAATAAGCATCCAGCACAGCATCAGATATTTGATCGCACAGCTTATCTGGATGCTTGGGCGATACACTCTCTGCAGTTCTAAATTTTGACATAAAAATATCCTTTCTTGCTTAGGCCGGAAAGGATCTTTGACTATCAAATATCTTTCCCGACTAAGCGGGCTAGACTTAGCACCTTACAAAAAGCAGGTTGCTGGCAGGTCGACGAGCTAGTTCTCTCGCTGCACTCTTTATATTTTTAAATTGTTAACAACCCTATTGTAGCATGTGTCTTAATTTGATGAGCAAGAAATGTTGCTGAGACTAATTTGTAAGCCTATAGTCATTAGGTAAAGCTTCAATCAAAAATAAATTATAGCTACCTATAACGCTCTGATTCACCTCATTTAAACTATTCATGTAATTCAGCGCAACTTCTTTTTTCAAGTTAGTATTATCTGTCAATTTGCAGTCAGTTGTAGGCAAAACACTAGTTATGTAATTTATATCATAGGACCTGTCCCAATAAATGTTGCCTCCGTATTTATTGACTGCTACCTTGTCTCCAGCAACATATCCATCAGGATTTATGAAATGATCAGATGGCTCACAATCTAGGGTTATCTGTTCGTATGACCCTTCATTAGGTAAGGGCTTTAAGCGTTGATAACCTACTGAATAATAAAAATCTGGTACGTTAAGCTCTTTTTTGGTAACCTTGAAACCCTCTATTCCCTTGCTTGGTGTGAAAAATTTCAATCCTTCTTTGGCTTTTATTGATAAGTAGTGATTTTTTATTGATTGCTGTTCACTTGCAGTATAGTTTTTTGCATCATCCTTCAGCTTATTATATGAGTTTTTATCTGACTTAGTGTACGCTTCCCTAGCTTCATTCATAGAACAGTAGTAACCATAAACTTCTGAGCCGCCCAGAACGTCAAGTGGCGTTGGTACTTGAGTCTTAAAGGCAGAGTAGTCTCGATTAATGGGTGAATATAAATCATAAGATTCTGAGCCCCCAAAAAGAGTATTAGTTGTTTTGAGTATAAATACGGGTTCTTTTTTACAATATGTTTTGGCTGCATTATACAGCTTGGTTTGATCTTTTTGATCGGATAGATATGACAAATAACCAAGCATAGCAACAAATAAAATTAATACAACTGGCACAAGGAAAATAATTATAGCTGTTGCCAAAAACAGTTTGTTATATTTTTTAATACTAGAGTTACGTTTTGTTTTTTTATTTTCCATAACAACATTATGCATAAACAATAATTACCCGTCTATAGTGTTTATGCGTGGTTGCGGGGGCAGTACCTCGCTGGCGCTCGCGCTCTTCGTCATGCTCGAAGCAAGCTTCTGCGCGTGACTTCGTTGGCGTCGAACCTCCGCAAGCTTCGCTTGCTCTAAGCGGTTCTCGTCCAAAACCAAGAAAAAACCCGACCTGTTGGTCGGGCATTTTCTTGGTTGCGGGGGCAGGACTCGAACCTGCGACCTCGTGGTTATGAGCCACGCGAGCTGCCGCTGCTCCACCCCGCGATGCAATTTAAACTATACCAAACAGGGGTAGTTTTGTCAATTCATTCTAATCGTGGCGATTTAAGAAAAAATCTAGCCAGGACTTAGCGTTGTTTTGCATTACAGTCTTTTTGGCTAGGCTTGTTGCATTATTGTCTTGAATTTTAATATCACTTACGGCAGACAGTGCAACACTTTTTGGCACTACTATTACTTTTTCACCTGGAGCTGCTAAACCGAAGTTCCGCCTAGCAGACAATTCTAGATATTGATTACTTTTGAAGTAATCATTTTGTAGTCGCAGATTTTCGTTACTCATTGTCATTAAATCGTTTTGTTGATTGAGCTCGGTAATCTGTTTTTGGAGATTATAATTAGCCTGTATAGACTGAATACCGCTCCAACTTATCATCAATATAAATATTGCAAAACCAATTTGCATCAAAAAACGTAAATCGCTCAGTCGATCAATGAATTCTGATATTTTTTGACGGTATTTATTATTTGTTTGCATATTTTCTACTAATTATTATATAACTTTTGGCAAAATCTGCTATACTCATCTCTGTTATATGTAGATATAATCTATATAGATATGGGGGTATAGCTCAGTGGTTAGAGCAGTCGGCTCATAACCGATTGGTCCCTGGTTCAAATCCAGGTACCCCCACCAATGCAAAAAGCCCCGAGGTTATTTCGAGGCTTTTATTGTTTTATGTTGTTATTATGAGTTAATGAATCAATCGCTTAATAAGACTTCGCTCAGTGCCACTTTGCATTGCTTAACTGGCTGTTCTATTGGTGAAATTTTGGGCATGGTGATAAGTGCGGCAGTAGGGCTGGCCACAGTTCCTAGTATTGCTATCTCTGTTATTTTGGCTTTTGGCTTTGGATATGGGCTGAGCATGAGGTCTCTTATGAAACACAATTTAACGTTTAAAAAATCTATGAAGCTGGCTTTTGCGGCCGACACGGCATCTATGGCTAGTATGGAATTTGCCGATAACGCTTTTGTGCTCGCTGTGCCAGGAGCTATCAATGCTGGGCTGGCTACACTACTGTTTTGGTGGAGCTTGTTATTCTCTTTAGTTGTCGCTTTTGCGGTAGCTTTTCCGCTCAATAGATGGCTTATTTCTCGAGGCAAAGGGCATGCCGTAGTGCACGAATACCACCACAAAAGTCACTAGGTATTAGTTGTAGTTTCTGGGGCTGAATAGTACGTCTTCTATGGATCTTTCGGTGGCTATGTTTTGGTAAAGCAGTTCGTAGACCACAACTGATCCAGCGATAAAAGCTACATCACCCCTGTCCGAATCGAGCTGTCTATTTTCTAGGAATTCATATGTCGTATCGAGTATTTGAGTGTTAATGCGCTCTAGATGCCAGGCTCTGTCAACGATGTATGGCCGGTTGTCTTTTTTGCACATTTTTATAACTGTTAATAAACCTTTTAGGCTCATGTCGTCGACCAGTGGTATTTCCTCATCTTGCAGATCTGCCTGAAAGCGAATACCTTTGTGCGCTAATGCCGCACCAACTATAAACTCTCTTTCATGGTCTTCATCTTGTCCTTGATCATAAATTTCGTCGTAAGCATCCAGGATAGCACCGCGGATGTTGAAATCGGCCTGCTCCATTTCGACAATCATGTCTAAATCCCTAAAACCGGGATCTCGTTTGACACTATTATCTTTTGCAAGACCGGCTGCCGCATGGTGCGATAAATCCAGTACACTACCGTTTATATAGGTGTTAAAATGCTCATTTTGTTCTGACATATCCGCCTAGAGTACAATTTTTTGCTACATTTTACAAGTACTTTGAGTGCGGTCTAACAGAAGTAGCATAAGCGCATTTGACGCATTAGCGTATAATATATATTAGGTTCCAAAAACCAAAATAAATCTTAGATTAATAAATAACGAAGGGGAGATATGACAACCGCCGAGCTACAAACAATAACACCAAGTGGTGAAACTTTTGCTGAAATCAAGGCAACTATGCCGAACGGAACTGTAGATCCGGTCTGCATTATGACCGAAGGTGAGGCACCACAAAATGCCGATGAAGAAGCATTATTTATTGTAGCTAGAGATGGTGATAGTTTCCGCAGCCGACTAGGCACAATCGAAATTGATAATCCTGATTCAAATGAACCCCAGATGGTGATCGAAGCTAGTCGCACCCTTATAGAAAAACCAAAACTCATGGGCGTAGTGGTACAAGCTGCCCTCGAACATGCCGAAGTAGAGCGTGTGGTTATTGACATCGAAGAAGGAACCAACATACCCGAAAAAATCTTAAAAAAGGCTGGAGCGATAGCCCTAGGTGCTGGTGAAGTTCAGTTTCAGCTAGACCAAGCTGCTTAGCTTATTATTTAGAATTTCTAACAATTCATCTGTATTGGCGCTAGCCATGAGTTCTTCGCGCATTTCTTTGGCGCCCTCGAAACCATTTATATATACCTTGCAAAACTTATTGAGAGTTGGCACTGGACGTTCGCGGTTTTTCCAGGTATCGGCAAAAAGCTGAACGTGTTTTTTGTAAAGCTTAATTCTTGCTTTGGGCTGATAATTTTCCCAAGGATTGGTGCTGTCAAAAATAAATGGGTCATGAAATATGCCTCGGCCAATCATAATTCCGTCTAGTTTATATTTGCTAGCTAGTTCTAGCCCCTGCTTGTACGTAAGCACGTCGCCGTTTCCGACAATGACGGTTTTTGGTGAAATTTTATCTCTGAGTTCCCTGGCTTGTCCGATTAAATTCCAGTCTGCAGGCACCTTGCTCATTTGCTTTCTAGTGCGGCCATGGAGGGTCAGCATGGCTATGTCTTGCTCAAGCAAAAACTCAATCCAACTCATATCAACCGTGCTAAAGCCTGTTCGGGTTTTAACGCTCAAAGGCATGGTGCCGTTCAAGCCTTTTTTGGTGGCTTCGATAATCTCTTTGGCTTTAGGACGGTCATTTATTAAGGCGCTACAAGTACCGTGTTTAACGGCAGACTTTTCTGGACAACCCATATTTAAATCTACTCCGTCAAAATTAACGCCTTTTGGCAGTCCTAATTCTTTTGCAAATGTACCATCGGCAATCTGTTTGGCAGTTTTATAAAAATTTTCAGGATTTGCTCCCCATAGTTGAGCAATTAAGGGCCTTTCCTGCTTGGTAAACAGAAGCTTTTTAAGTAGCCTAGGACGTCCTTCACTCTGAAGCCCATCAACGTTCACAAATTCAGTAAAATACAGATCTGGCGCGGCGTTAGAAGCAACGATACGTCTAAATACCGTATCTGTAACATCATCCATTGGGGCCAATACAAAAAAAGGCTTAGGCAAGATTTCTATGTATGACATATTTAAGTAATTATACGCTTAGAAATTATTGTTCTGTATCTTCGTTTTTTGGTTCTTCAGCTTGATCTGTTTCTTCTTGTTCAGCTGCTTCTTCTTTTGCTAAGTCTTTGCGCATTTTATCGAGTTCTCGGTGTTTGGCATCTGCAACATCGTTGAGCATTCTGGACATATTTGAAAGACTGGCACGACCTGCTTTTTTAGAGAAATACTGCCTTTTATACTCGGTACTCTTTCTTTCTTCTTTGGCTTCTTCAATGTTTTCTGCTCTTTTTTGTTTGGCTTCTTCTTCGGTAATCTCGCCAGTTTGTAATTGATGAAGCAGGTAGCTGTCTCTGGCATAATCTTCGTGGCTAAGATAGCCAGATTTTCTGGCAATTTCTTCGCCGTTCATTATGTCGTCATATAGCTCGAAATTATCTAGATAAGTTTGAACCCTAGACTGGGCTTGTTCTAGCTGTGAATCTGGTTGTCTATTGAAACTTGAAGGCATTTTTTCCATGTTTAAACAATAGCATATTTTTAGGTATTTGGCAATGTTTTTTGTGAAACATCTAACTGCTCAGAATCGTTTATGTCACCCCTTATTATGAGATTAAGGCGCTGGCGTGCTACAGCAGTCAACATCAGCCTTGACTCTTGAATATTGGATCTATTTGGTTGGTTATGTATGGACTGATTGGGTGGCATACTGTCATCAAAACCTTCAAGTGTTAGTTGTTCATGATTAATGGCCATGTATAAACTTAAGCATGTTTTTGAAGTAGGCGCAAAATAAAACTCAGCTCCACTAGGGAGCTGAGTTTGTAAGCTAAAAGTAAGCTATTACTTAGTGCGCTTGACAGTAAGGAAACCGTTGCGTGGGTTTTCGTTTACTTCCATGCCACTTGGCAAGTCAGATGCTTCTGGGCGCTCATCCTTGCTGAAGTAATAAATTGTTTGCTCTTTGCCGCCACGAAGTACGACTTTTTTAGAGTTTAGGTGGTAAGTTACACCTTTTGAGTTTGTGTGCTTGTATGCCATCTCTGACCCCTCTCTTATAAGTTATTGATGTACCCCTAACATATAGCCTGTAATCAGGCTTGTCAACCCCCTCTCACACCTTGAGTTTATAAAATCAGTATAATTTTACACTGTTGTAGAAATAATATAAGTACAAGCGTTTTTGCTGTTGCATACCCAAGTCAGCTGTACTACACTAGTTGAGTAACCATAAAAATAATAAAAGTGGAGTGAGAGATTAATATGGAATTTCCAAATAGAGGCACACAACCAGCACCTGCACCAGTTCACGCAGGTAGTAAAAAATTTAAACCTTCCAAGGACAGTAAGCTTGGAAAAATATTAACCATAGCTGTAGCTATAGTAGTAGCAGGACTAATAATTTTTGCTATTGCAACAATGACAGGCGCTAATGGTAGTAGTGAGAAGAAATTAGTAAATAAATCCAAATTGCAAGCCGTGTTTCTAAACACCGGTCAGGTATATTTCGGTAAAATTACACAACTAAACAGTAAGTATTTAGTTGTTACAAACATTTACTACTTACAAAGTGCCAATGCCAATGGTGGTGGCAACAATAACGCACAATCCAACCTAACTCTAATTAAGCTTGGTTGTGAATTGCATGAACCATACGATCAAATGACCATCAATCGTGATCAAGTTACATTCTGGGAAAACCTACAAGACAATGGTCAAGTTGCCAAAGCTGTAAGTACCTGGGTTAAGCAAAATCCAAATGGTCAGAAGTGTACAGACCAGAGCAATAGCTCTCCAAACACATCTAACACAGTTCAAAAAGCAAACCAAAACGGAAGCACTAATCCGTAACTAAGGCTAGCTAAATTAAAAATAACCCTCTACGAGAAAAAGAGGGTTATTTTTTTATGCGGTTATATAATATTGCGCCCATAAAAAGCGATAAACTTGATACAGCAAGCAATAGACTCCAACCAGCCAAATCTGGTGACCATCTGGGCGATAAGAATGAAAATTTATACAAAGAATCAGAGATGATTGGTGGCATTTCGGTTTTATGGCTATTAACATATTGCTCGATGCATGGTACTCGGTTGCGACCCGAAAAATCTGTAGAATTTTGCTGTTCACAATACTTTTGAGCTTCAGAATATATTTTATTGTTGGCGTCAGCAACTGCCGTGCCATTGGATTTAACAAGCCTCTCGTAAGTATACTTGAGCTGAATAGGCGGATAAGGTGCGTTAGGGCCACTACTTAAATTGGTGTTCATGTGAGCGGTAACGTAATTTTGCAAATTTTTTAAGGGTTGCTTAGTATCTGCGTTGGTCTTGTCTGCAGAATAAACGGCATCTCTAAGTCTAATCATGTTCTGGTTATTAGTTCTAAGAGCACCGATGCAGACCACGCTAGATATTAGAAATATAGCCAAAAAGTACTGTGGCTTAAGTGATGAAGTTGTTTTTTTGGTCATACTACTAATGATTATAGCCTGAAAAAGGGTGGACGATAAGGTGTAAGCTAGGTTAATCTGTAGACATGCATATTTATTTTTCTGGAATTGGTGGAGCAGGCATTGGACCATTAGCCCAAATCGCCAAGCAGGCTGGCTATGATGTGTCGGGATCCGATAAACAAAATTCTAGCTATATAGAATACCTCAAGAAAAATGGCATTAACAATATTGCTATTGGTCAGTCCGAGGATAATATTACTAAAATACATGCCGAAACACCTATTGATTGGCTGGTATACACCTCTGCCCTACCGATGGAAAACCCTAATGCCCCAGAATTGGTGTTCTGCCGAGAAAATAATATCAAAAATACCAAGCGTGATGAGCTGTTAAACAAAATTCTAGAGGACAAAAAACTCAAACTAATTGCCATAGCAGGAACACACGGTAAAACAACTACAACCGCAATGACCACTTGGCTTTTTAGGCAACTAGGCGTTCCTGTTAGCTATATTTTGCCAGCTAAAACTAGCTTCGCTGAAATGGGTTATTATGATGAAAATAGTGAATATTTTGTGTATGAGGCTGATGAATTTGATCGAAACTTCCTAGCTTTTTCACCACATACTAGCCTGATTACAGGAGTTACGTGGGATCACCATGAGATTTTTAAAACCCGTGATGATTACAAAAATGCCTTCAAAGAATTTATTGAACAAAGTCAGCAAACCTACATTTGGCAGGAAGACTTCAAATATCTAGATTATCCAAATCAACCTGAAAATGTAACCATACTGGACAATAATGAATCAAAAATTCATGATATCGAATTGCTTGGTAAATATAATCGGCAAGACGGTTGGCTTGCCATGCAAGTTGCCAAGCAAGTGTCCAAAAAAGACGATGATGAGCTTTTGAAAATTGTCAGTAAATTCCCAGGCCTTAGTAGACGAATGGAAATGATCGCAACAAACCTTTACAGCGACTATGCTCACACTCCCGAAAAAATTACCGGAGCAATGAGCGTCGCTCAGGAAATGGCCACTGAGGCTGGCAAAAAATTAATCGTTATTTATGAACCTCTGACTAATCGACGCCAGCATTACATGAAAGCAGATTACAAGGACTGTTTTAAGGGAGCCTGGAAAGTTTATTGGATACCAAGTTATCTAGCCCGTGAGGACCCCGCTCAAGAGGTCCTAAAGCCTGCTGAGCTTATTAAGTACCTAGCCGACCCTTCAGTTGCCGAAGCCAGAGAACGCGATGAAAAATTACTTGAAACAATTAAGCAACATTTAGAAAACGGTGATATGGTTGTAGCTATGAATGGTGGTGGTGGCAACAGTCTAGACGATTGGCTTAGAAAAAACTTTTAGCGATTATCGCCGTCGCCCCCGAGTACACCTCGGTCTTTGCGACTTTTTAATTTAGATAAGTTTGTTTTAGCGATTTCATCGAGTGGCACACCAAGATCATTGGCAAAAACAGCTAAATACCATAGTACATCGCCAATTTCTTTGGCCATTTCTTGTTTGTCTGCTTCTGAAATAACACTGTTTTTATCGCGAATTATCTTCTTCATTTTTTCAGCCACTTCGCCAGCTTCACCATTTAGGCCCAATACCCAGTGCAACATGTCCTTGAACTTGTCGTTAGTAGAAATTACAGTTGTTAATGCGGCTTTTTCATATTCTTCAAATGTCATAGTTCTATTTTAACAGCTCCCTCTCTTAGTACCTCAACCGCATCATCGATAATCCTAATGACAGTCGATGGTTCGTTATTTGATAAATCTCCACCATCTTCATAGTGTCCAATTTTATCGCCAAAAACTTTTTTGGCCTGAGCAATTGTGGCCGCTGGTGGCTCGCCTGGATTATTGGCACTACTTGTGATTAGTGGGCCAGTTTTATCTAATAATTGTGTTAGCTGATTATGGTCTGGCAGGCGTACTGCAAGACTCTGCTTGCCTTGATGCAAATACTCTAACTTAGGATCGGCGCAAGGTATGACAACGCTGAGCGCGCCGGGCCAATATTGTTCTACAGCTTTTAAGTAACGGTGCTTAAGCCCTAGATCTTCTAATTGTTTAAGATTGGCGGCAATCAAAGTGCCTGGTTTTTGTTCGCGATGTTTTAGCTTGTACAAATTTTCGGTGGCCACTAGGTCTTGCGCTCTAGCCACCAGTCCATAAACTGTATCGGTCGGAATTACTGCTACGGCACCTGGTTGATTTAAAAATTGAGCAGTTTTTTGAATGTCCATATTTCCCCTTTTTTAAATTTTAGCACGCTAACAGTAAATAATTTTAACTCTGTTATTATTGATGTAGATAATGATTCAAAATATTTTAATTGGTTTTAAGCGATTCGCCGTTTTAATTCCCGGAATAGCCATAGCCTACTTTGCAACACTTGATTTGTTGCCGTATTTCGATAGACGACTGCCCTTAGGTTTGGCAGTATTTGTTACTTACATAATCACGGCCTACGTCCTAATTCCTGGTGCCATTCGCTTACTTAGAATGATTAAGCCGGCCAAACATTTACCTCTTTATTGTGTTACTCCTGACGGCTTTGCGTCTGATCCTTTAAACATAGGCATAAAAGCCACAAGGCGACAGCTTATTATGGCAATGGAATCTAGTGGCTGGCATATGGCAGACAGACATACGCTAAAAAATGTATCGCTTATTGGGCTATCGACACTATTTAATAGAACATACAAAAAAGCACCGGTTAGTAGCTTGTATCTATTTGGAAGAAAGCAGGATTTAGCTTTCCAAATTCCATTAAAGTCCAAGGGAGGCAATCGACATCATGTGCGTTTCTGGGCCACAACATACGACGACAAAAACAGATTAAGCTTCAGTGCTATACACTGGCAAAATAGACGCTCTCACTTAAAAGGTGACGAACTGCTTTGGGTCGGTGCTGCCTCACTAGATAACGGTTTTGGTCTAATTCGCCATAACTTTCAAGTAACGCATATGATTGATCCAGACACCAATAAAGAACGAGACCTAATAGTAGCTGGTTTGCAATCTAACCAGATAGTCAATAAAACAGAAAGCATTAAGCTCGGTGAGCCCTATAAGCTTATAAATAGGGTTTTTAATGGGTCTTTGCACACAGATGGAAAAATGACTGTTGTGACTCTGAAAAAATAATTATTTTTTTGGTGGCCAAAGAACAAGGGGGCTAGTTGTTTTTTGGTATTGCCTGTAAGCAGAGTCTTTGGCTCGGCGTTTTTCAATTGGTGGAATTCCAGACACAAAAATTATTAAGAAGCTTATTAGTAGCGGGCCAATTAAGCCGAAGTAGCCCCTTTCGGCTGATAAAGCAATCACGCCAATGCCCCACCACTGCAATAATTCACCAAAGTAATTTGGATGACGACTATACTTCCACAGCCCAGTTTTGAGCACCTTAGGGCGTTTCTTGTTTTTCAGATATTGAGTCAGTTGCTGATCAGCGTAGGCTTCAATTGCAAAACCGCTCACCCATATAGCTGCACCAAAATATATCATAGCTTCTAGGTCGTAATTAGCAGGACCACTGGCCGCTAAAATTGGAGCTCCTACAATTAGCATCAATAGGCCTTGTGTTAGAAAAATTGAGAAATATGCTCTAAGCCAATAATTACCCTTCCAGTTCTTGGCAATTTCTTTGTAGCGAGGGTCCTCTTTTTTGCCTCTTGAGCGAAGCGCAATATGTGCTGCCAGCCGAAAACCCCAAATTGACACTAATAGCGCCACGACATGCGTGCTGGTGCTTGGTCTATGCAGCATTGTGGCTATTGCAATAACTATAAAACCAAGACCCCAAGCTATATCAACTGTGTCGATTCTTTTTCGCAAATACGCTATCAGATAAAAAATAGTCATAAATATTGCAACCAACGCTACGTTAATGGCGGCAAGTTTTAAGACAGATGTAGTGTTGCTGGGATCGCAGTAATAAAAATCTTTTATGTGGTGATACATGTTATGGATTCAATCTGTTAATGTCCCTTGGGAACAATATTGCTTCTTTAACGTTAGCCAGATTAATAACTTTTTCACATAAGCGATCAATGCCTAGTCCAAATCCGCCATGCGCTGGCAAGCCATGCCTGAAGGCTGAGACGTATGCTGCAAAGCCAGGTGCACTTGGATCTATTCCGGCTTCTTTCATTTGCTCCAGTAACACATCAAGTCGGTGTTCGCGCTGTGGAGCGGTAGAAATTTCAACTCCCCGAAACAGCAAATCGGCCGATAAAGCGGTGTCGTTATCGCCTTTCATGTGATAAAACTTCATTTTGCTAGCTGGAAGTCCTGTAGCAAAGACAGCCTCACAGCCATCATGTTTTTTAGCGTATTCACAAATCCACTTCTCTTCTTCTGGAGTTAAATCTATTTCATTACTAACATCTTTGCCGGTAGCTTTTGAAAACATCTCATGAATTTCAGCCATCGAATATCTTGGAAAATTTTCTTTTAGTTTTAATTCTGGAGCACCAAGTTTTTTGAGATCGTCACTATGCTTATCATAAATGTCTGTTAGTACAGAGTAAATTAAGCCTTCTAGAAACTTCAAAATGTCTTCTTGATTATTGATAAAGCCTATTTCAACATCAAGCATTGTTACTTCTGATACGTGACGCGTTGTAGCGCTAAGCTCAGCACGAAATGCTGGCCCAATTTCGAAAACTCTTTCAAAAACCCCTACCATCATTTGCTTGTATAGCTGTGGGCTTTGAGCCAGCGTAGCCTCTTGACCAAAATAATCTAATTTAAATACTTCAGCTCCGCCTTCTGCTGCACCAGCTACTATTTTGGGAGTGTTAATTTCAGTAAAGTCATTTTCGGCTAGGTACTCACGAATACTTTTTAGAATTTCGGCTCGAATTTTGAATATTTTAGTTTCGTTTAAGTTTCTAAGGCCAATCGGGCGATAGTCAAAAAGAGTATCGAGGTTTTCTGATTTATGACTAAGTGGCTTGTCAATTTCTATTGGTGATTCATCGGTAACTGGCACTAGTACTTCAACACTTACTTCATGCAGTTCGGCGCCACCCGGAGCACGTGGCTCTTCAACAACTTTTCCTTTGAGTTCGATGATACTGCCAATTTGCATGCCTCTTAGCTTCTCGACTTCGTCTTTGTTGTCTATGACAGCCTGCACAACCCCGCCGCGGTCACGAAGATTGATGAAGGTTAATCCACCAAGCAAACGCTTTTTGTGCAACCAGCCTTGCATGGTTACTTGATGGCCAATTTGGTTTTTTAAGTCTCTCGTTAAAATTCTCATATTAGAGATACTTTAACATTTATTCATCTGTTTTAACAGAGGTTTCAGCTTCTTCTTCGAAATTATTAATTTTTAGATGCTTGCCTGCTACAGCCACCAAATCTGCATATTGATTAAAGTCGTCACCAGGAATATGACCCAATAATTGTTCCAAAATATTGTCTACTGTCAGTACGCCAACATAGTCCTCGTGAGAATTAACAACAATCAGCAGCGGGTGGTTAGTAATCTTAAAAGCTCTTAGAGCTTCACTTAAATTGTCATCTTGGTGCACATAATAAACTGTGTTTTCCATAATGTCTTTAATTTTGCCGGAGCGCTGTAAATCGAGTTTGGTGTAGTTGATTGATCCCTCAATAGGTCCTTTGGCAGACGATTTTACAATGGCGTGAATTTGTCCGTTTTTGTGTAATTCATCGACAAGCACTGGTCCAATCAAATCATCTGGAGCAATTACCTTAATTTGCTTTCTTGAGACCATTACGTCTTTAACGCTATGGTCATCAAAACTCAAAGCTCTCTTAGCTAATTCAAGTTCTTCTTCACTAAAGCGACTATCTTTTTGATGCTGTAATTTTTCAATTATTTCTTCAAGATCTTGGCGTTCGAATAATCCGGTATGTAATTCTTTGTGTGACCAGCCTTCTGTTTTAGCAGAAATTTTTTTGATTATCGGATCTAAATAACCCACTGTCCAGACTATTGCTGGGTTAAGTACAATAGTTAGCTTTTGGCCAAACTTAGACAGCCGACTATTCGGTAACCAAATATAACTGATAAAAACTAATGCTCCGACCAAAACTGCACTCAATAATATTGGCAAATGAGAAGTAATAAGTACAAATCCGTAGGCGCTGAAAAATATAATCAAGAACCACAACAGGCCTTGCAGGCTGTTACCGTAAGCTACGGCTTTGAATAGTTCACTGTATCCGGGTTCGTTTTTAGTAGCTCTTCTTTTGAGTTCTTTAGCTGGCAACTGCAGGTAAGTTTTTTTAATTACTATAAAAGCGCAGGCAATGGCGACTAATAAAAATCCTGTGAATAGACTGTACATACCCCTTTAGCTTAGCGCGGATTGACAATAATTAAAAGGCTAGCAAAAGCTTGTTATAATTAATATAAAGCAAATATTTTAGGAGAAAATATGTCAAAATCATTTCTAGCAGTAATAGCCGCCATAGTCATTCTATTTGTTGGAATCGGCGTCTATAATACCAAATCCAATAAAGAAAGTTCGACGAGCGGTAGTTTATTGAGTCAACACGTCACAGGTAACCCGAACGCTAAAGTTACAGTTGTTGAATACGGCGATTACCAATGTCCTTACTGCCAACAATATTCCATGGTCTTCAAGCAAGTGCAAGATAAATTTAGTGATAAAGTTAAGTTCCAATTTCGCAACTTTCCTTTAAGTAGCCTTCATCCTAACGCCGTAGCGGCTGCCAGAGCAGCAGAAGCTGCCTCCTTGCAGGGTAAGTTCTGGGAGATGCATGAACAGTTATACGACAACAACAACTGGGCTGTATGGACAAAAGCCGGTGACCCAATTCCTTTATTTAATACCTACGCTCAGCAACTCGGATTAAACGTGACCCAATTCAAAAAAGATTTTGCGTCTGAAAAGGTCAACAATACAATTAACGCCGACAAAGCTGAAGGTAGCCGATTAGGTGTCCAAGGCACACCAGCATTTTTTGTTAATGGTAATGAAGAAAAATTCACAAACACTCTACCTAGTTTCGAAAAAGTCATCAACAAATATCTAGCAAAGCAAAATTAGTACTGCAAAAATTCTTGCCATCTGGGTCTTATGACCGCAACTGGTATTTTCACCTCACTGGTATTTGATATTTTTATTTCAATAGGCATAGAATAACTCTCTCTACATACAAAATAGCTGTCCCCTATTTTGAATCTGTTTGTTTTTTTATATTTTTGTCTCTCAATGGTTAAGCATAAGGCTTAACAAACAAGTAGGTCTAGCTTACTAAGCACAGGTTAGGTTGTCAAACCCTATGTGACTTATTTGTTGTTAGATTTACTTTTTTGTTTAGCTATGATATCTAAATATATTTCGAAGAGAGTTAGTCTTGGATAGCTCTTTTTGCTACCTTTACTTACTACTTTGCCTCCAATAACCGTAGCCTTGCAACTATTGCAATGCTGATTAGGTGAGCATGGATCACCATATTGATCAGGATCTTTGCAGAAGGGACAGGTCATGCGTTCTATTCCGCCTTTTTTGTTTTTTCCTTTATTGTCATCGTTAGTTGCATTAGGACATGAACTTGATTCTGCAGTCTGCTCGGCAAATGATTGGTGTTTTGCGACATCAGCTACTCTGCCTTCTTTATGGGCTTGTCTGGCTTCGTTTATGTGCCCAGCTGCTTTTTCACCAAACACCATCGCGTCTATAGTTTCATCGTTGATTGCGTAGTCGACCATGTGCTTTTCGGATACTTCGTGAAGAAGCTTAGTAGCTTCGGTGGGCGCCCATACATTGTGCGAATTACTAATTATTTCTTCTGTTATTGCGTGAACTTTGCTGTTAAATCCCTGTTCGCGGGT
>RGVC01000013.1 GCA_010027485.1 bacterium | reverse complement strand
GGCTAGGCGACTGCAGGCCCAATCCGACCCATTGATAATTATTGTTGCTCACTTGGATCACGGCATTCGCGACGATTCGTCGCAAGACCGCATGCTAGTGCAAGAAATTGCAGGCATTTATGGCATGCCATTTGTTTTCGATGAAGCCGTATTGGGCAATTCTGCAAGTGAGGCAACAGCCAGACAGGCTCGCTATGCATTTTTAAATAAGGTGGTTAAAAATAGTGCGGCACAGGCAATCATCACCGCACATCACGAGGACGATGCACTTGAAACGGCAATCTTAAATATTGCTCGGGGCAGTGGCCGTAAAGGCATGACCTCGCTCAGTAGCAGGGATGAGTTATTGCGACCCTTGATTGAGGTTTCTAAAAAAGATCTTATAAATTATGCCCAGACAAATGGACTGAAGTGGCGCGAAGATTCAACGAATAACGACACTAAATACAAACGTAATCATATTAGACATAATGTAGTTGGCAAGTTTGATAAAGACACTAAAGACGAACTAAAACAATTAATTCATAAAACCAGACTAGCTAATGAGGAAATTGATGAGATATTAAACACCATGCTAGGTGAACATTTAACAGACAATATTTTAGACAGGAATTGGTTAGTTAGCTTGCCGCATAATTTAGGACGAGAGGTTCTAGCAACTTGGCTTAGGCAAAATAATTATCGTGAGTTTGATAAAAAAACTTTAGAGCGCTTGATAGTGGGCGCTAAAGTAGCCAAAAATGGAGCGAAAATTGAAATTATAAAAAACGCCAAAATGTTGGTTAAAAAAGATGAACTTTGCTTAGTAAAATAATTGTCCCAATCAACACCTTACTTCTGCTATAATTAATTTCTATGGATAATAAGAAGCCCAAATTACCAAAACGCATGCAGTCTAAGCAAAGTAATAATAGCATCAAGAATTTTGGATTTTTTGCCTTGCTACTTTTGTTTGGTTTGATTATTTATGCCTCAGCCCATCAGCCTAATGGCATGAAAGAAATTGCATCGTCTACAGCCATCAAGGACAATAACTCCGGACAATACAGCAAGATAACTGTTAGCAGTAACCAGCTAGATATAACCAAAAAAGGCGAAGACAAAGCAACGCTTAAAACTTATGTCGACGCTAATTCCAGTTTGAAAGAACAGGGTTTTAATACTTCAAAATCTTCGATTACCTATAAGTCTCAAAGTAGCGGATCATCTAATTGGATTAATCTTGCGGCCTCAATTATTCCTGTAATTTTAATTGGAGCTTTTCTGTATTTCATGATGAGAAGTGCGCAGGGTCAGGGGAATCAGGCACTTAGTTTTGGCAAGAGCCGAGCTAGACTTTATGGCAACGAGAAAGAAAAAGTGACTTTCAAAGATATCGCTGGCAGCGAAGAGGCCAAGCAAGATTTAGAAGAAGTAGTTGAATTCCTGCGTTTTCCTAAAAAATATTCTGGTATGGGTGCCAAAATTCCAAAAGGTGTAATGCTCGTTGGGTCTCCGGGAACAGGTAAAACCATGTTAGCTCGAGCAGTGGCCGGTGAAGCCAATGTGCCATTCTTTAGTATTTCAGGCTCAGAGTTTGTCGAGATGTTCGTGGGCGTTGGTGCATCAAGGGTGCGCGATTTATTTGCTAAGGCCAAAAAGAATTCACCTTGCATAATTTTCGTAGACGAAATAGACGCCGTAGGGCGCCGTCGTGGCTCAGGTATGGGTGGTGGACATGATGAACGCGAACAAACTCTAAATCAAATACTTGTTGAAATGGATGGCTTCGAACAGGGGCAAAATGTAATTGTATTAGCAGCAACTAACCGCGCCGACGTGCTCGATCCAGCACTACTACGCCCAGGCCGCTTCGACCGTCGAGTAAATATTGGACTACCAGATCGCAAGGACCGCGAAGCAATTTTGAAAGTTCACTTCCACAAAAAACCATTATCCAAAAAAACTGATTTAGATGCTTTGGCGGCTAAAACTGCGGGTAGTTCAGGGGCTGACTTGGCTAATATCGCCAATGAATCAGCAATCATTGCAGCACGAAATGGACACAATGAAATCTCGCCCAATGATGTAACCGAAGCTTTTGAGCGTGTAGCAATAGGCCCTGAACGCAAGAGCAAAATCATGACTGAAGATGATCGCATTACAACTGCATATCACGAAGCAGGCCATGCTTTAGTCGGTCATGTCTTGCCGGATAGTGACCCTGTTCACAAAGTTACAATTATTCCACGCGGTGGAACCGGCGGCGTAACTTGGTTTATACCACCAGAGGATCGTGTTTTTGTATCACTGGTACAATTCAAAGATATTTTGGCGCGCGGTCTAGGTGGAAGAATCGCTGAAGAAATAAAACTCGGCCATGATCGTATAACCACAGGAGCGGGTAGCGACCTAAAAAGTGCTGCCGAGTTAGCTCGTGACATGATAATCAACCAAGGAATGGGCAATAAATTGCGCGATCAGGTGTTCCATGTTGATGAAGGCATGATGATCGACAGACTTGTACACGAGCGTGATTATTCAGAAGAGACTGCTAAAGTTATTGATGAAGAAATTGAAAGCCTAATAACCGAATCAGCCAATCGTGCTCGATTTATTGTTAAGGCTAATATCGATAAATTAGAAGCCCTAAAAGACGCTTTGCTTGAAAAAGAAACTATCGAAGCTGATGAAGTTGCAGAATTACTCAAAGGCTCTAAGCTTCCGCAACAAGCCGCATTGTATTAAATAAAACTAAAAACTATATTTAGTCTGTTATCTATCCACCGGCTACTTTATACTATGAAGTAGTGAATATAATTAATATAAATATATGGCCCAAAAAGAGCTAAACCCCAAAAAACCAAAGTTTAATTTAGTAAACATTGCGGGTTTGCTTTTTATTGCTACTTTCATAGGCCAGTTACTTGGTTTTATACGAACTAAATTAGTAAACGCTAACTTTCCGACCACAGGACCGCAGAGTACTGATGCTTACTTTGCTGCTTTTGCCATTCCAGATTTCTTCTTTTTCACTATAGCTGCCGGTGCTTTAGGCGTGGCATTTATGCCAGTGCTATCGGATCGTTTTTACAACCATGATAAAAAAGCCATGTGGGAACTGTCATCATCTCTACTTAATTTTTTGGCAATATTAATGTTTTTTGTGGCTGTTATAATTTTGCTTTTTGCAAAACCGCTCATTTCGCATATTGTGGCTCCAGGATTATCTCCAGAACAGCTAGATGTTGCCGCAAATATTATGCGCTTATTAGCTCTCAACCCTTTATTGTTTACAATATCGGGCATTTTCACTAGTGTTCAGCAAACTATGGGTAAGTTCTTCTTCTTCGCGGTTGCTCCGTTGTTTTACAACATGTCAATTATAGCCAGTATATATATTTTCAAAGACACTGTTGGTTTAGTTGGACTCGGACTTGGTGCTCTAATTGGAGCAGTTTTGCAGCTAGTTATTGTTATGTTAGGGCTCAGGCGCACACATTTTAAGTGGCGGCCTACAATTAAGTGGAAAAACCAAGACCTAAAAACAGTCTTAAGAAACTTACCTGCGAGATCTTTAGACCAAGGAGTTGACCAGGTTGAATCAGTTGTTGAAACTCATATTGCCAGTGGACTCGGTCCGGGCAACATTACCTATTTCACCAACGCCTACATACTAAGTACTGCTCCTATAATGCTGATTGGAGCTGTGATTTCTACAGCCGCTTTTCCTAGACTTAATGCTCGATTGAGTCAAGGTCGTCCAGATTTATTTAGAAGTGATTTTCTTAAAGTTCTTAGGATTATAATCTGGATTAGCACGCCTATTGTTATATTTTCATACTTCTCTCGTGGATATTTATCGCGACTAATTTATACCAATGGTAACCAACAAATTTCCACAATTTTTGGCTATCTAGCTCTAGCTATATTCTTCCGAATTATTTATTCGATTATATCTAGGTGGTTTTACTCTCAAAAAGACACCAAAACTCCTCTAATTGTTTCCTTAATCGCCATATCATTGAACGTATTCTTGGCAGTAACACTGGCCAAGCCTAGTAATTACGGTGTTTCAGGTTTGGCGCTGGCTCAATCCATCGTAGCGGCAACAGAAGTTTTAATTTTGGGGTCAGTGATGCTTTACAGAGATCCCAAATTATTTGATCTTAAATTCCTTGGTGGGGTACTAAAAATATTTTCAGTTTCTGGGTTCACGGTTGTTGCGGCATTTATTATGTTGTCACTTTACCCGCTCAACATTAACGACAAAGGTTTTATAACACTTGGCACTAAACTATCTCTAATTGCATTCGTGGTTTTTATGGTGCATATAACCCTGTCATCTCTTTTTGGGCTTGAAGAAGTTCGTCCTGTCATGAACCGTGGGAAAGTATTTTTCAAAAAGCTTGTACGTAATTAGCTGGCTACCTCTGTTATTTATGGTATAATAAGCTAAATGGACCAAAAACATATACGTAATTTTTGTATTATTGCTCATATTGATCATGGTAAGTCTACGCTCGCCGACCGCTTATTAGAGCTAACTGGAACTGTCTTGAAACGCGATATGAAAGCTCAGCTTTTAGACCGTATGGATCTTGAGCGTGAAAAGGGCATTACTATTAAACTTGCTCCAGTTCGTATGGCCTATGATAATCACGAGTTAAACCTTATAGATACTCCTGGGCACGTCGATTTTAGTTATGAAGTCTCTAGAAGTCTTGAAGCTTGTGAAGGCGCATTACTTGTCGTTGACGCTTCACAGGGAATCCAGGCTCAAACGCTAGCTAATGTTTATTTAGCTATGGCTGCTGATCTTGCCATTATTCCAATCTTAAATAAAATTGATTTACCAGCTGCCGACGTTGAAAGAGTGAGTGCTGAAATCATTAGCTTACTAGGCTGTGACAAGCAAGACATATTAAAAATTTCTGCAAAAACTGGCGAAGGCGTCGATAAAGTACTGGACACTATAATTCATAAAATTCCTGCTCCTAAGCATTCTTTGGCTTCAGAGACGCGTGCTCTAATATTCGATAGTTACTACGATGATTACCGAGGGGTAATTCTATATGTTAGAGTTTTCGATGGACATATAGATAAATCTGCTGGTATAAAAATGATGGCAACATCGGCTAGTGGATTGGCGCTGGAAGTTGGTTCACTGAAACCTGACATGACTCCCGAAGCCAGACTAGGCACTGGCGAAATTGGCTACATTGTAACCAACTTAAAAACTACTCGCGATGCCAAAGTAGGCGACACTGTTACGCTAGCTTCCAATCCGGCAACCGAGCAACTGCCGGGCTATCAAGAAATAAGCCCGTTTGTATATGCCGGCTTTTTCCCTGAGAGCAATGAGTATTACCAGGAGCTTAAAGACGCTATCGAAAAGCTGTCACTCAGTGACTCAGCCCTGCAATTTTCACCAGAAAATTCACCCGTACTAGGTTTTGGAGTACGGATCGGTTTCTTGGGACTTCTACATATGGACATTGTTCGTGAACGATTAGAACGGGAATATAATCTGGATTTAGTTGTGACCAATCCGTCCACGGACTACAAAGTAAGAATGCTAAGCGGTGAAGAAATTGACATTAAAAGTGCGGCTGATTTGCCCGATGTAGCCAAGATTCAAGAAATTGCTGAACCTTGGATAAAGGGTGAAATAGTTGTCCCCAAGGAATACGTTGGCTCTGTTATTCAGCTAATTTCTGGTAAGCGTGGACTACAGACTAATCTCAGTTATGTCGACCAAAGAGCGCTCGTTAGTTTCGAAGCACCACTGGCTAATTTGCTAACTGATTTTTATGACCAGTTAAAAAGTATTACTAGCGGTTACGGATCATTTAACTACGAATTAGATGATTACCGAGTTGAAGATTTAGTCAGAGTAGATTTTTATGTTGCTCACCAAAAAGTAGACTCACTATCGTTAATGGTACACCGTTCTGAGGCCGATAAAATAGGCCGAGATATTGTTGCAAAATTAAAAGAAGTTATTCCCAGGCAAAACTTCCAGGTTGCCTTGCAGGCTGCTATTGGCGGACGCTTCATAGCCCGCGAAGACATCAGCGCCTTCAGGAAAGACGTTACATCAGGTCTTTATGGCGGAGACGTATCACGTAAAAAGAAAGTTCTTGCCAAACAAGCCAAGGGCAAAAAACGCATGAAGCGTTTCGGCAAAGTAGACATACCCGCCGAAGCCTTCACCGTAATGTTAAAACGCGACTAATTACTTCTGTGCCCAGAAGGCAGTTGTCACTTCAAAGCCGTAATTTTTCTGAAACTTTTGTGCTTCGCTCAAGTCGGGGGTGTAGAAAATTATCATATCATTTGAAGGTGCGTAAATTTTTTTGACAGAGTAGATCGGTATTCTGTCGTTAGTTTCCTTTTCATAGGCGTAGAATAATGCCATATCACCTTTTCTGCAATTTGGCTGTTTGCAATTCGCAATCTCATCAGTCTTATTGGAGTACACAACCCCACCACCGCCAATAAGCGCGTATACCGGCTTAGTACCAATTACACTCTTGTCAAAAGCTTTGAACTCTTTTCCAGGCTCTATCCTAAATCCCTTGAAGTCAACGTTCTTACTCAAGTTTGGGTCAGTATTTAATATCCATTGATCTATATAAGCAAGCTTATATCTATATACAGTAACTGGTGTTACTGGTTCTCTGGGAAGCGTGAAACTTTTACTACATTTAAAGAAAATATTATTTATTGGGTCGGCATAATCTACACCGAAAGAAGCTATATTGCTTGAATCAGCATACGGAACACGTAATTTTGGAAGATATCTATTCTTTCTTGTGCCATTTTTAACCATTCCTAAGTCTAGAGGGTAGTCTGTGGTTTTGTCATTCACGACTGTATAATATCCCATTGCTTTTGTTGATAACAGTAATAATTGGCCGCTGAACAGTACCATATTTTGGATTACTATTTACTGCCGTTATCTCGCAGGTGACCCTACTAGTATATATTTGCGTAACGCTGTCAGCCTTGGACTTATTGTTATTCTTGTTATACACAAAAAAGCCTACTGAGGCTATTATCGCTACAACTACTACTAGAAGCACTAATTCAAAATGGCTGAAGCCATTATTTTTTTTACTAAATTTTTTCATTATAAATTTCTCTTTTTTATTAATATATATGTATTATATTGAAACATAAGCATTGTTGTCAATAATATCTATATCTATTATGTCACTAAATATATGCCAATAAACAATGTATAGTTTATATATGCCCAATAATTTAAAGAATATTAATGAATTTAATGCTTTGTTAATGGATTATCAGCCTTCAAGGCAGTCGCTATTAACTTTGTCGCAGGTGGAGCTGGTGCTTTTGGTGGCACCGACATCTAGTGGTCGCAATACGGTTATTCGCGAACTCATGAAGACGGGTGATTATTATTTTATTGTTTCTGATACCACTAGAAATCCTAGATCTAACGACGGGGTGATGGAAAAAGACGGTGTGGAGTATTGGTTTAGGAGCGAAGAAGAGGTACTGGTAGACATCAAAGACGGTAAATATCTAGAGGCGGCCGTTATACATAATCAGCAAGTTTCTGGCATAAGTGTTCGGGAACTAGAAAAAGCCAAGGAAGCTGAAAAGATTGCTATAACAGATGCCGAAATAGCTGGTGCCGATAGCGCCATCATGCGCAAAGCTGATACTTTGGTGATTTTTCTGCTACCACCTAATTTTGATGAATGGCAGAGGCGCATCACTAGTCGTGGCGAGATGAACTCTACAGAATATAAGAATCGTATGATTAGCGCCGCTAAAGAACTGTCTACGGCACTTGATAGGGATTACTATAAATTCGTAATTAATGATTCAGTACAAAATGCAGTTGAGCAAGTAAACACTCTAGCAAAAATGGACGAGCAAGATGATACTGACAGCACACAAGCCAGAAAATTAGCTGAACAGCTTTACACTCAAACCGAACAGCTTATTGATTCGCTAGACTAATTAGCACTCTTGACTAGCGAGTGCCAAAACTGTAATATTATTACTAATATGACACCACGACAGCAGAAAATTTTAAGTGCCATTGTTGAACAGTATGCCGAAGTGGCTAGCCCCGTGGGAAGTAACTTGTTAGCTAAAGTCTTCAAAGTGAGCTCAGCTACTATTCGTTCAGAAATGTCTGAATTAGAGCGACTTGGTTTTATAATGCAACCTCATACCAGTGCTGGACGCATCCCTACCGACAAAGGCTACCGCTTTTACGTTAATCACATTACCGAAGGTATTCAGCCAAAACATCTTGAAAACAGAGCCCAAAAAGCACTCACAGCTCGCGTTCAAAATGCTGGTGCACCGGAGCGCATGATAAGAAACGCAGTAGATACACTAGTAGAATTAACTCATAACCTAGGCATTGCAACTATCGGTAATCAATTGTATATAAGTGGGCTTAGTAATTTGTTTGGACAACCTGAATTTGCTAACAGCCTTCGCATGGGAGCTGAAAATCACAATAATGTCCAACAAGTTGCTCAGCTATTAGACAATCTAGAGCCCTGGCTAAGAGAAGCTGCCCCCAATGAGCCGCTTAGCGTATACATTGGCGCCGAAAACCCAATTGGACGGGCTGCAGGATGTACCCTTATAATTAGTCGTTTCAGTAGTCCCTTTAGTGATAGAAGTTACATCGGCACGCTTGGTCCAACTCGTCAAAGTTACCGTGAAGTCATGAGACTAGTAGCTCAAGCTGGACGTGAATTAGAGGAGGTTCTATATGAATAAATCAAAAAAAGTTACACCAAAAAGTAATCCTGAAGTCGAAGCTTTAAATGCTAAGATCATCGAATTAACCGAGGCCTTACAGCGTGAACGAGCTGACGCCACCAATATTCGTCGCCGTCACGAAGACGATTTAGTGTCACTTAGAAGTCGTGTTAAATCTATGGTTATTACCGATCTTTTACCAGTTATAGATAATTTTGATAGGGCTCTTAAGCATGTACCTGAAGACTTAGAAGATAATGACTACGTAAAAGGTGTTTCGGTACTAGTTAAGCAGTTCGAAAGCACTTTATCGAATATGGGTGTGGAAAAGATTAAAACTGTTGGTGAACATTTTGATCCTAATTTGCACGAGGCCGTCAGCATGGAAGATGGTGAAGGAACAGAAGAAATAGTTAGTGAAGAGCTCCAATCAGGCTACAAAATAGGCGACGACGTTATACGGCACGCCATGGTTCGAGTCAAACAACAGTAGCTGTTGTAAAAAAAGTAATATTAGCACTCTTGACATGAGAGTGCTAATTATTTAGAATTTAGATATAAATTAGTAGAATAATGCTTTAACCAAAGAAAGGTAACTAATATGAGCAAAATCATCGGAATCGATTTAGGAACTACAAACTCAGCAATGGCTGTTATGCAGTCTGGTAATGCTGAAATTATTACAAACTCTGAAGGCAATCGTACTACTCCGAGTGTGGTGGCTGTAAATAAAAACGGCGAACGCTTGGTAGGTCAGGTAGCTAGGCGCCAGCAAGTTACCAATAGCACCAACACGGTATATGAGGTTAAACGTTTAATTGGTCGCAATTTTAAAGACGAAGAAGTTCAGCGCGACCTAAAGCTTATGGGCTATGAAATTATAAAAAGTGGCAATGGCGTGAAAGTAAAGATGGGCGACAAAGAATATAGTCCTGAAGAAATCAGTGCCATGATTCTTGGTAAGCTAAAGGCCGACGCCGAAGCTTTTATTGGTGACACTGTCAGCGAAGCTGTAATTACCGTACCCGCTTACTTCGATGACTCTCAGCGTCAAGCTACTAAAGACGCAGGTAAAATTGCAGGTCTTGAAGTTAAACGAATCATCAACGAGCCGACCGCTGCCGCTCTAGCCTACGGACTAGATAAAGGCAAGAAAACAGATGAAAAAATCGCCGTATACGACTTGGGTGGTGGTACTTTCGATGTGTCGATTCTAGAACTTGGAGACGGTGTATTTGAAGTAAAGAGCACTAACGGCGACACACATCTAGGCGGTGCCGACTTTGACCGAGTAGTTATAAATTATTTTGCAGATGAGTTCAAAAAAGAACATGGCATCGACATCAAAGATGACAACGCTGCCATGCAAAGACTGCGTGATGAAGCTGAAAAAGCCAAGATTGAACTTAGTAGTGCTCAAGAAGTAAATATCAACCTACCATTCTTGACCGCTGATGCTGAAGGACCAAAACACTTCGAACACAAACTAACTCGCGCCAAGCTTGAAGACTTAGTTGGTGAGCTAATCGATAAGACTGCTGCTCCTTGCGAGAAAGCCCTAAAAGATGCTGGGCTTAAGGCCAGCGATATCGATGCCGTAGTTTTGGTTGGTGGTATGACACGCATGCCGTCTGTTCAAGACAAGGTTAAGAATATTTTTGGCAAAGACCCAATGAAAGGCGTTAACCCCGACGAAGTAGTTGCCATTGGTGCCGCAATTCAAGGTGGTGTGCTTCAGGGTGATGTTAAAGACGTGTTGCTACTGGATGTAACTCCACTGAGTCTAGGTATTGAAACTATGGGTGGTGTGATGACCAAATTGATTGAACGAAACACTACTATTCCAACCAGTAAAAGCGAAGTCTTTTCAACCGCTGCCGACAACCAGCCTCAAGTAGAAATTCATGTTGGTCAGGGTGAGCGCGATATGATTGAAGGCAATAAGAGCCTTGGACGCTTTGTGCTAGATGGTATTCCATCCGCACCAAGAGGCGTGCCTCAGATTGAAGTAACATTCAACATCGATGCCAATGGTATCTTGAATGTTACTGCCAAAGACAAGGGCACTGGCAAAGAGCAGAGTATTACAATCTCTGGCTCCGGCAACCTTGATAAGAGCGAAGTTGAAAAAATGGCCAAAGAAGCCGAAGCTCATGCCGAAGAAGACAAGGCTAAAAAAGAACAAGTTGAAGCTAGAAATATTCTTGATAGCGCTGTTTACCAAGCTGAAAAAATGAAGAAAGATAACGATGAAAAACTTAGCGATGATGACAAGAAAACAATTGATGAGGCCGTTGAATCTGCTAAAAAAATTGTTAAAGACGAAAAGGCCGATAAAGAAGCATTAGAGAGTGCTAGCAAAGAATTAAACGATAAAATAATGCCAATTGGCGCTAAGATGTACGAAGATGCTTCGAAGGAAAACGAAGCTAAGGATGACAGCGAAGACGATTCCAAAAAAAGCGATGAGCCAATCGAAGGCGAAGTTGTAGACGAAGAGAAAGATAACAAAAAAGCCTAAAGATTTCATAATCTCGAGCTTTACCAAGTAAAATAGGGGAATATGGCCAGTAAACGAGATTATTACGAAGTATTGGGAGCAAGCAAATCTGCTTCTGCCGATGAGTTGAAAAAGGCCTTTCGGCGCGCCGCAATTGAGCACCATCCTGATCGTGGTGGCGATGAAGCTAAGTTCAAAGAAGTCAATGAAGCATACGAAGTTTTAAAAGACCAAGATAAGCGAAAACGTTATGATCAATTTGGTCATGCTGGGGTTGGCGGTGGCGCTGGTGGCGGCAGTGATCCTTTTGGTGGTTTTGGTCAAGGTCAAAATGTAAACTTCGACTTTGGAGACCTGGGACTAGGCGATATATTTAGCAGCTTCTTTGGTGGTGGTGGCGGTTCAGGCCGTTCTCAGCAACAAACTCGGGGCCGTGACGTAGAAGCAGGAGTCGAAATTTCATTCAAAGATGCCATTTTTGGCACTGAAGTAAAAATGAATATGAACATCGAAGACACTTGCGAGCATTGCAAGGGTAAAACTGTTGAGCCTGGACACGAACTGCACACCTGTGATGAATGTAAGGGCGCTGGTCAGGTAACTAATGTTATGAAAACTGTTTTCGGTAACATCCAGCAAGCAGTTGTTTGTCCAAAGTGCGGTGGCAAGGGTAAAATTCCAGAAAAAAACTGTACAGTTTGTAAGGGCAAAGGTACTAAACATAAAAAGCAGGACGTTAAATTAAAAATTCCTGCCGGAATAGACGATGGGGCAGTAATTAGATTAAGAGAACACGGTGAAGCAATTGCCAACGGCCCTAAAGGAGATTTATACGTAAACATCAGGGTTAAACCTCATAAAAAATTCACTCGTGAAGGCGATTTGATTCTTAGTGAAGAGCACATCGATATGGTGCAGGCGGCACTTGGCACAGAAGTTAGTGTTGATACGGTTGATGGCCCAGTAACCATGAAAATTCCAGCGGGTACACAGTCAGGATCTGATTTCAAATTATCTAATCATGGAGTCCCGCACATCAGAGGCAATAGTCGTGGAGCACACATAGTTATGATAATTGTTGATACTCCAACCAAACTTACCAAAAAACAGCAAGAATTACTGAAAGAATTCAACTCAGGTGATAGCAAGAAAAAATTCTGGTAAATTAGCATAAGCTACTTGCCTAAATGTATTTTTGCAACGATAATAAAAGCTAATGAAATTAAACAAATTAAATAATGATGGGCTTATTCCTTTGCTAATAGCAGTTTTTCTAGTAGTAGCGGGCCTAATTTATCTAGCTTTTGTGCGCGTGAAGGGCGCTAAATAAGTTTAGCCCCAACAGGGGAAATACATTGACAAAATAGTCCTGTCAGTGTATAATATTGAACAGTAAAGGCTATGGACAACAGAATACACATCGGTAAGATTGAATATATCTCACTGCCCAGTGAGAAGCTTGCTAATGTTCCAGCAAAAATAGACACCGGTGCTGATATTTCAGCTATTTGGGCAACAAATATCGAAAGGAAGAACAATAGAATTTACTACACACTATTTGATAAGAAATCTCCTTACTATAATAGTAAAAAGCTTTCCACATCAGACTTCTCGATTTCTTCAATTAAGAACTCTTTTGGTCAAACAGAGCTGCGATATAAAGTACGAATACCAATTATTTTAGGCGGTAAACGCATACTTGCAACATTTACGCTAGCTAATCGCGCTAATAACGAATATCCTGTATTGATTGGCCGCCGAACTTTGCATGGAAAGTTTTTGGTTGATGTATCAATAAAACCTAAGAAAAATAAGATAACTTTAATCAAGAAAGGGGCATAACATGAAAATTGTAATTCTCTCAAAAGGCCCTAAAAATTATTCCACTCAAAGATTAAAAGAAGAAGCCAAAACTCGTGGCCACGAAGTACGAATCGTTAATTATGCCAAATGCTACGTTACTCTAGAGCAGGGCAAGCCCCAAATACACTACAAAGGTAAGACTATATCAAACCTAGATGTAGTAATTCCCAGAATCGCTTCAAATCTCACTAAATATGGTTCGGCTATGGTTCGGCAGTTTGAAATGCAAAACATTCCGACCATCACTAGTTCTATAGCGATTGTTCGTTCAAGAGATAAATTGCGCAGTATGCAGCTATTAGCGAAGGCTGGTGTTGGTATTCCAAAAACAGTTTTTGTGCGCGAAACGGCAGATTTTGATGACGTTTTGGAGCAAGTCGGTGGCGCACCTGTAATCATCAAAGTTGCTCGTGGCACTCACGGCAACGGTGTAGTACTAGCCGAAACTCCTAAAGCTGCCCTTGCTGTGATGCAGGCTTTTTATGTAGAGGGCGTAAACTTTTTAGTACAAGAATTTGTTAAAGAAAGTGCTGGTGTAGACATTCGTGCATTTGTAGTAAACGGCAAGGTCGTAGCAAGTATGCTCAGACAAAGTCTTGATGATGATTTTAGATCAAATATTCACTTAGGCGGCGAAGGCACTGCAATTAAACTGACGCCAGAAGAGCGTAAAACAGCTCAAAAAGCAGCTAAAGCGATGGGATTGCCAGTTTGTGGAGTAGATATGATGCGCAGTCAGCGTGGACCATTGGTTCTAGAAGTAAATTCTAGCCCTGGATTTAATATCGAAAAAGTTACAGGTCGCAACGTTGCATCAAGCATCGTAGATTACGCTGAACAAGTTGCTAAATCTGGACGTCGCAAAGATAAAGTCGGCGCCTAATAAACAACTCGCTCATGCTAAAATAAAAGCATGAATCCAGCTATTATTTTAGGCGCAATCATACTCTTGCCAGTAATTATTCTGATGCTCGGTAGAATTAGCGCATCCCTAGTTTTCTTGAGTCTATGCCTAGGCAATGTACTAGTCCAGTATGTTGGTCCTGAATCTAGTAATTTCGTAAATTTATTAACCCCGCAAGTTCAGGGCATAGTTAATCCGACCGATAACAACATAAGACTGTTTTTGCTTCTAACACCCGTAGTTCTCACATCAATATTCATGATTAAATCAGTCCACGGTTCACTTAAAATGATTCTTAATATATTGCCAGCGGCTGGAGTCGGCCTGTTAGGTGCACTTTTGGTTGTTCCGTTATTGCCAAGTGGTATTAGCTCCGACATATTAAACTCCGACATTTATTCGCAGATCAAAAAAGCCCAAATAATAATAGTAGGCGGCAGCGCCGTAGTTTGCTTACTATTTCTTTGGATGCAACGTCCAAAAGGTGGGCACGGCAAGCACAAGAAACACTAGTCAATCATTGACTTTTTTACAAAAATCAGCATAATGTAAGAAGTTAATTAGCTATGGAATTTGGGCCCATAGCTCAGCCGGTTAGAGCACCTGCCTTTTAAGCAGGGTGTCGTGGGTTCGAGTCCCACTGGGCCCTCCAAAAAAACAGTCGACAATAGTGTCGACTTTTTTTGTACTGCTAAGCTTTTTTCGTTTTTATTATTCGGCTGGGGTTGATTCGGTTTTATTTTTTGGGGTGCGTAGGGCTGCTACGGCGGTTGTTCCAAGGTAGGCTGCTACGATTGGAAGGTCGCCGCGGCAAACTGCTCCGCAACAGGTTGCGGCTGTAATGTTTTCAATGTGCTGGTTCTGCATAATTCCAGTTTTGCCAATAATCCAATTACCCATGCGCTGTCTTATAGTAAGTTTTTCATCTGTAGCATGTGATTCGTGTGCATGGTCGTGGTCGTGAGAGTGATCATGGCCGTGGTCATGTGAATGCTCATGACCGTGGGCGTCATTAACTGCAGCAGAATGTTCAGAAACATCAGTTGCCGTAATGCTGTCGGCTGTCATAGCCATAATGATTTGTTCATGATTTGACATAAGAGTTATTATAACATTTTTACTCTGTTAATTGCAAGTTAGTGCTACTCGTCTTTGTTGATCTTAAGGCTACCCGAGCGCTTCAGTCGGCTAATAACGGCTACAATCACAATTAGCATTGCAAGTATCCAGCCAGCTCTTAATACGCCGTGAGTTAGGTCGTATCCCGTATATAGGGCGTGTACAAATACCATCACAAACACAGCGTAGCTTAAGTAGTGTAGCCATTTCCAGGTTTTCTTGTATTTATTGATGATGCCTAGTGAACTGGCGACTATTATGAAGGTGCCGTACATAGCTAAAATGCCTAAACTAACTCCCAAACTGCCTATACTGATGTTGGCAATTTTTGCCCCCGTTGTATAGGTAGACTGGAAAGGAACTAGAATTTGTACGAGAGAGAAGTGCACATAAGTATCTAAAAGAATAAAAAGTATATGTATCAAAACAGCGACACATAGAGATATGGCCATGGCTTTATGTATTGCCCAAGCTTTCAGTGGTTCAACGTATTTATAAGTTAGCCCCGTCACTTGTCCGATTCCAGAAATCATGAGTGCAAATAATAGTCCGGCGGCTAGAAATCCAGAAGCTCTAACTACATACCATTTCCAGGTAGCGGTAGCTCGGTGAACAGCGAGTTGCAAGTTGTCTGCGGCCAGTAAGTGAGCAGGCTCTAGGTGAATCAATCTATATTTCCAAACTTTTTAATCTTTACATTATCATTATGAACTATTTGTAGTGCAACGGCATAATATATATTGTCATGAAATAATTTTTCGGCTTTTTTTGACCCCAATATCACCAAAGTTTTTGCCATAACATCTGCTTCTGTTGCATTGCCACACGCCACGGTTGCTACTAATATGTCTGTTTCAGCCGGTTTTTTGGTTTCAGGATTAATTATGTGATGCCAGTTATTACCTTTACGTTTTGTAATGCCAGAGCTAGCAATCGCTATTTTTTGGCCTTCTAAATTTCG
>RGVC01000012.1 GCA_010027485.1 bacterium | reverse complement strand
TACTTACTCTGGCGCCTTTTATTTTCAACTATTCTGATTAAGTTGGTCTTTTCTTGCTGATTATCATCCTGAGTAACCTCGTTAATGATATCGCCCGGAACATTTTTAGAACGTAATTCAAGAATTAATTTACGGCGCGAAGTTGGCTTTAATAAGTTACGGTCATTAATAAAACTGCTAGCAAATTTTTTATCATCAATCAGGCCTTTTTCACTTAACTTGTTAAGTATATTACTTAACAGAGTAGGGGATACCTTTTTTCGCTTCAAATATAGCTCGATTTCACCTTTTGATCGCATTCTTCTGGCAATTAAATTTAAGCACGCATTGTACATTTTATCGTCAGCCGATTGCTCTTTCTGCTGTTTTAGTTCTTCGGCCGTTAATTCTTGCCCGACAATTAAACCACTGCTCAGTAAAGCTTCACTACTAAGTGAAAAACTGTAGCGGGCATCCATAAAAATGGAATATCTGTCTGGGTTTTTGACCTGTTTTTTTATAGCTGTAATTGTCATAGCCAGCCATGTAATTGAAGAGCCGATGTTAGCTGAGGTAGTTCTGGATAGTCTGCTGCTAAATGGTTTCCGCCCGAAACTATCACCATGTCACTCGATGTGGATTTAGCCAAAGCTACGGCTTGCTCTAAAGGACAAGTCGGATCTAATTCTCCGTGCACAAAAAGCATATTATCGCTTTTAGACTTTAGCAGTACCGGATTAAAGCCATTTTCAGGAAACAAATCCTTAAATCGTTCCGGATCAAGGTGAGTGCCAGCGTTATCTGTCCAAACACCTACCATCACAGCAGTTTTAATTTTGGGACAACGCTCATCACTAATTAGATTTAGCACTGAAACAGCCCCTGAGGAATGTCCAATTACTAAATTGTCTGCAAAATCCCAGCCAGAATTCAATAAAAAATCATTGTAAGTAAACCTGTTGGGTGTGTCGTTGTGTGGTAATTCAGGGACCCAGACTTGATAGTCGTGTTGCTCTAGAAATTTCTTTAACCAAGGAAACCAGTTCTTGTCTGGCGAGGCATTGGTACCGTGAAGAATAACAGCACGCTTCATTTAGTCTTATTCCTTGTCTTTAGATGCCTTCATGATTTTATCTGCAAGATCATTTTGAATTTTAGGATTCTCATCTAAATACTGTTTAGCAGCTTCTCTTCCTTGGCCAATTTTTTCTTCATTATAGGCATACCAAGCCCCTGATTTTTCGACAAGGTTATGTTCTACAGCTAGATCTAGAATGTCTCCACTCCTAGAAATACCTTGGTTGTACATAATGTCGAATTCAGCCTGTCTAAACGGCGGAGCAATTTTATTTTTAACTATTTTAATTCTAGTACGATTGCCTATTATTTCTTCACCCTGCTTAATTTGACCGATGCGTCTGATGTCGATGCGAACTGAGGCATAAAACTTCAGTGCGTTACCACCGGTAGTTGTTTCTGGGTTACCAAACATAACTCCAATCTTCATACGAATTTGGTTGATGAATACAACCGTAACTTTGGAGCGACTGATTATGCCCGTTAGTTTGCGTAGGGCTTGGCTCATTAATCGAGCTTGAAGACCCATGTGGCTGTCGCCCATTTCGCCTTCTATTTCTGCTCGAGGCACAAGTGCGGCAACCGAATCTACAACAATTAGGTCTACGGCGTTGGACCGGACTAATGTTTCGACAATTTCTAGTGCCTGCTCACCATTGTCTGGCTGACTAAGTAATAGGTTTTCGGTATCTACGCCAATACGCTTGGCGTATGACGGATCAAGTGCATGCTCTGCATCTATAAACGCAGCGGTGCCACCGCGTTTTTGGACTTCGCTGATAGCATGTAGAGTTATAGTAGTCTTACCAGATGATTCAGGTCCGTAGATTTCTACGATACGACCCTTTGGAATGCCTCCGCCTAGTGCCAAATCGAGCGATATGCTGCCACTTGGTATAGTTTCGACGTTGGCTGAATAGGCATCACCCAATTTCATGATTGAGCCTTTGCCAAACTGTTTTTCAATGGTTTCCATGGCTAAACCTAGAGCTTTTTCCTTGCCTTCGGTAGCACTACTATCTTTATTGGTTTTAGTCTTCTTTGCTGCTTTCGAATCTGCCACTTTTGCCTCCTGAAATTATTAATTAATGGCTTTAACCTGTTTAATATATTTTAACACTTTAAACGATTAATTTATGAGTAGAAATTGCTACAGCTTTGATTATGGTTAAATTTTAATGTAATTTTAATAAACTAAAATGCTTCTGCTTTTGCACCGAAGTTGGTATGATTATATGAAGATGGGTGGACAAAATAAGACACATCAATTACGTGGATTTACGCTCATCGAGCTAACTATAATTATTTCTGTTATTGGCATTTTAGCAACGATAACAACTGCTGTGATTGTGCCAATCAGCAGAGAAAAGGCTAAACATGCCCAAGCTATGAGCGATATGAATACAATTGTTAACGCAGCACAGATGTATGCTGCCAAATATAATGATTTTCCAGTTGATTCTCCTGGTTCTATTCCCAGTGGACTAAATGAATTTATAAAAAACGACAATCATAAGGCCGACTGGCCTAGTGGCCCTTGGAAAGGCAGTACTTATAGTTTCAATAATTGGCCGGCAGACGATAATGGCAACAAGCAAACTTATCAGGTAACACTCAGTTTTTGTAATCCAGGGGATACAGCAACGTGCAAAAAAACCTTCCCTAAAGAACCTTGGGTAAAAGATACTTGGGATAGCTACAGCACTGCTTATATGTGCGTTTCAGGCTCTTGCAGAAGTAGTCAGGATAAACCCGTAAATTACCCAGGTTTTTGCATGAACTGCACTGGGGCGATGAAAGATATGGGTCATTAAGTTATGCGTATTGCTGATTCTCTAGTCGAAAAAATATTAAATAGTACCGGCAGAATAAGTCCGGATCAAATTAATAATCTAAAAACTCAAGAAAAAGCTCAAAATCGGGCTTTGCAGGATTTGGTAATTGCCAATAACCTGTTAACAGAAGCGGAACTGACCAAGTTATACGCTGAAGAAATTGATATCCCATTCATAGAGATTGCAATAAACAACATTCAAATATCAACACTCAAGAAATTGCCAGAAGAAATAGCCAGACAATACAATGCAATTGTTTTTGGCGAAGAAACAAATGGAGATTTGCAGGTAGCCCTTGAAGACCCAGATGATGTACAGGCCATTAATTACCTTCATAAAGAGCTCGGCGCCAACATAAAAGTATACATAACCACTAGGACACTTTTATATGAAGCGCTGGATCTTTACAGAGATAATATCAATAGCGAACTAACTAAGGTTATTCAAAATGACAAGCCAGTAGAAGCTATTGTCGACAAACCAGACAATGATATGGCAGAAGATTCCCCTTCAGCAAAAACCGTTAGTATACTTATTGATTACGGAGTTAAGGCTGGTGCGAGTGACATCCATATTGAACCTCGAGACGATTACGTAACTGTTAGATACAGAATAGACGGCATGCTGAAAGAGGCCAATAAACTACCGCTTAAAATGCTAGGTTCTGTAATTAGTAGGATTAAGATTTTAAGTAATTTAAAGATTGATGAGCACAGGGCTCCACAAGATGGGCGCTTCAAAATGGAAATTGGAGGCACGGTTTATGCTCTTAGGGTTTCAACTATGCCTGTATTAAATGGCGAAAAAGCGGCCATCAGAATACTTAACGAGTCAACTAAGCCTGCCGACCTCAAGGAATTAGGCTTTTGGGGCTCTTCCTTGCAGAATCTCAATCATGCCATCTTGCAACCACATGGCATGGTACTAGTGACTGGTCCAACTGGATCTGGTAAATCAACTACTTTGTTCAGTATTCTAAGTAAACTAAATACTCCAAGTATCAATATTTCAACCATAGAAGATCCAATTGAATACCATATAGCTGGAGCTAATCAAACACAAGTAAACGTTAAGGCGAGCATGACTTTTGCCAACGGATTAAGAGCTCTGCTTCGTCAAGACCCAAATATAATAATGGTCGGAGAAATTAGAGATACTGAAACAGCCGATCTAGCAATTCAAGCCGCACTAACGGGACACCTAGTGTTCAGCACTCTACACACCAACAACGCTGCCACAGGCCTGCCAAGATTACTCGATATGAATGTTGAGCCGTTTCTGATTGCTAGTACTACAAGAGTAATTGTTGGGCAAAGACTGGTGCGAAAAGTTTGCTCTTATTGTTCTGAATCTTACCAACCAGACGGCGATACTTTGATCAAAATAGGTACTGCTTTTAATCTACAAAAGACTGGGGGCATTGAGGCAATTCATGAACTTGAAACAGTTGCAGCCAAAGATGGCATAGGAACCAGCCCAGATCAAAACAGTCAACCAGTTAATGATTTAAGTACAACTCCAAGTACTATTAACCGACTCTGGAAAGCTAATGATGATGGTTGTGATGAGTGTAATCATACTGGATATCGAGGACGCATGGGTATCTACGAAGTGCTGGCCAACTCTGACAATATTCAAAAAATGGTTGTAGCAAACGCAACGAGTGAAGCTATTGAGCAATCAGCAATCAAAGAAGGCATGATTACCATGCAAATTGATGGGTTTATCAAGGCACTACGCGGACTTACAACCATTGAAGAAGTGCTAAGAGTAACGGTTGTTGAGCAATAATGAGATATAGATACCAAGCCACTACGAGTAATGGTCAAAATATTTCCGGTGTTGCTGAAGCGGGTAGTAAAAAAGCAATGATCACCCTTCTCCATCGCCAGGGTCTGCACCCTATCTTGATTGAAGCTCAAAAAGAAAAAATGTGGAATATAAAAATTAGACAGACTAAATCAGTGAAGCTCAGTGAACTAGTAATTTTCACAAGACAATTAGCAACTATGGTTTCCGCTGGAGTGCCCTTACCACGATCTCTAAACACTCTGCAAAAAAATATTCAAAATGATTATTTAAAAAATGTATTAGCTAACGTCTGCAGAGACGTTGAAAATGGTATGAGCTTGGGCGAGTCGTTTTCTAAATACCCGAAGGTTTTTTCTAATGTTTACGTCAACATGGTGCGAGCAGGCGAAGAAGGCGGTATCTTAGATGAAATACTAAAAAGATTGGCTACTCAGGTGGAACAAGATGCGTCAATGAAGCGCAAAGTTCGTAGCGCCATGATGTACCCAAGCGTGATTCTGTCTGTTACAGTAATTGCCTTTTTTGGAATTATGATTTTTATCGTTCCAAAACTTGGCAAGATCTTAACTACGCTAGGAGGACCCAATGCCAAGCTCCCAGTCTATACCCAGTTTATGCTTGGCGTAAGTGATTTTTTTGTAAAACCGAGCATTATGGGCCTTTTACCAATACCCATCATCAATAAAATTCCAAATTTTGTTGTTTTTACAATAATTATATTAATTGTTTGCATCTATTTAGCACGTTACATAAAAACACCAAAGGGCAAGATGAAATATCACACTCTACTACTAAAAACACCTATTGTTAAAGACATAATTCAAAAAGTAGCCATCGCCCGTTTTGCGCGAACATTTTCATCACTTATGAGTGCTGGGGTGAGCGTACTAGAGTCATTAAGAGTAACGGGTGCTGCTATTGGTAATGTTGCCATTGAAAGAGAGTTAAGATCTGCAGCCATGGAAGTAAAAAATGGTCGTCCGCTAAGTGAGCCTTTAGCAAATAGCAAATATTTCCCGCCAATTGTTTCTCAAATGGTACTAGTCGGCGAAGAAACCGGTCGTATTGACAGTGTTTTAACGAAAGTAGCAGAATTCTACGAAGAAGAAGTAGAAGTTCAAATAGATGGACTGGCATCAATTATTGAGCCTATTCTGATAATATTACTGGGCGCTGGAGTTGGCCTAATTGCTGCTTCTGTAATGGGGCCAATAGCTAATTTATCTAAAAATATTGGAAATTAATATATGGTTATTGACTTGATGATGCTAATGTTTATAATCAAAGATAGCAAATGTTTAATATGAAGGAAGGTGGGCATTAATGATTTCCCGCATTAACAAAAAAGGTTTTACGATAGTTGAACTTTTGATAGTAATTGTAGTAATTGGCATATTGGCAACTTTAGTTATTACTGCCTATAGTGGCATCCAGCAGAAAGCTCGTAACAGTAAACGTCAAACAGACGTAAATGCACTACAAACTGCACTTGAAGGATTTCATACCGACAAGGGTTATTACCCTTCTTTGACAGACATGAACAACCCTAACTTTATATCACAGCTAAAAATTGACGCCAATGCCTTGGTAGACCCTTCAAACCCAGGTCAAAGCAAAGCTCTTGCACAATACCCAACTGCAAAGGTCTATGCTTACACAGTTACTGACGCTGATGGCACCTCTTGTGAGGCCAATGACAATAACTGCGCTCAGTATAAGATAACAGCTACTTACGAAGGCACAGTCAACGGTCAAACCCAGTTTATTAAAACAAGTTTGAATTAAGTAAAATTAAATACCCCCTAAAATTTATTTTTAAGGGGTATTTTTATTACCGCTCAGTTATAATAGACATAAAGCATGAGCGAGTTAAAAATAAAATCGGGTGGGTTTTCGGCTATTGAATTAATGGTCATGATTGTGGTTCTAGCTATTACGCTGACTGCCTTTGCATCGAGCTTTAATACAATTACTCAAGTAAATAAGAAATCTCAGAACATGAATACGGCCTCTAACCTGGCGTATTCGAAACTACAAGAATACCAAAATAAGTCCTTTGACCAGGTAGGTGGAGATACTGCCAAAGATGAATTTACAGTAGTAGAAGATTTTTCTAATTCGTTTCCAGCAACTTTTAATGCCCCCAAAACGGCTAGTGTTCAAGTATCAAACCCCAGCAATGATTACAAGCAAATTCTAGTTAGCGTCATATACGGCAAAGGTGAAAATCTCAGAAAAGTTACCTATAGCGACTTTATTAGAAGGAGTAATTAATGAAGCTCATCAAGCTGAGTTCAAAGGGTTTCACGCTGATGGAATTAGTGATTATATGCCCAATATTGATGGTTGTTATTGCAATACTCATGAATTTTATGTTCAACCAATATGGCCAACTGCTGGTGCAAAACACCGCTGTAAATTTACAAGTGCAATCAGGCAACATTTTAGCCAGTATCAAACCCGAAGCTGCAAACGCCTCATCTTACGTTACTCAGCTCAATGCTGGGCAGAATGATGAATTTGCGCCTAGTGGAGGCTGGTCAGCAGTAAACAATTCTAGTGTTCTAATAATTTCTACCCCTGCCCTGAGTGCACCTTTCGGCAAAGCCGACAGTCAAAAAGTATATATCAATAGCGTGGGCTGTGAACCAGCAAGTATAAGACCAGGTAATGACACTCTACTAGTAAATATTGTGTATTTTTCAGAAGGAACTAATTTGTACAGGAGAGTCGTGTCCTTTGATGGCAACCTCAGTACCTGTGGCAATAACTACTTCAAACAAACCTGCCCCAGTGCAAATATGACAAGTGTTTGTCCAGAGGATAAATTACTGACCAATCAATTAGACGAATTCAAGGTAAGTTATATCGATCAAAATGGCAATACTACCAACAGACCAGAAGAAGGAACAATGGTGAAAATTTCGCTAAAACTCAAAGACAAAGCTTATGCTGAAACTGTAATAGCCGGAAGCGACCTAATTATTAAGCGAGTGGGATTATGAAAAAGATTAATCAACTAGGCTTTGCGATGCCGGTGATAATTTTACTACTTAGTCTGATGGCTATTACTGCATATAGTATCTTATCGATTGTAAGCACTACTATTGATCAAAGTTTTTCCAACGGCTACCAGGCTACTGCTGAAAGTGCAGCAAGAGCTGGAATTAATTATTCTAAAATTCAATTCAATGATGCTTATTGCGACAACTTTAGTGGCACGGAAGAAACCAATTTAGTAAATAACGACAACTACCGTTTAAGCTTCAAAATTGACGTGTTAAGCACAAGTGCCGACGGCTTGTCTAAAACGATTAGGAGCACAAGCAAATTGTACTTACCGGCCAATGCTTCAAGACCAAAAATAACAAAAACCTTTGGCGCAGTTATCTTTAATGCGTCTACCGATAAATGCAAGAACCCTAATTTCTATAGACCTCTTGTTTGGTTAGATGCCAGTGACAATACTAGTCTCTTGAAACCAGGTGTTCCAATCAAAACATTAGTATCCAGCACTAATTATGGTAACTTATCAGATACAACCAGAGATACAATTGAAGAACGTCAAGACAATGGAGCTATATCATCCGATTCGTCTAAAAGCACTACTTTGAGCCTTCATAACTGCAATCCAGCCAATTTCGACAACGATACTTGCAATAAAAATGCCACCAAACGATTAAACGTTGGTATGGTATTTCAAAATCTTAATGTTCCAAAAAACTCGACCATTTCTAGCGCAACGCTTGAATTACAATGCTCCAATAATCAATCTATCGATGGCTTGCTGACACATAAAGTTAGAGGCTTTTATCAAGCTCCTGACGACTCCAACCCAGCACTTTTTAATCAATCAACAAACCGACAGCTTAAAACCATATTAGACACTAATGCCTTGCACACCAATGCCAGTGTTGACCATAGTGAAAATAGCTGTAACCCAAGTGGCACAATATTCATCAATGTTGAAGATGTTGTGCAAGAAATAATCAATAGCAACGGCTGGAATCCAAATGACAACAATAAAGCTAGTTTGGGCCTAGCGATTAGCTATGTGAATGGCTTTGGTTCTAGATCGATTAATAAATCTGGCAATAAGCTTAGTATTTCGTATTCAACTAGCGCAACAAATAATTCGGGCAACAATGAAGCTGTTGGTTCCTGGTTGGATAAATCTGGTAATGGCAATAATGCAGAACTGGCATATGGCAATGCCCCAAGTATCAGTCCGAATTTATTAAATAATAAGCCGTCTCTTGATTTCAACAACTCTATTATGTCTGTGCCTCTCTCTAGTGAGTTGGAAAATAAAAAAGAAATGACGGTTTTTGCAGTAATTAAACCGAATTTCGCATCAAGTGCGAATAGCGGAAGAATAATAAGCGCCGTCAAAGATTCTGCCGAAAACGATGATACGGCTAATCAGTCAATTATTCCTCTTATGAAATTTGCCGATAAAGCAGGTTTTGCATCTCAATACGCACCAGGGGATGCTTTTGGCCTGAATCACGAGTGTGTAGATTGTGCAAATTCAGCCAATCTATTAACTAGCCTGTTTGCCAAAGCTAAAGATAAATCTGTTCGCTCTAGTTTGTTAATTAACAATCAAGTTGTGGCCAGCAATCCCTCATTCAAACCAGCTGGCACGCCCTACACTTTTAATCTCAGTAAATTCTATATTGGCGGTACGCGCTTAGGCGCACTGCCCGGCAATGGATCGAATTACTTTAATGGCGCCTACTCTGAAATTATCATTTACGACAAGGCCCTTACCTGCCGGCAAATTAATTCTATTAACAATTACTTAAGGGATAAATGGGGAATATCAAATACAGTGTACCCTGACGCCTGCAGTGAAGATGTCGTCAGTATTTAACAACGAGAATGCTTAAGCTTATTCTGGTATAATTTAAGATAAGAAACACCTGTAAAAAATTATGAAAACATCTGTGCCAATTTATTACCGCGACAAGCCGTTATTTGGTTTGGATATTGGTAATGACACACTCAAGATAGTGCAACTATCTGAAAGTTCAGATTTGGCACGGCTTAAAGAAAGAAAACCGAAAATTATAGGTTACGGCTATAATCGCTTCGATAGATCTGCAATTAAAGATGGGGTTATAATTAAGCCCCAAATAATTGCCGAAGCAGCCAAAGAACTGTTAGACAAAAAAATCAAAGGCACTATTACAACAAATCGAGTTGCCATTGCTATACCCGCCTATCGCACTTTTTCTAGGTCAATTAAAATACCTAGTCTAAGCAAAAAACAAATCAAAGAAGCAATAGAATTAGAAGCAGAACAATATATTGCTGTAAATATTGAGGATCTGTACATTGATTATGAAATAATTCGCCACACCCTTAGTGATGAGCTCGAAGTATTAATTGTTGCCGTGCCCAAAAAAATAGTAGATTCTTATATGAAGGTAGCTGAAATGCTCAATTTAGAAGTGCTGATTGTGGAACCAACGCTAAGCTCTTCAGGCAGGCTGTTCTCGATAGACGAACATAGCCGTTCAGCAGCGGTAATTATAGATTTTGGGGCCTTATCATCTGACATATCGCTATACGATAAAAGCATAGTTGTGAGTGGGACTATCGAAGGTGGTGGACTTAATTTTACCGACTTAATCCGAAAAATACTGCGCATATCACCAGAAGAAGCCGAAATTGCCAAAACCAGATACGGCCTTAGCCCCAGTAAAAAACAAGATGAGATAAAAAGAGCCTTGCAACCAACACTTGAAAAAATCATTAAAGAAGTCAGGCGGATGCTTAGGTATTATGAAGAACGCTATGGAACCACTCGACCAATTAAACAAATTGTTACACTTGGCGGTGGAGCTAATATGCCAGGACTTAGCGATTACCTGACCGAAAATCTACGTATGGCGGTAAGACACGGTGATCCATGGCAATTTATAGAATGCAAAAAAATTAAAGCACCCAGCGAAAGTGAAAAATCAATGTATACCAACGCTATCGGTCTAGCCTTAATTAATCCAAAAAAGGTATATAAAACATGATTAATATCAGCCCGACAAAAAGACGGGAGTTATACCAATACTCAAGTAGAAATAAACGCCTAATGACATGGACTGTTTTATTGTTTATAGCATTAATCGGATTAATTTTGTTGTCACAAGCAGGCATATCGAGCATACAGCGGGAAACTCAAAAATATGAACAGCAAATATCTGCAACCAACAAAATTTACCAGGCTGAAAATCTCGGTTCAACTCAAAAAGAAATTCAGAGTATGCAAAATAGCATCAATTTAGCCAATAAAGTATTATCTCAGGAAATTAGGTTTTCTGAAGTATTTAAAAAAATAACTGCCAGTATTCCAGATAAAGCCAAGCTAAGTAGCCTTACGGTCAACAAAAGCCAAGGAGCTATCGATATTACTGCCAGTGCACCAGATTATAATACCGCCACACAACTTCAAGTAAATTTGAGCGACAAGAACAACAAAGTATTTTCGAAAGCTGACATAGTTAATATTTCATGTAATGGCGGGCGAGATAAGACCGGCGCATGTACCGTTACAGTTAGAGCCTTATTCAGCAAAAATAATCCCTATCTTGTAAAGAACAAGGGGACAAACTAATGAATGCCAAGCAAGTTTACCGTCTACAGATTATTATTCTTATAATATTAGTCTTTGTTTTTATGGTTAGCTTTTTTAGGGCAAACACAGATATTCAGAAGGCTGGCAATCAGCTAAAAGCCAAGAAAGCTGAAGCTTATCAACTAGACTACGCCAAAAATAATTTAGTAGGTTCCAAGCAAGATATCAATAAGTACAAGGATATTACTAAAATCGCTAAAGCCGTTGTTCCTGAAGACAAGAACCAGGCCGTTGCAGTAAGAGAGATTGTAAATCTTGCCTCTCAAAATGGCATCACTCTATCATCAATTAACTTCCCTGCTTCAAACCTTGGATCATCATTAATGACTGGAATAGGTCCAGCACCTAGCAGAAAAGATTCCTTGTCTCAGCTAAAACAAGTTGCAAAGATACCAGGTGTTTACGAACTTATGATTAACATAGAAAGCGACTCATCGAAACCAGTTGCCTACGATAAGTTCATCAATTTTTTATCTGGATTGGAAAAGAATCGACGCACAGCTCAAGTAAACAGTATCACCCTAAATCCTAGTAGCAAAGATACCAATCAAGTTACATTTGTAATAAATCTAAACGAGTATATCAAACCATGAAAAAGCTTGACTACAAATCGATTATAAGTAGGTCAAAAAAATATATAATTTCTCATGGCCTAATGTTGAGTGGATTGGTGATTATTTTTTGCTACGCCTTCTTAGTAATCCAAATAGTGGTCTACAGAAACGCGCCAGCTGATAAAACAATGGAACCCTCAAAAGCTGTCAGAATTGATAAGTCTACAGTAGATAAGCTCAATAATCTACAAGATAATAGCGTGCAAGTGCAAGCCATATTCAACGATGCACGCAATAATCCTTTTTAACTATTCATCTAGATTAGGAACAATAGCCATATCGGTCGAGTTTTGGACAAGTCTACTTTTATGAACTTGGACGAATTTTTCTTTGGCATTCAATATTTGTTTAGCGTAATAACTAGGGTCTGGGCAATAGCTCAAATCGAAATTTTTAGCATCTCCAGCCGTAACACATTTAACTGTACCGTAACCGAATATATGGGTCAAAAGACCATTTTGTTCAGCTGTAACATCTTGCAGATTGGCAAGAGATAGCTGACTAGATTGCTTGCGAAATAAACTTTGCTGACTTATTTGAGTCAAACTATCTGACGTTAGAACCCAGCCGTTACCAAAATATATTTTGCTATAAAAAAAGTTAAAAGCAAATATTAGGCCTGAAAAGCAAATTAATAATATAGCCGCAGCGATAAGCGAAACATGCATGGTTTCTTGGTTTAAAATCTTAGGTAGTTCATAAAAAATAAAGAAAACAAACAAAGATAGTAGGGCAATGGATATTAGCATGGCATAAAAAATTCCTACTGGATGCCTTTTTACCTTGAATATAATTTCCTCGCCTTTTTGAAGATTAACTAAATCATATCCGAGGAATAATCTATTTTCATTTATGTTGGTGTTTTGCATGAGTAACCTTATTATAACAATTTAGAATTTTTGGAATCTTCTTTTTGCTGTTTTAGATGTTTATAGGCCTTAGGCGTTACTTTGCGTCCGCGTGGAGTACGCTCTAGTAAACCAATTTGCATGAGATATGGCTCATAAAAATCTTCTATAGTACTTCTTTCTTCAGCTGTCATTGCAGCCAGAGTCTCTACTCCAACTGGTCCGCCGTTATAATTATCGATGATTGCCATCAGAAGCTTCCTGTCCGATGTATCAAGACCTAGATTATCTACATCGAGCAATTTCAAAGCTTGAATGCTGATTTCAGTATCAATTATTCCATCGCCATTAACGTCAGCGTAGTCTCGGACTCGTTTCAAAAGACGATTAGCGATTCTTGGAGTTAACCTAGACCTTTTAGCCAGCTCAGCCGATGCTTGATCCTTTATTTTAACGTTTAGGATACTAGCGGCACGATTAATAATTTTTTGTATTTCTTCTGGTGTGTAGAATTCTAGACGATGAATCATGCCGAATCGATCGCGTAGGGGAGCAGCTAGCGAACCGGTTCTGGTGGTGGCACCAATAATAGTGAACTGAGGCAAGTCTAGTCGTAAACTCTTTGCCGATGGACCTTTGCCGAGCATTATGTCGAGCTTAAAATCTTCCATAGCAGAATAAAGCACTTCTTCGACGGTGCGGTTTAACCTATGTATCTCATCAATGAATAAAACATCGCCATCTTGCAAGTTTGTAAGTAAGCTTGCTAGGTCGCCCGCCCTTTCAATTGCAGGCCCAGAAGTAATTCGTATCTGTGCGCCCATTTCATTGGCGATTACGCTAGCCATGGTTGTTTTACCAAGCCCTGGTGGACCATGTAGTAATATATGATCCAAATTGTCGCCACGCTTTTTAGCGGCAGCAATTGAAAGTTTCAAATTCTGTTTCAGTCTTTCTTGACCAATATAATTAGCGAAGTCTCTCGGTCGTAGTGTAACTTCTAGAATTTCTTCCTGCTCGTCAGCCGGCTCGTCAGCTATGTCTAAAATACGATCAATCATTACTAGTAGTATACCCGAAAAAGTAACTTAAGGTATGTGTACCGGGCTCCAGCATGTTCTTAAATTTTTATCGAGTTTTTTAATTTCTACAAGATCGTCTTTGTCCAACTCGAAATCAAAAACATCAATATTTTGTATAACACGACTTGGGGTAGAAGATTTAGGTATTACTACAAAGCCTTTCTCAATGCACCAGCGAATCATTATTTGAGCATAAGTCTTATTGTGTTTTATAGCTATCTTTTTTATAACTGGGTCATCCATTTCTTTACCATGCGCAATTGGTGAATATGCCTCCACTACTATTCCATTATCTTGGCAATATCTAACAAGATCTGGCTGTTGCAAGAAGACATGCATTTCCACTTGATTAATTTGAGGAGTAATTTTAGCGTATTTTTTCATATCTTCAAGGTGATGAATCATATAATTACTAACACCGATGTTTAAAGCCTTGCCTTCGGCCTGGATATTTTCCAGAGCCTGCCAGGCCTTGCGTCTCAATCCAGTAACAGGAAAATGCAGTAGCAATAAGTCAGCGTAATCTGTTTGTAAATTTTCCAAAGATTTATCAAAACTCTTAGCAACGTGATTGAAACCAAAATTTTTAAGCCATATTTTAGTGGTAATAAACAAATCTTCGCGCTTTATATCTGATTTTTTTAGAACTTCTCCAAGTAGTTTTTCATTATCATAAACCTGAGCAGTGTCAAAATGACGATAGCCACTATTAAGTGCTGTATTAACAGTATTTTTGAATTCTTCTTCGTTTTTTATTTTCCATAAACCAAGTCCAAGTTCCGGTATGTAATTGCCGTTATTGAATTTAATTGTAGGAATTGGCATTTATAGACTGCCACTCAAAGCTTTTTTAATTCGCTCTTCAGTTGGTAGCTTAGGGTCAATTGGCTCAAGTGCTTTGGCTGCATCTATGGCTGTATAGCCGAGTGAAATTAACGCTTGCGTAGCCTCATCAACGAGTAGCTGGCTTTCGCCGATGAACATACTGCTACCAATATCTTGGCTGACTAGTCCAACTTTATCTTTAAGTTCTATAACTACACGCTCAGCAACTTTTTTACCAACACCATTGGTTTGTTGAATAAATTTAACATCGCCAGAGGCAATTGCCTGTCTAACTTGAGAGTCGTTGCCTATACTTAGCATGTTAAGGGCCATTTTCGGTCCTACGCCGTTTACTCCTAGTAGTTGCTCAAATAAACCCTTAGTGTCTTTTTTAGTAAAACCGTACAGGTCATGAGATTGCTCTCGTATATGTTCGTATATATACAGTTTGGTCTTGTCGCCAGCATTCAAGCTTCCATAATCCTCAGCATTTACATTGAGCCCATAACCGACACCCTGAACATCGAGTACTACAATTTCTGCTATTTTTTCGCTTACTTTTCCCTCTAGTGTTGCAATCATATTTTAATTATCTCATATGTTTTAGTGAACTTTAGTCATTGAGTGGGTAATTGCTGCAGCTAGCGCATCCGCCGCATCATCTGGCTTGGGTATAGTTTTCAAGCCCAAAATAGCTTTAACCATTTCTTGTATCTGCTTTTTATCAGCTCGACCATAGCCTGTTATAGCCTGCTTAATCTGAAGTGGAGTATATTCGAATATTTCAAGCTTTGATTGTCGTGCACACAGCAGTACTACGCCCCGAGCTTGAGATACTGCCATAGCTGTTGTTACATTCTGGGCAAAAAATAATTTTTCGACCGACATATGATCAGGTTTTGTTTCTTTTATTATTGAAGAAAGCTCATCATATATTGTTTCTAGTCTAATGGCATTGTCTTGATTAGCGGGTGTACGAATAACACCAGCGTCGACTAATTTGGATTGGCCTTTTTCATAATCAATAACCCCAAACCCGAGTATGCCGGTTCCTGGGTCGATACCAATAATTCTCATTATTGATCCAAAATTTCGTCGGCAATATCAAAATTCACAAAAGTATTAGATACATCGGCGTTGTCTTCTAGTGCTTCCATGAGGCGTATGATTTTTCCGGCAGTTTGGGCATCGGTGATTGCAATTGTAGTATTTGGCACGTAAGCTAACTCAGCTTCTTCAATTTTTATATCTTGACTCCTGAGATCATCACGAACCTTAGCAAGTTCTTTTTGGTCGGTATAAATTATGGACTCGTCTGATTCTTCTATAACATCCTCAGCGCCTGCATCAAGAGCCTTTAGCATCAATGCATCACCTGTTTGCTTGACCCTAATTACGCCTTTATGGTCAAACTGAAAAGCTACGGCGCCTTTTTCGGCAATGTTGCCACCATGTTTCGAGAATGCCAGTTTAACTTCTGGATAAGTGCGGTTGAGATTGTCCGTCGCACACTCAACAAGTACCGCTACTCCACCAGGGCCATAGCCTTCATACATAACTTCCGTTAGTTGTGCGGCATCTTTATCTTTTACGCGGTCAATGGAGCGCTGTATGTTGGCTGCAGGCATATTGGCAGCCTTGGCCCGGTCGATAGCTAAACGCAAGCTAAAGTTCATGTCTGGATCGGTACCGCTTCTTGCGGCTATCGCTATAGCATTGCCAAGTTTGGTGAATACTGCACCACGAGCAGCATCCTTAGCGCCTTTTTGTCTTTTGATAGTTGACCATTTACTATGTCCGCTCAAAACTAAACCTTCACTAGATTATTTTCACTTCTATCTGTTAGATTAACATATTTTGGGCTTTTTGTCTTGACAAGTTAAAACAACAATAAATAGTAATACAAGTAAATAAAGTGTCAGCATGTAGCCTAAGCTCAGTTTAATATTTTCAATAAATATTCCTGGAATACTAGCTAGAATATGGGCGGTGCCAAGCATTGAATTGAGCAGTATGGCACACGGCCAAGCAATTAGTGAAGAGATATTACTAAATAGCATCCCAAAAATCCCACTTATCAAACTTAGCAACATGGCCAAGGGAATTAGTCCTACAATTAAAATATTTGCCAGTAGCCCAATTAGCGACATCTGTCCGAACACATGAACCACATACGGCAAGGCCATCATTTCTGCACAAATACTTTCTAAGGCCACCGAGCCAACAATGCTTTCAAATATTTTCCAATTTAATCTTTCTTTAATTAGAGGAGCAATAATCAGCACCCCGAAAAATGCTAAAAAACTTAAATACCATCCAATGTCGCTCCAAACATAAACTGGATTAGCCCAAGCCGTGATAACCGCAGTTAGCAAAATAATAATCAATGGCTTAATGCGTCTTCCATGATAACCAGCCATCAAGCTTAGTAAGCTCACTATTGATGCCCTAACAATTGACGCACTCGACCCGGTTATTAACAAAAATATTACCACTAAGCTAAGCGATAGCATCGTTGATAAACGTTTTGAATGACCTATGATTTTTTTGGAGGCCTCTAAAATAATAGTCAGATTGTATCCAGAAACTGCAATAATATGAGTCAGTCCGACCATCAGTAAATCTTTTTTAAGATTATCTGGCAAAGCACTTCGCTGTCCAATCAAAATTCCCATAGCAAAAGGGGCTGCCGGATCAGGCAAGGAATTGCTAATACCTGCAGAAAAATGACGCCTTAGTTTTGCAACCCAAGAATCACCCCTGCTTTGCACTTCAATATTGGCATAACTCAAGCGACCTTGATATGAACTGTACCCGTAATATAGTTTGCCCCTGGCTTGAATCTTGTCACCTTCATAAACTGCATTTGCACCAAAACCTGATACTTGCAATTTACCTGGTAATTTTTGATTATTAATTCTAATATCACTAAGCGTAAAACTCATTTGTTTATATTTGGAATAGCTACCATCATCTTGAACAATGCCCGTCAGCTCTACACTGTGTTTATATAAATTTTTATATTGATTAAGTTGCCTTGCATAAGCATGCCCCCTAGCCTGGCCAATCAAAAAACAGCAACACACAACCGGCACAATTACTGCAATGCTTTTACATCTGGCCAATGCCAATACAATGATTGACATCGGTAAAATTAATACTTCGGCAATATGCAAAAAATTTTGCCCAAACCCAA
>RGVC01000106.1 GCA_010027485.1 bacterium | reverse complement strand
GCTGTTAAGACAGATCCTAGGTGAAAAACCCAAGGACTAAATCGCCCAATCAAGATAAATAACAAATATAGGACACAAACGTATGAAAAACTTTTTAAACTACTTAGAACAAAGCCAAAAAACCTACGAATTCCGTATTAAAATCGCTAATACTGATCCAGCAGAAAAATTCACTGCGTTAGAGTCAGCATTAAACGCTTACGGTTTAGAAAGCCTAAGTAAACCAAAACGCTTACCACTTAAAGAAAGCGATATTGATTTCCCTAATCACGGTACTGTAGAGTTATACTTGATGGATGCTGTATTAAAATATCCATGCAACGACTATCAATTACGTAGTATTATTGCTGAGCGTGCTGGTATTCCACAGGCTAATATTTTCGTTGTTCCTAAAAATCACCCAGAAGAATTATGGCGTTGGAATGAAAGTGGTGAAAGTGAATTGCATGAATATAAAAAAGGTGAAGCGGTATTAGACAAACCATATGAAGATAATCAAGAAGCCAAGAAAGCCGGCGATGCGTATGCTAGTTTCAACAGTATCCTTAAAGAATTAAGTGAAACTAAGATCGAACTAGCTTCAGATGCTACACCAGATGCTAAAACTACAAATGATTTACCTACAGGTACACTAAGTCCAGTAGGCAGTAATCAAAATAAATTACCTAAAGCGAAAAAATAATGAGCAACGGCATCTACGATATCTTAGGCAAGCTCAACGGATTACAACCAAAAGATAATCCCGTAAGCATGTCGGCTGAGCCAGTCTATGAAAGCATAGATCCTCAAGATATCACCCCTGCTGTTAATAGTTTAGAAGAAAAATATCAAAACTTTTTAATTGAAGAAACTGCTAAAAGATCACAGCAAAAAGATACTAAGATATCTAGAGGTGAGCCAGAGATTGTTAAACTACTAAACAAAGCGAGATTAGAAAGACCTGCGGCAGCTAGCGATACAGAAGCACTAGCCTATCAGATGGTTAAAGCAAATAAAGAATTAGAAAAAGCAACAGCGGCCAATGATGAACAAGAAAAGAAAATAGCTGA
>RGVC01000105.1 GCA_010027485.1 bacterium | reverse complement strand
AAAATGAACGGCGATAATGTGACTGCTTACCACAGAACCTTTAGTAAAATGTTAGAACAAATTCAAGCCTCAGGATTTCAAATTGAAAAACTTATTGAGCCCAAACCAACAGAAGAGTTGAAGCAAAAAGACCCTGCTATTTTTGATCAACTCAACAAAATACCAGCCTTCATGATCTGGGTGCTAAAAAAATAATATTTTTAAAATACCACTTCAAGACGATTGGTGGTTGAGTATAGTTTAGGTATGATTAAGGCGGTTATTTTTTATAATAAGCTAAACTAAGCCTACGGCGAGTATTACTCTGATAAAGATGTACAAAAGTTACAATGGCTATAAATGAAGACATAGCAGCGCAAGCACGACCAAAAGAAGCAGACGTAACCACGGTTAGACCGAAGCCACTAACTATAACTCCTCCTAGGCTCAACCACATTCTTTGTACGCTAGATTTAGCCACTCTAGACGGGTCAGTTTTGACCCTAACAGCAATACCAACGGCATAGCCAAGAGCTATGAGACCGAGTGCAATATGAATTGGCAATATTATGCTAAGCATTAACCTTATTTTAGCTCATAAATCATGATTATTCTAGTGCTTAGTGGTGTAATGCCTTCAAGCAAATTTAGATTTATTACGAATCAATGTTTAGGCAGGATTTTTATAAAGACGGCGGATACCGAGTGCAGTTAGAACCATGCCAGATCCAATTAAGCCAAGATATTGGAGGTTGTCTAGAGGTGTTTTTTGATAGATACCAAATCCTGTTACTGGAGCGTTAGGAGCAAGGACCAATAGTACCGGATCCTTTATTATGCCATTGGCTAAGCCATCACTATCCAGAGAACCGCCGTCCGTTAGATCGTATGTAGCTATAGTCTTAGTGATGCCACCGATAGTTTTGGTTCCGTAAGTTGCTCCTTTAACCATGCTGTAGGATCCGGTAATTGGGTTGTAGTATCGAAGCATAGGACTGGAGTATTGCTTATCATAAATAATAGTTACAGTAACTGTCATGCCAGATGTAGGGCAATATACATAAAATCCGGTCAAGTTAGTTTGTGCTGAATATCCCTTA
>RGVC01000104.1 GCA_010027485.1 bacterium | reverse complement strand
GTACCCCACATCAAGGGTTCATCAAGGGGTGCGCATATCGTGACCATCATAGTTGATACTCCTACCAAGCTTTCCAAGAAGCAACAGGATCTTCTCAAAGAATTTTCCCATACCGATAGCAAAAAGAAACTTTGGTAATTTAGCATAAGCTACTTGCACTGCGAGCCAATAGCTACGATAATGTAGCTTAATGAAGCGTCAGAAATTAAACGAATCAGGTCTTGTGCCGCTCCTTATAGCCGTATTTATGGTAGTTGCAGGATTAATTTACATTGCTTTTACAAGGGTAAAAGGCGTCCAAAAATAGAGTACCCTAACAGGGTAAATATATTGACATTTTAGTGCCAAAAGGGTATAATAACAGCCTGGTTAAAAATTATGGATAAATTAATTCACATCGGTAAAGTTGAGTACCTATCGTTGCCAAACGAGAGTATTCGTCGCGTGCCCGCTAAAATTGATACTGGAGCAGACATTTCTGCTATCTGGGCCAGCAAGATTTCAGTAAAAGATAATGAACTTAGCTTCTATTTATTCGATAAAACATCCAAATATTTCACCGGTAAGCGTATCAAAGTCAGTGACTATGAAGTAAAAACCATTAAAAACTCCTTTGGTCATAGTGAAAATAGGTATAAAGTACAGTTTAAGACCATAGTAGCCGGTAAAACTATCAGAGCCAGCTTTACGCTAGCTAATCGCTCAAAAAATCGTTACCCAATACTTGTAGGTAGGCGCACTCTTCACGGTAAATTTGTAGTCGACGTAACCAGAAAACCGAACAAACCAATTAAAAAAATTAAGGTGGAGAAATAATCATGAAAATAGCTATCTTATCAAAAGGACCAAAAAATTACTCTACCAAAAGACTCAAGGAAGAGGCATTAGCACGCGGGCACGAAGTTCGCGTCATTAACTATGCAAAATGCTACGTAACACTCGAGCAGGGTAAACCACAGGTTCACTATAAAGGTGACACAGTCAAAGATGTTGATGTGATTATTCCTCGTATATCTTCAAGCCTTACTAAATACGGTTCAGCAATGGTTAGGCAGTTCGAAATGCAAAATGTGGTCACAA
>RGVC01000103.1 GCA_010027485.1 bacterium | reverse complement strand
TTTATTGTCTAACTTACCAACCATGTTGGTCGTGAATCGTACATATTCTTTCTGTTCTTCGAAGAAGCTGTTCTCTTCTTTGTGCTCATATACTACCGTTTGCTGCATATCTGGCATTCCATTTTCGTATACCAATTCTATCTCTTTTGAGTATTCTGTAGCTTTCTTGTTGGATTCGCCAGCTTGGTGATAGTTAATGTGCTCTATGCTTCTCGAATTGTAGATTTCTATACCATGTTCGGAATTACTATTTTTGATTTCGGTGCTAGAAAAAAAGTTTATCTCGCTGTTGTCTTCTAGCTCGAGTGATATATTTTTTGAGTTTGTAACAACTGTCTCATTGTTTTTATTGAGGGATTGCATAATGTCATCGGCTATTTGATCTGGATTGCGAGGCTCTATCTCGCCGCCAAAAGCATGCTTCGTATATTTGTGCATGGCTTCCCAGTCATTGTTTTCTCCAGCGTACAGAAGATCGTCTATAAGTGCATATGATGCACCGGCTGTTTCTAGGTAGAAAACGTTTTCTTTCATAACGGGATCTTGTTCGGTCAGAGCAATCAAACGCATCAAATGGGATGCATAATAATTAATGTCTTTGGCTATTTTGTCATCAGTGTGTTTTTCTCCGCCTAGTGCACAATAATAGCCGCGTCTGGGGTCGTAACCTACGTGTAGAACATTTTGGTTAGGATCACGAACACCTGCCTCGTAATCGTCTGATGCTAGGCTAAAACGTGCATAGTATTCTTTGTCTGGATAGTCATTATCTTCGTCGTACACATGCTCTGCCCTAATCGAATAATTAAGTTCAAGAAAATTCCCTTTTAGTTCTGCCTGAATTGATTCGTAGCAATCACCAGAATTAATCAGATGATCAATATCTACAGACAGATCATCCACTTCCTTTTCACTGATTGGCAAAAGACTCTCGGGGTTATTCGGAGAGAAATTATAGCCGTTTTCAAAGTTACTCATGTCACATAATTTATACTGTAAATACGCTTAAAAGTCAAAAAAATATCAAATAAAGCACTAATGATATCAGGGGCTTTTAATTGTCTTTCATGCGAGTATAAT
>RGVC01000102.1 GCA_010027485.1 bacterium | reverse complement strand
TTTCCACCCAATACTTTCGCAATATCTTTATCTGAGTAACCTCTAGCTATTAAGGCTTGTGTAAATTTAGGATAATCAAGTACTGTTTTTAATTCTTTAGGAGCAGAGTTGATACCATCAAAGTCAGAGCCTAAACCAACGTGGTCTATTCCAATTAATTTTACAATATGATCGAAGTGTTGCATCAATTGTTCTAAGTCTGGTTTAATAGCTTCGCTTTCTGCTGGATATTTTTCTGAAACCATTGTGAAAGCGTATTCGCGTTGTAGGCCAGTAGCTAGTAAAGAATCAATTTCAGTTTTATGATTTTTTCTAAAAGCTGCATCTTTCTTGCTAAAATTACTATCTACAAAACCAGAGAAGAAATTTAAATGAATAACACCACCATTTTTTCCTACAGCTATAATTTGATCATCTTTTAAATTTCTAGTAACAGGGCAAATAGCATACGCATTACTATGCGAAGCAATCACGGGCTTGGTAGTAGTTTTAATGGCATCCCAAAAAGTAGCTTCACCCACATGAGAAATGTCTACAATGATACCCAGCTTATTCATGCGTGCAATAATTTCTTTACCAAAACTAGTCAAGCCTTTTGGTCCAGTATATTTTGGATCTTTTTCATCTACATGTGAGCTTGCCCAACTTGGAGAGTTATTCCAAGTAAGTGTCATATAGCGAACACCTCTATTGTAAAAAGTATCTAAGCGATCAATATTATCTTCAATCATATGGCCGCCTTCTACACCATATTGTGCCACAATTTTATTTTCTTTCAAAGCTTTTTGAATGGCCGACCAGCTTTTAGCAATCACAATTTTATCAGGGTTTCTATTAGCCACCGCTTCGAGGGTATCCATCGATCTCATGGCCCAGGCATAAGGGTTGGCTTTTTCGCCATCGCACCAAACTGAAAACAACTGGTAATCCAATCCACCTTGTTTAAATCTTTTTAAATCGGAGTGGTTGATACCGGTAAGGTCTTGGTCAAGGCTTACTTTTTTCTCGATACATGCTGTGATGCAATCGTTATGTGTGTCTACCAAGATTGATTTATAGTGAATGGCTTGGGCATTGGCGCCGCCTGCAATAAGCAAGAAAAGGGCTACT
>RGVC01000101.1 GCA_010027485.1 bacterium | reverse complement strand
ATCCAACCCTTTTTTCAAACCTGACTGGAGCCCAGATTTTCTAAGAAGCATTAACTATATAACCCATTTTGCTGTACTAAAAAAAGAACTAATAATAAAAATAGGCGGTCCACGGGCCGAATATAATGGCGCCCAAGACTGGGATCTGTTTTTGCGCGCTACAAGACAAGCCAAATCCATAAACCATATCCAAGACATTCTTTACGGCTGGCGTATGACCAGTAATTCAACCGCTCAAGACACAGAGGCCAAACCCTATGTAGTTGAAGCACAGAGAAAAGTACTGGTTGACGACTTAAAAGCAAGAGGTTTAAAAGCTGATGTTGTTCAGTCGCGCTACGTTAAGGACTACTGGGAAGTTAATTATTTAGTGGAGGGGTCGCCAAAAGTTTCAATTGTAATCCCTTCAAAAAATCAACATAAAATAATTAAAAGATGCATAGACTCTATACTCAAAAAATCTACCTACAAAAACTATGAAATACTAGTAGTAGACACTGGCAGTGACGACAAGGAAGTAATTAATTATTATGAAAACCTCAAAAAATATAAAAACATAAAAATAATTAACTACGTAGAGCCTAAATTTAGTTTCGCAAACACATCAAATTACGGCGCCAAAGAAGCAAAGGGCAAATATTTGATAATGCTTAACAACGATACCGAAGTAATTACGCCTAATTGGATTGAACTAATGCTGGGCGATGCCCAAAGGCCCGAAGTGGGCACCGTTGGCGCGCGTCTGTATTTCCCCGGCAATAAAACACTGCAACATGCAGGAGTCGGTATTGGCCTAGGCGGATATGCAGCAAACATTTTGGGAGGCTCAGAGGTCGAAAGAATAAACTCTGTTCAGAAACTTTACGCCGACAACAAAAGAAACGTATCAGCAAACACTGGCGCTTGTATGATGATTAGAGCCAATCTTTTTGCCGAGCTAAAAGGTTTCGATAATGATTTTAGCGTCACATATAACGACGTCGATCTAGGCCTACGTGTTTTAGAGAAGGGCTACCTAAACGTATACAATCCAGCTGTTGAACTTACGCATCACGAATCTATTAGCCTGGGCAGCCCAGAGGAATCCAAGCGTGACTCAACTGAATTCGAG
>RGVC01000011.1 GCA_010027485.1 bacterium | reverse complement strand
GACGTCAAGACTGGTCAAATAGTATCACTGGTTGGTGGAACCGACTTCAATGATCCAGATCACGGTCAAAACAACTACGCTTCGGGGATTTTGATACCACCAGGATCTAGTTTTAAACCATATGATTACACTACTTTGATTAATAACAATAATAATGTAGGCGCCGGCTCAGTGTTCTATGACACCCAAGGACCGCTACCGGGTTACCCATGTACTAATAAGCAGCTACCTAAAAATGGCGGAAATTGTCTGCAAGATTACGATTTCAAATATCCAGGGCCGGTAACACTACGATATGCACTAGGCGGTTCGAGGAATGTTCCGGCTATTAAAGCCATGTATACTGCTGTACCAAACGATACTAGCAACGGCAAATCAAAATCCGTAAACAAAGTTTTGGATACCGCATCAGCAATGATGGACAATCCTTATTTGCAATCTAAGAAAAAACGCACCTATAACTGCTACCGAGATGAAGCGTTGACTAAAACCACGCAGTGTTATGGTGCTTCGGCTATCGGCGATGGAGCTTTCTTGTACCTAGATGATCATGTTAATGGTCTTGCTACTCTCGCTAGAATGGGCAAAGCCATTCCTAGAACTTACCTTCTAAAAGTCACCAACTCGGCAGGTAAAACGTTACTCGAGTTTAAACAACCAAAATCTGATCAAGTAATCAAACCAGATACTGCCTACATAGTTAATGATATGGCTAGCGACCCTAAAGCCAGCTACCTGCCTGGTAATTGTACCGAACAAAATTGTAGTGGCTACAAGTTCCAACGCTATAATGGCTGGAAATTCGCAGTTAAAACCGGTACTACAAATGATGGCTATGACGGACTGATGACTAGTTGGTCAACCAAATATGCCACTGTAAGCTGGGTAGGACACCATTCTCGTCGTGTAACACTTCGAACTTCAATGGAAGTACTCACTGAACCACTTACAAAAGGCTGGATGGAATATGCTCACAAAAATCAAAAAGCTGTAAACTGGCAACAACCCACAACAATCAAGCTAGCACCGGCCTTTATTGTGCGCAACCACATTGGTATTGGCAGTCAAGAACCTAGTCCGGCTAAAGATTTATATCCGGGACATTACGTAGGGGGCGGAACAGTCAAACAAAGCACACAAATAATAGATAAAGTATCCAACAAATTAGCCACAAGCTGTACTCCGCCACTAGCCAAAGAAAACGCTTTCAATTCTAATGCTGCATCATGGAACATAGACATATTCAATGGCGGCAGAGCTAACATAGGTTCGAATTCTAAAGGAACAACGAGTAAAACTACAACTGCCAGCGATGATGTTCATAACTGCTCAGACAGCCCACCAACAATCACCCTAACAGCACCCGATAACTGTGATATAACCTGTACCATTACAGCCACCATTACACAAGGTACGCACCAACTAAGCGACGATCAATATTCACAATTCCCTGGCACAGTAACTTTCACCTATAACGGTCAAACGATAAATTCTGCAAGAGTCAAGGAATCACCGTCAACTATTTCATTCACATTCAATCCACCAGCGAGTGGCGGTGGCACTATAAAAGCTACAGTTACCGATAGCGTCTTGTATTCAGCTAGTCAATCAATGTCAATTAATACAACCGCCAAATCTACCCTAACACTGAGTAGTCCCAGTAATGGTGCTACAGGAGTTGGAAGTCCAGTAAATGTTTCATGGACAGGAGGAGTTGGTACTTACACTGTTTATGTTAATGGTGCGGCTGGCTGTAACACTACTGCTACGAGCTGTAGCGTTACATTACCTGTCGGAAATAGCACAATCTATGTTAAAAGTAACGACGAGCAAACAGGTAGCATTACGGTAACCCGCTAGTTAATCTTTGTCTAGAAATTGATTTAACGAACTTCTGACATCTGTTACAGAATTAAGCCCAGCTATTTTCTTGCTTCCACTTGATCTTGGGCCGATGGCGCCTTCGAAACCGAGTTTTTTAGATTCTTCTAGTCGCCTCTCCATATAAGGTACGTGTCGCACTTCACCGGATAGGCCAATTTCGCCGAATACCACAAGGTTCTTGTTGAGTTGTAGTCCTTTTGCAGCTGAGCCGATAGCAAGACATATCGCCAAATCAGCAGCTGGTTCTTTGATTTGAATACCTCCAACAATATTGATATATACATCATATTCCGCGAGTTTTAGTTTGGATCTTCTTTCGAGCATTGCTATTAATAAATTTAATCTGTTTAAATCAAAACCGCTGGCTGCTCTTTTTGGATAACCGTAGCTCGTACGATTGACGAGCGCTTGCACTTCAACTAATAACGGCCTCGTGCCCTCCATGGTAGCTAATACGATTGATCCGTCACTAACTTGGCGTTCACTCAATAAGGCTGCGGATGGGTTTTTAACAGGCTGTAGGCCTGACTCATTCATTTCAAAGATGCCTGTTTCGCTTGTTGAGCCAAAACGGTTCTTAATGGCTCTTAAGAGCTTAAAACCGCCATATCTATCGCCTTCCAGCTGTAAAACAACATCCACTGCATGTTCTAGCACTTTTGGTCCGGCAATATATCCTTCTTTAGTGACATGGCCGACAATTATTACAGCTGTGTCACTTTTTTTTGCAGCCATTGTAATGAGCTGTGTGCTATTTGTAATCTGAGATACAGTGCCGGCAGCCGAGCTAATTGCGCTACAAGAAAGTGTTTGAATTGAGTCAACTATTACTAGTTTAGTATTACCCTCTGCAATAGTAGCGGCAATATCGTCAGCGGAGTTGCTAGTAACAATATTGAGCTTATTACTGGCGGCGCCGAGTCTTTTAGCTCTTAAACCAATTTGATGGGCTGATTCTTCGCCACTTATATATAGTGTGGCTTCTTGGCTGGCTATTTTATTGGCAAGTTGTAGCAATATTGTACTTTTACCAATTCCAGGTTGACCGGCAATCAGGTTAATACTGCCTGCGACTATTCCGCCACCTAAAACATCATCAATTTCCTTAATGCCACTAACTAATCTTTTGTTGTCGCTTTTGATGGACTGATTGAGAGTTTGAGAAGATAATATTCTGCCAGTACTACTTGATCCAGCCACACTCAGAGTATCGATTTGCTCAGTAATAGTGTTCCACTCTCCGCACTGCAAACACTTACCACTCCAACTAGAACTGATAGAGCCGCAGTTATTACAAACAAAATTTGATTTATTTTTCTTGGGCAAAAAACACTCCGCTTTATGAATCTATTTTAGCATTGCTTTATTAATTAATTATTAATTCGTTTGGCTTGAGGCTGTAAGTTTTGAATAAGCTGACTTTCCTCAAGCACTATGGCATTACGCTCATTTACGAGATTGTTGTGTTTGTCTATTAGTCTTTGAAGACTATTAATTTTAGCGTTATATGAATATATCAGGTTGTTATACGGAGTTACCATAGCATTGTAAGATTCGTAATTTCCGCTAGCTTTAAGTTGGTTCATCTGGGCTTCTTGAGCGTCTATTGTAGCCAGTTGTTGCTGAAGTCCATTCTCTTGGGAATCGATTTGTTTTTTGTAAACAGCCAATTGAGAATCGGCGCTGGCTATTTTATTTTTGCGATTAGTGAATTCGGACTGATATTTTTGACTGAAACCAACGATCGCTGAACGATCTTTGAAATACTTTGAGTAATATTGTTCCAGTTCTGGTGGTAAGTTAGGGATCTCTGTGCCGAAAATTGAATGCATTTCATTGACTAAGTCATTGGGTTCACTTTGTTTATAAGCCTCGATGGTTTCAATTATGCGTTGATCTTTAATCGTCAAATAATAATCGGATAGTAGCTTATCGATACGACTGCGCTCAGAACTAGTTAATCTGTCGTAAGCAGCATGTAAAAGTTCGTGTCCAGCCGTAACTTGTTCTACTCCTTGCAGTCTTGGGTCAGTAACATCAAGAATGAATATGCCAAATTGATTACCGTGATAACAGCCAAGTACAATTGTTTTTTCTTGAGCCTTGGACTGGCATGCTTGGGTAAACGCCTGGCTGTTAGTTATTTCTGGTTTATTAACATAAAACACTTTACGACTATTATCAGTTAGTGCAATTTCATCTGCTATGGTAGAAATGTTGGCAGGAGCCTGATAGTTTCTAAGTACCCACCAGTCGCGAATATTTTGCTTATTAATTGCCGCAACGATGCACAAGCTTAAAACTAGCACGGTCACAACAAGACTGACTAACTTCGAAGAGCCAGATTGGTATTTTTGTTTATTCTTTGGTTGTCGCATAGGATAGCTTACCGTTTTTGGTCGCTACCTGAATAATATCACCTTTGGTATAGTTGTCGTCAAGCAAATCATTAGCGATTTGATCCTCAATTGTTTCTTGGATTATTCTGCGAAGTGGCCTAACTCCATTTTTTGCATCATAGCCATTTTCTAATAAATAGTTCTTGGCGGAAGTTGTTAGTACTATACCGAGTCCTTTGCGCTGTATGCGGCTTTTTAGGTCATCGATTTGTAAATCAATTATCTTGAATATGTCTGGCTTTGTTAAGGCTCTAAAAACTACTGTTTTATCAATACGATTTAATAGCTCGGGTTTCAATAGTTTTTTTAACTCATCAATTACTTGTTCTTTGTTGGCTTCATGGAGTTTAGATAAATCATCAAAATCGGTGGAGGATTTACTGTGGAAGCCTAGGCTGGATTCTTTTTGAAGTTTTTGTGCGCCAACATTACTGGTCATGATAACTATAGTGTTAGTAAAATCAATTTTACGGCCTTTTGCATCTGTTAAATAGCCATCTTCAAGCATCTGTAAAAGCATATTGAAAACATCTGGATGAGCTTTTTCAATTTCATCAAACAGTACCAAGCTGTAAGGTTGACGACGAATTTTATCAGTTAGTTGACCGCCTTCATCGTATCCGACGTAACCAGCTGGGGCTCCAACTAAACGTGACACATTATGATGCTCACCAAATTCACTCATATCAATTTTCACAAGCGCTTTTTCGTTGCCGAAAAACTCTCGGGCTAAAACTCTAGCAAGTTCGGTTTTGCCGACACCTGTTGGTCCTAGAAATATAAATGATCCAATAGGTCTTTTTTCGGTACCAACCCCGCTACGATTGCGCCTAATGGCTTTTGATACTACTTCTACTGCTTCGGCTTGTCCAATAATATGTTTGGTCAGAGTTTTTTCAAGATTTAATAAATACTTAGCTTCACTTTTAATTACTTTACTAACAGGCACTCCGGTCATACGAGCAACAACATCCGCTAGGTCATCGCTAGAGACCATTAAGCGCTTGGTGTGTTTTTGATTTATGTTAGCTTCTTTGAGTTCCTCTTTGATCTGCGAGGCTCGAGTTTTTTCTTTGGCAGCCCGTTCGTAATCTTCAGCTTCAACGGCATCTTCTATGCGCGAATTTACTAGTTTAAGTTCTTTTTGTAACCGTCTAACTTCGGGGCTGGTTTTACCCTTGTCTACCCGCAAGTGTGCGGCAGTTTCATCGATTAAATCAATGGCTTTGTCTGGCATGTATCTATCATTAATATAGCGCTTGGCTAAAGTCACAGCGTCTTCTATAACCTCATCGCCAATCTTTACTCCATGATATTCCTCATAATGACGACGTAGTCCTTTCAAGATAGCTACAGTTTCGGCTGGACTGGTTTCGGGTACTTGAATGGGCTGAAAACGTCTTTCTAGGGCAGCGTCTTTTTCGATATGCTTTGTATACTCATCGGTTGTTGTAGCGCCAATAACTTGAATTTTGCCACGAGCGAGTGAAGGCTTCAAGATATTTCCAGCATCCATTGCGCCTTCGGCTGCGCCCGCACCAACTATCAAATGCAACTCATCGATAAATACTATTGTATTAGCGTCTTTTTCTAGTTCAGACATTACTTTTTTCAGTCTTTCTTCGAATTCGCCACGGTATTTTGTGCCAGCAATCATCCCGGCTAAATCAAGCATTACAATTCGTTTTTCGAGTAAACTATCTGGAACATCTTCTGAAACTATGCGCTGAGCAAGACCCTCTACAATAGCTGTTTTGCCAACACCCGGCTCCCCGATAAGGACTGGATTATTTTTGGTGCGTCGGTTTAGAATCGTTATCATGCGCTTCAATTGATTTTCACGACCTACTACTGGATCGAGTTTACCTTCTCTGGCTTGCAATGTTATATCACTACCGTAAAAATCAAGTGCGGTCTTACGAGTTTTTTTACTACCAAGCCTGTTGGCGCTACCAACTCCGCCTATATCGTCATATTGCTGACGGTTCATCATCTGTTCTAGCTCATGCGTTAAATGATCAACATTTATATTCATTTCTCTTAGCATAATGGTGGCACGAGCATTTTTCTGAGTTAAAATACTGAAAACTATATGTTCCGTGCCACAAAAATCTTGTGCATAATCTTGAGCCACATCATAGGCCATCTTGAGTGTCAATTTGGCTGTTTCGCTTAGTCCTTTAGCCCCGGCATTAATTACTAAGGCTTGTGGTGTTAAATTCAATGCTACTCGAGCTCTGTCAAGTGTCAATCCAGCGTCTTCTAAAATCTTCTGTCCAATTGAGCCTTCTTGGGCCAAAACACCAAGTAATAAATGCTCAGTACCGACGTAGGCGCTTCCAAAACTGCGCGCTAAGGCATCAGCGTGCTTTAAACTCTGTAAAGCATTATTCGACAGATGATTTAAAAATTCTTGAAAGTCTGGTGAATTTGGCATCATATTTAATTGTACCTTTTTAATGTTGCGCTAATATACGCTATTTCTATAATATCATTTAGCACTCTCAGGTCAAGAGTGCCAATTGATATTTCTGTAAGTTTTTTCGAATTATTCGCCGTGTTCTTCAATACTAGCTAAAAGACTGTTCTCAAGCTCGCTTTTCTTTTTTAGTTTTGGCACTTTAGGGGTTTCAGTTGTCTTTACTTCACCTTCTGATACAGGTTGCTCTTGCTTCTCGCCTTCGATGTCGATTTCATGCTCAGTTAGTTTACTGGCAAGACGAACATTCTGCCCACTTTTGCCAATTGCTATACTGAGCTGATCTTCAGGAACAATTACTCGTGCTTTGCCGTCATTTTTGTCTATCAAAACTTTGGTGACTTTTGTAGGGCTCAGAGCGTTAATGATATAGTCCTCAATGTTATCGCTCCAAACTATGATGTCAATTTTCTCTTGATCACCAATTTCACCCATTACGGCGTTAACTCTGGTGCCATGTCCGCCGACAAATGTTCCAACAGGATCTACGCCAGGTACATTAGATGCCACAGCAATTTTAGTACGCACTCCAGCTTCACGAGCTATGCCTTTAATTTGAACTGCATCATTTTCCATTTCTGGTACTTCGGCTCTAAATAGCCATACTATAAAATCTGTATTTCCCCTAGAAACAACAAGTTGTGGTCCACGAGGTCCTTTTTCAACATCTTTTAAGAATACCTTTAGTCTTTGACCGGGGTGATAGTGTTCACCTTGAATCTGTTCACTACGAGGCAAAATACCTTGAGCATGGCCAAGATCGATGCGCACTATATTGCCTTCTACGCGTGCAACTGTAGCATTTATGAGTGTGCCTATTTTATCTTCGTATTCAGCCATAACGATTTCACGTTCAGCTTCTCTTAAGCGCTGTAAAACAACCTGTTTGGCAGTTTGCGCAGCAACTCGACCGAAAGTTTTCGCTTGTTGATGTTCTTCGATTAAATCACCTAATTTTGCGTCTTTTTTACGAGTTTGAGCTTCACTAAGACTAATTTCATAGGCGGGATGTTCCACTTTATCTACAACTTCCTTGGAAACATAGACGTCAACATCACCACTATTTATATTCATATTGACACGCACTTCTTGTTCGCGGTCACCGTAATCACGACGATAAGCGGCGGCTAAAGCTTGCTCAACTACGTCTTTTACTGTTTCCTCTGGTAAGTTTTTTTCTTCTGCAATAGTTCTAATTGCAACTGCTAATTGTTTAATGTCTAGTTCCATAATATTCCTTCCTTTGTAACTATCATATTATTCATGGCTCGTATATTAAAAAAGCCGACCACGGCGGCCGGACATAACATTTATTATAGCCTTCAGCTTTTGTTAAGTCAATCTTATTCTCTTATGGCATGATAAAATAAATGATATATGTCGCAAAAAGTCGCCCGTTTAATCAACCAGTTTTCTCCCGATAATTATAAATTACTGCTAAAAATTGACCCCGAGCAATTAAGTTTTGAAGGGGAAATTGTAATCAAAGGCAAACGTAAATCTAAACCTTCAGATCTGAAAATAACAAGTGCTTCAATTGTCAAACACTCCAAAGACGGAGATCAAAATATTGCAATCAAAAGAATCAATAATCAAAATACGCTAGATGAAGTACGTTTACATGCCTATAATTTAATTGTTTCTGGCGATTACACAATTACGATGGCATTCCAAGGTGCAATTACCAAGCCCATGAACGGCATTTATCCATGTTTTTTTAAACATAATGCTAAACAAAAAAAATTAATTGCCACTCAGTTTGAGAGTCACCATGCAAGGGAAGCTTTTCCTTGTATCGACGAACCGGAAGCTAAGGCTTCGTATGATTTAACAATTATAAGCCCAGCCGATCAAACAGTACTTTCTAATACTCCGATTAATAAACAAACTACTTCTAGTGAAGGCCTAACCACGACTTTTGAAACTACGCCGAAAATGTCTAGTTATCTTTTGGCGTTTGTAATTGGCGAAATGGACCACATGGAGGCTACTGCTAAAAACGGCGTTAAAGTAACCTGTTACGCAACTCCTGACCAAAAAAATAAATTAGCCTACAGCGTAGATGTCGCTGTTAAAAGTTTGGAGTTTTTTGAAAATTATTTTCAAATTAAGTATCCACTTCAAAAACTCGATATGGTAGCTCTACCAGATTTCAGCTCTGGTGCTATGGAAAACTGGGGGCTAATTACCTACAGAGAGTCTGCCATGCTGATTGATGAAAACTCATCTAGCGTAGAATCTAAACAACATGTCGCCTTAGTAATTGCTCATGAAATGTCTCATCAATGGTTTGGCAACCTCGTAACTATGCGCTGGTGGGATGATTTGTGGCTCAATGAAAGTTTTGCCAATATGATGGAATACCGGGCGATTGATGAAATTTATCCAGAATGGCACATTTTTGAAAGCTTTGTAGCCCATGAAGGTTTCAGCGCTAAGAGACGTGATAGCCTAAAAGATGTCCAGTCGGTACACTGCGATGTTGCACATCCCGACGAAATCAGCACCCTGTTTGATCCTTCTATTGTCTACGCCAAAGGTGGCACTCTACTTTATATGTTAATGAATTACGTTGGAGAAGAAGCATTCAAAAAGGGTCTGACAAATTATTTTAATAAGCATCAATATTCCAATACCGAAGCTAACGATTTATGGCAGGCTATATCGGAATCGAGCAGTAAAAATATTAATCTACTGATGCAAAATTGGCTGGTGCAGCCAGGATACCCGATTGTTGAAGTGGACTGGAAACCTGGTACTAAAACCGTATCTTTGAAACAAAAACGTTTTTTGAGTAACCCCAATGATAATCCCGGCGACACCGTTTGGAAGTTGCCTATAGCGAGTAATCTTAAGACCGATAAAGATCTGCTAAACGAATCATCTGATAAATTACGAATAGATGAAGATGCGGCAGAGGCCTTAATACTCAACAATGATGGAAAAAGCTATTTTATACCTACTTACAAACAAAAAGAGCATCTTGATAATATTATTTCTGATATCAAAAATAAAAAAGTATCAGTCATAAACCGTTTACTGCTTCTAGACAATTATAATCTTGTGCAACGCGCGGGCAATGTTCAAACAACTGAACTTATAGAACTAGCCAAAGCCTATAAAGGAGAGCCTAGTGAAACAGTATGGAGTGCAATAGCTCTGTCTTTATCTGAAGCTGGAAGACTGATAGAGCATGACACCCTTGAAGAAAAAGCTCTAAATATAATAGCCCTCGATATTATGAATGATTTGCCAGAAAATCTAGGCTGGCTAGATCGGCCTAATGATGATTCTCAAACTCTTCGACTGAGAAGTCTTATAAACGCCCTAGCTGTAGGTAACAAAAGCAAAAAACATATTAAACAAGGGCTATCCATGTTTAAGGACATGAAAATACCTTCAGATTTACCCGCTAGCACGAGGTCTACAGTTTATGCTTGTGCGTCAATATATGGTACCGATGCAGATTTCGGCAGATTGCTTAAGATGTACTCTAGTGATTTAAGCGCCGAAGAAAAAGAAGAAGTAGCCTCTGCAATTTGTCAAACAAAAAATGAAAAACATATTGCCCAGTTAATTGATTTATTGAAAACAGATCTTATTCGTCGTCAAAATTTAATGAGCTGGTTTGCCAGTCTTCTCAGGAACCGTCACAGCCGAAATAGCGCCTGGAAATGGTTGATAAGTAATTGGCAGTGGGTAGAAGAACAATTTGCTAGTGATAAAAGTTTTGGTTATTTTGCTCGCATTGCAGGTTCAGTATTTTCTAAAGACGAGGAACAAAAAAAGTTTATTGCTTTTTTCGATGATAAAAAAGACATTATTGCTTTGAAACGCGATGTTCAGTTAGCCTCTCAAGAAATCGAATCAAGAGTGAATTGGCGTAAGCGTAACCAAGATGACTTAAGAAAAATGCTGACTAGCTAATATACATTTTCTATAAATCCAATTACCGAAAATTTTGGTCCAGTAATTTCGATAGCTGATAGCATATATTGACCGCGATATTTATTTTCATCTACCCACACCCAAGCACCTAGTCGCATTTTTTTTAATTTATCATTGTCTATTGCTTCTATTCCTCCGCCCTGATTATCATCTTTACGGTATTTAACCTCTATGAGATGAACAACGTTTTCTTTCATAGCAATTATATCGATTTCGCAGCGCGGACGACGCCAGTTTTGTTCTAATATTTTAAAACCGCGCATTTCAAGATATGCACGGGCGGCGTTTTCGGCTTTACGACCAATTTCAGTTGTACTCATTTACGCACTAAGTGTAACAGAACGTAAATTAAATTTTAGTTAAGAATTAATCTTTGGATTCTTTGGAATCAGTTGCGGTAGTTTTGTCAGCGAGGACTTCTTCTGGAGCATCTGATGCTTCGACAGATTGAGCTTCGGCTTCTTCGGCCTCTAGAGCGGCAGCTGTTTCGGCTTCTTTGGCAATAGCTTCGGCTTGCACAGCTTCATGAGCGGCAATTATTTCATCTGGAGAATTGTTAGTTTTGTCTTTATCAAAATCAACGCTACTTAGGCGAGCTGCTTTACCGGTGCGGTCTCGCATGTAGGATAGATAATTGCGTCGTACTTTGCTACGTTTAGTAACTTCAACTTTAACAACCAACGGGCTGTGTAGCATAAAGCTTTTTTCTACACCTACTCCGCTAGCAATACGACGTACTGTGATGCGGCTGGTATGAGAACCTTTTTTGTCGGTTCGGATTACTAGACCCTGGAAAATCTGCACACGCTCTTTGTTGCCTTCACGGATTTTTTGGTGAACTTTAACCGTATCACCACTGCGTACATCGACTACAGCTGGCTTTTTGTACTTTTCGTTAATTTTTTGAACTACACTTTGCATATAAGGCTTAATTTTACACTAATTACCCCTATTATGCAAGAGTTTTTGAGCAAGGTATTTTAGCCGACCACTCGGAAAACTTCATCGAGCGTAGTTTCGCCAGATAACACTCTTAGAATTCCATATTGAACCATGGTAAGCATGCCTGAGGCTATTGCAGCTTCCTCAATAGTTTGGGTAGACACCATGGCTTTTGGATTTTCTAGTAATTCACGCAGTTTAGAAGTCATCGTAAATTGCTCCCTGACTGCTATTTGACCTTTGAAGCCGTAAGGATTTTCTTGAGATTTACCAGGTGTGTATAGTTTAAGATTTTCTAGACTCGGTCTTGGGTAATTTGCTGGCAAAGTAGCTAGTACTTGTTGAATCTTAGCTATTTCAGCGGCTGAGGGCACATAAGGCTGTTTTAGTGTATCGTCTAGCTTGCGCACTAAACGCTGGGCCATAACTAGCCTAATGGCTGAAACAAACAGTGGATTTTGTCCAATGATTTCAGACATACGTGTTAGGGCTGCTGAAGCCGACGAAGCGTGGAAAGTCGACAACACCAAGTGACCAGTCAGCGCCGCTTGCAAAGCGGTTTTTGCTGTATCCATGTCTCTGATCTCGCCAATCATGACTATATCCGGATCGAGCCTTAATACTGCTCGCAATTTGTCGGAAAAACTATTATCGTTTCCGCCTTCCGAAGAATGAATTGATATCTGAGAGATACCAGGAAATTGATATTCAACCGGATCTTCTAGAGTAATAATTTTACGTTCTTCGGTATTTAGGGTATTTAGCATGGAATATAGCGTCGTGGTTTTACCTGAACCCGTTGGTCCTACTACCATTACTAACCCACTGGGTTTCGCAATAATATCATCAACTATGGCACGTTCATTTTTGTTGAGATCTAATTTGTCGAGCTTGTACATTGACTGATCCATATTGAATAAACGCATTACCACATCCATGCCATTAATTGTAGGGACAGTTTCTAGGCGCACATTAACATCCACTTTAGTGCCATCGGCCATGGTTACTTTTTCTGAAATATGACCTTGCTGGGCCTGATCAGTTGAAGTTGAAACATTACCAGCAGAAGCAATCGCCGATATCAAAGTACGGTATTTATCGGGTGTTAGCCTGGCAATAGGATGTAAAACGCCATCGATTCTAAGCCTGATTCGCACATAATCGGTCTGGGTTTCAATGTGAATATCAGATGAATTGAGCTTATGAGCCTGGGCTACTATATAGGCCAGCATATCATCGGCCCGCACTTGACTAAGAATACTGGAAATTTCGTCTATCATTGAACCGCTGGCAGCTTGCTCAACGTCAATGTCTTTGTACACTACTTTACTCGGCGGATCATATAACAGCATATAGTCACGAAACCCAGTATCAGAAATTATCGAAAAGTTTAATCGTTGTTCTATGAAGCGCTGTTTTAAATCTTCCATGACGTTATGAGCTGTAGTGGTAGTAACGCCAAATAGTATATTATTTTTATCGGCATGAATTGGAATTACTTTCATGTTACGTAATTCATCAATATTCAATAACTCTCTATACAAGGTTTTTTCTTGAATTAGAGAGGTATCAACATAATCCATACCCAAGACGCGGGCACGACGCTGGGTTGAATGCTCTTCGTCTAAACGGGCATCTTGACTCATATAAACATTATAAAGCATAAGCACTTGATTAGGGTATAGTATAGCTATGCGAAAAATAGTTATTATTGCCCATAATCTACGAAGTTCCCATAATATTGGGTCTTTACTGCGAACGGCAGATGCCATGGGCGTAGAACAAGTCTACTTAACAGGTTATACCCCCTACCCAAAACATGAAAATGACCCAAGACTACCCCATCTAGCCAATAAAACACATCAAGCAATCGTAAAAACTGCACTGGGTGCCGAAAAATCAGTGAAATGGACTATCGATAAAGACGTGCAAGGTGTAATCAAGAACCTTAAAGCCAAAGATTACGAGGTGGTTGCATTAGAACAAGCGCTAAATTCTGTAAAACTAACCGATTATAAACCGCCACAAAAAATAGCCATAATATTGGGTCGAGAAGTTGACGGTATCGAGGAAGAAGTAATTAGTGCTTGCGATAAGGTAATCGAAATTCCAATGTTTGGTAAAAAAGAATCACTTAACGTCGTACAAGCAGCGGCTATGGCAATGTACCATTGTCGCTTTTATTAAATTGTTATGCTAAAATAACACTTATAAAATAACTAAATAAAAAGATTATGGCACTAGCCTCAAAACCAAAAAAAAGATTAGCGCATCACAAAAAAATAAAAGCGCATCACCACGAACACAATAAGCACTATTTAAAACATTATTGGCCGTATTTGCCTATGGTATTAGTTGTTGCCTTTGGAATATTCATAAATAGCTTGTGGACTAATGTTGGAGTATTGGGCATGAGCACCAACTACTCTAACTCAGCTCTGTTAGCAGCTACGAATGCCAACCGGCTAGCGAACTCGCAAGCTGAATTAACTATAAACAATGACCTGACTAGCGCAGCTCAAGCTAAGGCCGAAGATATGGTTAAACGCGATTACTGGGCGCACATTGCACCCGACGGCAAAACACCCTGGGCGTTTATCAATGAAAGTGGTTATAAATACAAAGCGGCTGGAGAAAACTTGGCTTTCGGATTTAATAGTTCTGAGCAGGCTGTAGCCGGCTGGATGAATAGCCCATCACACCGTGAAAATATGTTGAAACCTGATTATCGAGAAGTGGGCTTCGGTATAGCCTATTCACAAAATTTCCAAAATAAAGGTCCTGAAACAATAGTGGTAGCAGAGTACGGAGAACCATACAATGCATCAGAAATTCCAATTACAAATATACCTACAAACAACCTCCAAACTTCCAATACTTCAACTAGTGCGCCAAATCTTGATGAGCTCCAACAGCCAGTCTCAAGAATTGCGGTATTGACTAACGGTAAAGCCCAGTGGGCCACCATTGCTCTGTCTGCAACTATTGGCGCCTGTATGATGTTCTTACTACTTAAATTTGGATTAAAGCTAAGAAGATTAGTGCTTGAAGGCGAGCATTTTGTATTAAATCACCCGGTACTTGATATAGCTATTGTAACCCTAATTGTTGTTGGTGTTATTTTAACCAGATCATCTGGCTTTATAAACTAACTACTTAAGTGCCAAATTATCGGCGCCAATTAAATTCTGTAATTCTTCATAAGCTTCCCCTTGATGGTCTATACCGCCTGGTAGCTTAATTGCTTGTTTAGAACTGTCTTTGCCTAGAACTAAAATAACATCCGTGGTGCCACTATAATTATCGATTGTCTGCTTCAGCCTTAAAAGGATATCTTGATCATTGATATCTTGCAATCGGACATATAGCTTAAGCGGTTTGTCGTTTTTGTATTCAACTGATTCTTGAGCTAATTTTTTGACGGGTTTAGGACTGCGCTTTTTCTTGCCAGTTGCCGTATATGCAACGGCCTGTTCTTCGGTGACTTCGCGGGCATCTTCAACTAATATTTTAGCTTCATCTCCTATATTGCCTTCGCGGTCTTTTGAATTAACTTTACCTCTTATGAGTACCACAGTGTCTCTGTTCCAGAGTCCAGCTGTTTGCTGATAACTAGACGGGAATAATAACAGCTCTATTTCGCCAAATAAATCTTCTATTTTCACAAAAGCCATGCGCTGACCGTTTTTGGTTGAAATTTCTCTGACATCTGTTATTGTACCGCCAACATTTGCCGAGCGACCATGATGCTCGGGAGTAATCTCATTTATTGGCACTGTTTGTTCGCTCAAAAAAGTTTTGTATAAATCAAGTGGGTGTTGGCTTAGATATAATCCAAGAAGCTCTCTCTCCCATAGTAAACGGTCACGATTTGAAGCCAATTTATCCGGTTTTATTAAATCAATTTTAGGTGCTTCGAAAACTGAATCTGATTGATTGCCAAAAATATCAACTTGCCCACTGCTAGCTTGTTTTTGAATTCTCTGAGCAAAAGCCAGTAGTGTTTCAATACTATTCAGTAGTTCGGAGCGCTCACCGAAACGATCTAATGCGCCTGATTTAATTAGGCTTTCAATAACTTTTTTGTTAACTACTCTAGGATTAACTCTAGACAAGAAATCTTCTAGGCTACTAAATTGTTGTTGTTCACGAGCATTTAGTATTTCTTCTACAGCACCTTGACCAACGTTTTTAATAGCCTTCATACCAAAGCGAATTTTCTTCGTTTCAGGAACTACAGCGAATTCTAAAAATGATTCGTTAACATCTGGAGACATGACTGTTATGCCCATATTTTTGCATTCACTTATTTCAATTGATAAACGATCGGTGTCATCGTAATCACTGGTCATTAAGGCCGCCATGAAAGCTTCTGGATAATTTGCCTTTAAGTAGGCTGTCTGATAAGAAATCATGCCGTAGCAGGCACTGTGAGATTTGTTAAAGCAGTAATCTGCAAATCCGAGTAACTGATTCCAGAATTTTTCAATAAATACCTTGTCAACACCATTTTCGACCGCACCATCAATAAACCTACGCTCCATTTTTTTCATCATGTCGCGTTTTTTCTTGCCAATAGCCTTACGCAAAGTATCGGCTTCGCCTCCTGTAAATCCACATACCTCTCGAGAAATCTGCATAAATTGTTCCTGGTAAACTAGCACTCCATAGGTACTTTGAAGTGCAGACTTCATTTTGGGGTGATCATAGCTAACTTTTTCTTTGCCGGTTTTACGCTTAATAAAACTATCTGTTAGTCCAGCACTGAGAGGACCAGGTCTATATAGAGCGCCCATAGCTATAATATCTTCGAATTCTGAAGGACATAATTCTTTTAGGTATCTTTTCATGCCGGCCGATTCAAACTGAAATACTCCGGTAGTGTCTCCTCGCTGAAACAATTCATAGGTCTTTTTATCGTCTAGTGGTAATTTGTTAATATCAATATCTTTACCGTGTAGTTTTTTGATGATTCGAAGAGCATTTTTGATAATCGTAAGATTAGATAGCCCCAAAAAATCCATTTTTAGTAGCCCAATTTCTTCGATTGGACCCATGGCGTATTGAGTGGCTACAACGCCTTTTTGAGCCATTTCCAGTGGCGTATAGCTAACTATGTCTTTTGGCGCAATCACCACGCCCGCTGCATGAACACCGTGGGAGCGAATAGTGCCTTCGAGCTGTACGGCTAGGTCAAAAACTTTCTTAGCAGTTTCATTATTTTGATATTCAGCTTTTAAATTAGCTTCGGACTTTAGAGATTTAGCAAGAGGTATGTGTCTTCCTTGGATTGGCGGAGGAATCATTTTGGCTAAACGATCGGCCTCAGCATATGGCACCTGCAGAACTCTGGCAACATCCCTGACAGCGTTTCGAGCAGCCATGCGACCGAATGTCACAATATTGGCAACTTTATCGGAACCATATTTATCTAAACAATACTGAATAACTTCGTTGCGACGACTGTCCTGTATATCAATATCGACATCGGGCATACTGATGCGATCTGGGTTTAGAAACCTCTCAAAAAGAAGATCATATTGCAAGGGATCAAGTTCAGTAATCTTGAGGGCATAAGCTATGATTGAGCCTGCGGCACTACCGCGACCTGGCCCAAACACTATGCCCTTGTCTTTACCCCAGTTAATAAAATCAGCAACAATCAAGAAGTAACCACAAAATCCCATTGACTCAATAACGCCAAGCTCATATTCTGCTCGAGTTAAAATTTTAGTAGGTAAGCGTTTCTTAATTTCAGGGACAGGTATTTTTAAAGCTTGTTTTTCAGTAATTGAATCTGTTTTCGTTTTACCTTCAACTTTCAAGCCATAACGATAGGCTAAACCTGTCCACATGAGTTTTTCCATGTACGATTTTTCAGTTTCACCTTTGGGTACTGGAAATTTCGGAATTAAAATTTTATCTAGTTCTATTTCAAAATTAACACTATCGGCAATCTTTTTCGTATTGGTAATAAATTCAGGATAATCGTCACCCCAACGCTTGATAATATCATCGGGATGAGTAACATATAGTTCAAAATCTTTGAGGCTCATTCTCTTTTCATCTGTTAAAAATGATCCTGTTTGTACGCAGAGCAAAATTTCATGCGCTTCTTGATCAGTTTTTTTCAAATAGTGAGCATCGCAGGTAACAACTCCTGGAATCTTTAGTTCTTCACTTATTTTAAATAATTGTTTATTTATAAGTTCTTGGTCAACCCATTTGCTAGGATGATCTTTATGCCCGTGGTCTTGAAACTCAAGGTAATAATCGTCCTTAAAAACACTCTTATACCACTTGGCTATTTCAATAGCCGAGTCATATTGTTCTTGAATTAATGCTTCGCTTAGTTCGCTACTCGCGCATCCACTCAAACAAATCAATCCTTCGCTATATTTTGCCAGGGTTTCACGGTCAATCCTGGGCTTATAATAAAATCCTTCCAAATGCGCAATTGTCGACAAACGCATTAGGTTTTGATAGCCCTGAAAATTTTTAGCTAGCAAAATAAGGTGGTAGTACCGCTTATCTTTACCAGCTTCTTTATCATGCAAACTTCTTTCAGCTATGTATGCTTCTAGCCCAATAATAGGCTTAACGCCCGACGCCTTACCTTCTTTATAAAATTCAATAGCGCCACTCATAGTGCCGTGATCAGTCATTGAAATTGCTTGCATTCCGCATTCTTTGGCGTACTCGAATAATGCCGGCAATTTAGTCAGCCCGTCTAAAAGGCTGTACTGGGTATGATTATGTAAATGCACATAATCGCTTTTTTTGAGTGTTTGTTTAGCGGTCACCTCTGTCCTCTAGCTATAATGTAGTACTAGAATTATAACAGCAAAAGGAACCACTTGGCAGGTAAAAATTACTATGAAATAGTTATTTTTTTAGATATTTTTTCAGGTTGTTGATAGATGCGTTAGCTTGCTTTACGGCTTTTCTTAAATCGTCGTCGTTGGATTCGCCTTCGCGGACTGCGCTAATCATCTCTTTGAGTTTTTCATTAGCATCTGAAGCTTTAACTTGAAGCTCAGCTAACTCTTTTTTAGCAGAAGCGGTTAATTTAACACCTTGTTTTTTAGTGTTTTTAATAGCATTGTCTAGTTCTTGATTGATGTTTTTAAGTTCTTTTTCTAATTCTTTGGCTGTCTTTTTGGCTGTCTTTTTGATGTCTTGGCGTGTGTCTTTACCACTCTTGGGTGCCGTTAAAATACCAGCCAAATAACCTACTCCTGCGGCAATAGTACTTCCAATTGCTACTTTTTTGGCTACGTCTGCTTTATTGTTACGTCGTCTTATCATTTGCGTCGTCCTTTCGATTTTTGAGCTAGGTCTATAACGTTACCGATGGCTTTGAAAATATTCAGCGAGTTACTTGTGCGCTTCAGTGATTCAGCGGCTGATTCGACGGTATCTACTACCTCTTCGGTTTTAGCTACTACAACCCTGGCTTCTCTGATAAGCTTGGTTAGTCCTACTACAGCAACTGTACAGATGACTATAAAAATGCTCAGCAAGGTGGTTAATATAATTACTAAAATTCTATCTGTTGTATCCATAATTTATATTATAAAACGATTTTTAGTTAATTCAAAGTAATTTATCTCGCAGGTAGTTTTTCAGGTCTTCGCCGATATCATCCCTTTTTAGTCCAAATTCGACTACAGTCTTCATATAATCCAAAGGGTTTCCTGTATCATAATAGACGGCGTCTTCGATGTTGGCGGCAAATATTTTATGGCCGTCATTAATCATATTTTGCATAGCCTCTTGGATTTGAAATTCACCAGATTCTTTATCGTAAGACTGGTATTGCTTTTCAAGGTATTCCAAAATTATAGGATCAAAAACATAGCCACTAACAGAAGCAATATCGGATGGAGAAGCCTCTTTGGAGCCTGGTTTTTCAATGATAGTCGTCATATCGAGTATACCGTCAGCAACTTCTTGACCGTCTACGTAACCATAGCGCTTGTAGTCTCCTGGGTCATCTCGACGCACAGCAGTTACAATTGACCCACCACGACGGTGTCTAATATCTATCATTTGCTTGAACCGGCTAGGGTTGGCTGCTACAAAATCATCAGCAAATGTATAAATGAAAGGCTCATCGCCTATTAAGTGTGATGCATCAAGTAACGGTCCGCCATTGCCATATGGCCCTTTTTGACGAATATAAATGAAATTGGCCATCGATGATATGCGTTTGGTTTCTTCTAATAGTTCATTTTTGCCACTTGCCTTTAGGTTGGAACGCAAATCGGCACTCATATTGTCAAAATGGTCCTCTATGGTGCGCTTGTGATAGCCTGTAACGATTACTATGTCTTCGATACCGGCGTCTACCAATTCTTCAACTATGTATTGGATAATAGGCTTATCTACCAGTGGTAGCATCTCTTTGGGCATAGCTTTAGTTTGGGGCAGAAATCTAGTTCCAAAACCAGCCGCCGCAATTACTGCTTTTCGTACTTTTTTGTCTTTATTATCCATAACTAAATTTTAACACGTCGCGAGAAACATAGATTTTATTGACTTTTGGGTATTTATAATATATAATATGCTTAAATAACTATAAAACATTAGGAGTTTTATGAGAAATCCAATTAAAGATTCTTTCGAAACAGTCATTGATTTATTCGACGATTACAGAGATTATCGCAGTGAAAAAAAAGAAATTCGTCGTACCAAATTTAAAGAAACTGAAGAATTACGCGACATTATTAAGCCTGACACTGAAGCAAATAGTGAGTTTAGGGATGATGTTGCGAAGTATGCCGGTAGATTGTTTCTTGTCGGCAACATTCGTCAAGACGTTAGAGGAAGATTTCA
>RGVC01000002.1 GCA_010027485.1 bacterium | reverse complement strand
GTCTTATCAAGGCCAATGTACCAGGCCGTATTGCCTTTACTACCCAAAGCCAAATTGATAGCCGTACGATTATTGATCAGCCAGGCGCCGAAAAACTTTTAGGCATGGGTGACATGCTATTTAATACTTCTGATATGGCTAAACCGAAGCGCGTACAAGGAGCATTTATAAGCGACGAAGAAACCAAGAAAGTGCTAGACTTCATTCGTATGCAGCGTGGACCACAATACGACGATGAGGTCGTTGCTCAGCCAGTACAACTAAACGGCAAAGGCGGAATCGTGGCCGATTATGGCGCTAATGATGCCGATGACAGCATGTTTAAGGACGCTGTTGGCGTAGTTATAGAAAACAAAAAAGCTAGCACCAGTTTGCTCCAAAGACGCCTTAGAATAGGTTATGGTAGGGCAGCTAGGATTATCGAGCAAATGGAAGAACAGGGTATTATTGGGCAAGCTGAAGGATCTAGACCAAGACAGGTTCTAGTCAATTCAGTTGATGAAGTATTTGGTGGTTCATCTGATACAGCCGGTAAAAACGAAGACTATTTAGACGATCCTGACGCCCCGCTTCGTTAAGTAATTGACTAACAGGGGTCAATGAGTTATAATTAAGTTAATATCAACTTCTGCTTACGACAATCTTTTATGGTACGTAGGCTTTAACCAAAGGAAGGACAAGTATGAATCAGTACGAATTAGCTGTTCTCTATCATCCTGATTTAGAAGTCGACCTTAGCAAGGCTGAGGAAAAAGTAGCTAAAATTGTTGCCGACAACGGCGGCAAAATTACAGCTACCGACAATTGGGGCAAGCGCAAACTTGCTTACAAAATCAAGGGTAACGAGCATGCTGTGTATGTTTTCTATACTGCTGAAATGCCAGGATCTGGTGTTAAAAAGCTGGAAAACACACTCAACATTACAGACGAAGTGATTCGATTCTTGATCACCAAGCCAGACCTTAAGCGCATAGCTAAGGCTGAAGCTGCAAAGGCCGAAAAAGCCCAGCAAGCTGCTAAACGCGGTGATGAAGAAACCGAAAAAACTGAAGAGTAGAATTTAATCTACATTAAAAATATCTTAAAAATTTGATTTTATGCTTGACGCAAAGGTGAAGAGCATCGTAGGGTAAAAATACTAAATATTAAAAGACATATGTCTTATAAAGGAGGATGTCAGTATGGCACGCAGTTTAAACCAAGTAACTTTAATGGGTAATCTCACAAGAGATCCAGAGCTACGCAACACACCAAATGGTCAAAATGTAACTAATTTTAGCATTGCGCTAAATCGCAGTTACAAAGACTCAGGTGGTGAATGGCAAGAAGCCACAGACTATGTAGACATAGTTTGCTGGGGACCATTAGCCGAAAGAGTAAATCAGTACCTAAGCAAAGGCCGACGTTGTCTTGTGCAGGGCAGAATACAATCACGTGCATGGGAACAAGAAGGTCAAAAGCGTAGTAAAGTGGAAGTTTTAGCAAACGACGTAACATTCTTAGACGGTCGCAGTGACGACAATGCTCAAAATTACTCAGACGATTCCAGCTCCAAACCAGCCAGCAAAAAATCAAAGAAAGATGACGTCGTCGTAGAAGATATCGGCGATGAACCAATCAATTTAGACGATATACCATTTTAAGGAGTAAATATGGCAAAGATTTTTAAACATCGAAGTGAAGTGGCCTATTTTGACCACAAGGATTTCAAGAATTTGCAACGATACGTAAACGTATACGGGCAAATTGAAAGCCGCAAAAAAACCGGTCTAACCGAAAGTCAGCAAAGACGCCTAAGCACTGCTATCAAGCGTGCTAGACATTTAGCACTCATGCCTTTCGTTGCAACTAACTAGAGCCCAGGTAAATACCAATGAGCCTTAGTATCACCGAATTAAAAAAAGGCGTCCTTTTCCAATACGAGGGCGAGCCTTTTCGCGTGGTCGACTATAACCAAAAGGTTATGGGTCGTGGCGGTTCAATTGTAAATGTTCGAATAAAAAGTTTAATCGATGGCAAAGTTTTGGAAAAAACTTTTAAGGGCAACGAACAGCTTGATAGTGCAGATGTATCTAATCAAGCTGTTCAATACCTCTACAGCGACGGTACAAATTATTTCTTCATGAATCAAGATACTTTTCATCAGTTCGAAGTTAGTTCGGATTTGGTGGGCGAATGTGCAGGGTTTATGAAAGAGGGCGACAATGTGCAATTGCAGTTTTTCAACGACCAACCTATTAGCGTAGAGCTGCCCAAAAACGTACCATTAAAAGTAACTTACGCCGAAGATGCTGTTAAGGGCGACACCAGTTCGTCTATTACCAAAGACGCCACACTGGAAACGGGTATAACCATAAAAGTCCCAGCTTTTATCAAGACTGGCGATGTACTTTCGGTGGACACCTCCACTGGAGCTTACCGTGAACGCGTTAAAAAATAATGAAAACAAGACTCGATCAATATTTGGCTGTCAGTGGACAGGTTAATTCGCGCTCTCAAGCCGAGAGCTATATAAAACTTGGGCAAGTTAGTGTTAACGGACAAATTGTCACTAAGCCTGGAACGCTGGTTTCAGCCAAAGACAAAATAAAACTAGAAGCAAGCGAGCAATATGTTAGTCGTGCTGGGTTGAAACTGGCATCAGTTGCTAAGGCTTTGAATATTAGTTTTAAAGACAAGGTAGTTTTAGACGTAGGCAGTAGCACCGGCGGATTTACAGATTATGCTCTTCAAAATGGTGCTAAAAAGTCTATTGCCGTAGAGCTCGGCAGTGATCAAATGCATCCTAGCTTAATTAATAACCCCAAAATTGAACTTCATGAAAAAACAGATATAATCACTTTTCAAACAGATCAAACGGTGGACATAACTGTAGTAGATGTATCGTTTATTTCGCTTAGAATCATACTTCCAGCAGTCGCTAAATTATCAACTAAAAATACTCAGATAGTAGCTATGGTTAAGCCACAGTTCGAGGCTATAAATAGCCAAATTATGCATAAAGGTGTCATTAAGAACGATAAAATTCGTCGAGAAATTTTAAAAGATTTTGAACTATGGGCAAGGCAGTATTTTGTCATAAAAAATAAAGCTGATTCATTAGTTGCTGGAGCCAAGGGTAATCAAGAACGTTTCTACTTACTTAGCAAAATAAGCTAAACTAAGCATATGTATTTTGCTTCTAGAGTTCAGGCGGGGCGTATGCTCGCCAGCCAACTGTATGATAAGTACCGCTACGAAAACTGTGCGGTTTTAGCGCTAAACGACGGTGGTGTAGTCATTGGCTCGCAAATTGCAGTTAAACTGCATTGCTCAGTCAACCTATTGATGATGTCAGAAATTATTTTACCGCGCGAAAATAAAGCGTTGGCTGGCATTACTTCGAGCGGTGAAATGATATATAACAGTGAATATTCTAGTGGGCAAATAGAGGAGTATAAACGAGACTATTTCAATTTAATTGAGCAAGAAAAACTATCAAAAATGCGCGACATGAATCGCTTGGTCGGTATGAACGGAACAGTTAAAAAAAGCTTGCTCAGAGGGCACCATGTAATAATTGTTTCTGATGGACTTGAGAATGGTTTTCAGCTGGATTTGGCGGCTGAATTTTTAAAACCAATCAAAGTTGAAAGCCTGGTTGTAGCAGTGCCTTTCGCTAGCGTAAAAGCGGTAGATAGAATGCACGTATTGGCTGATGATCTCTACTGCATGAATGTAGTATCAGATTATATTGCTACGGATCACTACTACGATCAAAAGAAAATGCCATCACATAAAGACGTTTTAGAAACCATCGAAAAAATTATTCTAAACTGGAAATAATCAGTCTAGAATTTTTTTCAGTGACTCAGCATCTTTAATTATTGTCTGATATTGTTTGTTTACAATCAGACCTTTTCGGGCTAGGGCAGCCATTTCTCGGGAAGCAGTTTCTCGAGTAGCATTTACCGAGCTGGCTATATCTTGATGCCGAAGCGGTACGTTAATTAATAAGCCTTCGGCTGTTTTTTTGCCAAAACGTTGGCTCATTGTAAGCAAGAACGAAACTATTCTCTCGCGGGCAGTACGATATTCTAAATTAATAATTCTCTCACTATGCAATCGATACATTTCAATGGTCATATCAAGCAGAGGAGCCATGGCTTCAGGACTGCTTTCTATGAATTTCAGAAAAACTTTACGATCTAAACGATAAACAATAGTTTCTTCTAAAGTTTCGTATATTACGTGTCGTTCTTGGCCAGTCATGGCCCAAATTAGGGGAAAGACCTCTTCGCCTTTTCTTATAATAAGCAGATTTTCTTCGTTGTAGCGAGTAATGTCATAAGCCTTAACTAAGCCTTTTTCAATATAATAAACCCCGCGCGGTATATCGCCGGGGCGTATGATTTGATCGCCTTTTCTATATATTTGTTTTATCCCTAACGTCTTGAACAGTCCCACGAACTCGGCCATCTGTTCTTTTGACGCCAACATACATCTATTATGATAAAAATAACTCTAATTTGCAAATTTGTGACCTGTGTAACAGATAGGGTGTGATAAAAATCGCACCCAGCTGGTGAGTATTTTCACCGCATGGGATTCAAAAACTTACTACAATATAGTTACAAAGGAAGGAAAGGTAAAATCATGGTAAGCAGAGAATCAGTCGAAAATCAGCTTAAAGCCATCAGCTTCAACCAGAATGGTTGGGGACGTACTGAAGTTGGCGAATTGCCAAGCATTATTTTGCCCGACGAGGTAATTTACGAATGCGTTAATGGCATTTACGAGGGCGGTTTTGCGCTCTTAGTAGCTACTAATGTGCGCGTGCTCCTTATTGATAAAAAACCTTTGAACTATCTAACTGTTGAAGATCTTCGTTTCGATATGATAAACGAGCTAGACTACAGTCACCGCATAATCGGTGCCTATATAAACATATCGGCTGGATCTAAAAGCCTACGATTTACAAGTCTGAATCAGCGTAAATTACGTAAATTAATAACTCATGTTCAGCACTGTATGGCGGACTCAAAGAAGGTTCAATCAGAGTCTCAAACCGACCAAAAACAGCACCTAGAAAGAATCAATCAGCAGTTGCAAACCTACCTTTTAGCTCAGCACCGACAGCAAGAAGAGATAGGCGAACATCTTAAAAGAGCCCAATCTCAGCCCAATCAAGTAACAAAACCTGAACCAGAAATTTCCCCTGAACTTAGTGAATATTTGTTTGCTCAAGGAATCAATCAGCAGCGTAGCCCAGAAGAAAATCAACCTATGCAATACCAAGAAGCAAATTTTCAGCTAAACCAAGAACTATACGACGAAGGCATGAGAGAAATTTTTGGCAAACCAACTAACCAAGTCGCAAGTGTCGAAGGACAGGGAGATAGCTTGCAATATGTTGACTCTGAAAGTAGCCAGTTTTCGGTTAACCCTTTGAAAATGGCTTACTCAAAAATACCTCAGGCTATTAAGCCAAAAGCTCCGCACATAGAAGTAGCAGTGCCAAATGGCAATAGCCAAATCCCAGCTATAGATTAAACATTAAAGCGAAATTCTACTACGTCGTCTGTTTGCATGACATAAGTTTTGCCTTCGGTGCGCACCTTGCCGGCAGACTTAGCGTTTACTAGTGATCCGGTTTCAACTAAGTCTTGGTATCGAACAATTTCAGCAGCAATAAAGCCTCGCTCAAAATCCCCGTGAATTACACCAGCAGCTTGCGGGGCAGTGCTACCAGACTTAATAGTCCAGGCTCGAACCTCTTTTTCGCCAGCCGTTAGATAACTTTGAAGGCCCAATGTTTGATAGGCTGAATGGATTAACTGCATCAGACCAGATTGATGCTGACCGTAGCTCTCTAAAAGCTCCGAAGCATCAGACTCATCTAGGTCCTTTAGCTCGTTTTCAAGCTTAGCACACACAAACAAGCACTGCGCTGGTGCCACAAATTTTCGTAGTTCATTTTGCTTAGCTTGATCACTCAGTCCAGCTTCGTCAAGATTGAATAAATATATAATCTGCTTAGTGGTAAGTAGCTGTAAATCGCTGACTAAATCCAGGTCTATATCAGGGTGTTGCCAGATTGGTTCACCATTATTTAATATTGTGTGCAATTTTTCTGTGGCGTCTACGACAGGCTTCAGTTTGGGGTTGGCGCGTGATTCTTTTTGAATACGGGGCAGGCGTTTTTCAACTGTCTGCAAGTCCGCTAAAACTAGCTCGGTGTTTATAACGTCTATATCTTTTTTTGGATCATGTTTTTCGTCTACATGAATTACATTGCTATCATCAAAAGCTCTGACTACCTGCACAATTGCACTGGTGGAGCGAATGTGTGCTAGGAACTGATTGCCCAATCCTTCACCCTCGCTAGCTCCGGCTACTAATCCGGCAATGTCTACAAAAGTCACAGTGGCTGGTACTACTTTTTGAGAACTATACATTTCAGCTAATTTAGCCAGCCGTGCATCTGGTACTGGTACAATCCCGGTATTTGGCTCAATGGTGGCAAACGGGTAATTAGCCGCCAATATATTACTGCCGGTCAGCGCATTGAACAAAGTGCTCTTGCCAACATTTGGTAGCCCCACAATTCCAATACTCAAACTCATTTAAAAACCTCAATTTTCATCTGTTAATCATAACATAACCAGCCTAGATCACTGTAGTTAAAATGTATTTTGTTTGGATTGAGTAAGTTGCTGATTTACAATTAGCATTAAGATATTTCCATACACAAGAGAGGCAAGAAATGGCTCAAAAAAATTCAAAAAGTTCTGGTAAGGGTGGCACGAGTCACTGGTTTATATTAATTCTGCTGGCGCTAGCCCAGTTTATGGTGGTGCTCGACGTATCAATCGTAAACGTTGCGTTGCCATCGATTCAAAAGGCATTCTCTATGCCAAATACTAGCTTGCAGTGGATAGTAACTGCCTATTCATTGGCCTTTGGCGGCTTCTTGCTGCTTGGCGGCAGAACAGCCGATTTATTTGGCAGGCGCAAAACATTCATTTTGGGTATAACTGGTTTTACCTTGGCCTCACTACTTAGTGGACTATCGCAAAGTGGCGGGATGATCATAACAGCCAGAATATTACAGGGGTTGTCCGGTGCTTTTATGTCTCCAGCGGCTTTGTCTATTGTATTGGTCATCTATAAAGAGGGCAAAGAACGCAACGTCGCACTATCGGTATGGGGCGCAGTAGCTGCCGGCGGGGCAGCGGTAGGCGTGCTACTTGGTGGTATTTTGACTCAGTACCTTAACTGGCGCTGGAACTTCTTTATCAATGTTCCGGTAGGAGTTTTGGTTGTGCTGACGGCATTTTGGATATTGCCTAAGCATGAATCTGAATCAGAGCATCGTAACTTTGACGCTATAGGTGCATTTTTGGTAACTGGTGGTTTGATGGCGTTAGTTTACGGCTTAGTCAAAGCTCCTATAGACGGCTGGACTTCACGCCACGCTATTACATATTTCACAATCAGTATTGTTTCTCTAACACTGTTTGTAATAAACGAAAGCCGGGCCAAGCACCCACTTTTGCCACTTAGAATTTTCCGAAATCGCAACCTAGTTGGAGCAGATTTAGCTCAACTGATTTTGGCAGCAGGCATATTCTCAGTATTCTTTTTCTTAACACTTTACATGCAAGAAATTCTCGGATATTCGCCTGTTAGAACTGGTGTAAACTTCTTGATTATTCCTATAATCATCGGCATAACGGCTGCTAATGTGCCACGCATAATCGCCAAGATTGGCTACAAACCAATCTTAGTAGTAGCTCCACTATTTGTGTCCATAGGCTTATTCATGTTGTCGCATATCCCAGTTAATGGCGACTTCTGGCACAACGTAGCACCTGGCATGATGGTCTTTGCTCTAGGCATGGGTGCCACTTTTGTGAGTGTCACCATTGCTGCAACTAGCGGTGTAAGCAAGCAAGAGTCGGGTCTGTCATCTGGTTTACTTACCACCGCCCAGCAAATCGGCGGCGCCATCGGACTCGCCATACTTACCGGCTTGGTTACTTCTAGCACCACTCGCTACATAGCCAACTTGCATACAACCGTAACACCTCAAATAACGGCCGCCGCCTCTGTACACGGCTTCCAAAAAGGTTTCCTGTTCGCCTCTAGCTTTGGCATCATAGCTTCCTTGATTGCACTATTTGTAATCAAACCAACTCCAGTAAAACAGCCCACAGCTGACCACATGTAATCCCACCCCAAAACGCTTGCGCCTATCACCCCTAAAATGCTACCATTATGCTTATGGCAGACGTGGAAGCAACAGATAGCAATACGAATAATAGGCTTCTCGTTTTTCTGAGGAAGAAAAGAACCCTATTAGTTGTATCTGTTTTTATACTTATAACAATTACTGGCATATTTTTGTACCAAATTTTTTATATTAAGTCATCTGATGACATTAAAATCGGTGATCAGACAATAACTAAGAAACAAATAGATAATTATGAGAATGAACTGAGACTATACAATAAAGAAAACAACATATCTCTGAAAGATAAGTCGCCAAGGCAGGCGGCTGTTGACGACCTAGTTTTGAATGCTTCGCTAAAAAATGAGCTCAATAACTATAAATTAAATTTAAGCAATGACGACTTGTATGTATCAATAGACCCAGACCTTAAATCACAAATGGATCCGAGCGAATATAAAAATTATTTAGCTGGCTCTAGTGTAATACTTAGGATAGTTAAGGAAAATAAAGCCCTACAAAATAAACTAGACAAAAATCTAATTACTAGAAGAGATATTTTTATAGTAGCACTAAACCTAGATACGCCGTTTTACTTACAGGCTAATGATTCGGATAAGCCTAGATTACTAAATGATGCTCAAAGTAGAATGCAGAAATTGGAACGATTAGTTAAACAGAATATTAGTAAAGAATCAATATCTAAAAAGGTTGATGTACAGTATTTCGGAGAAGGCAGTAGAAGTTCTAACACTGATGAACTGGGCAAATTTTATAACGGCCCAGTAACAACTGTAGATTATAAAGAAGGCTATCAGGTAGACCAACAATACTTCAACGATTTGGACAGCGGATCATTCATGAGCTATAAACCAAAAAAATGGTACAACACCGACGAACAAATCAAAAAACTAAAGAATAAAGGTGACACCACGCCAATATTTGCTTCTAAAACTGGAAATTTAATGATCGTTCGACTGGAAAGTATCAATAACGCTAAGTTTAATTCATGGAATGAGGCTTTAGGTTTTTACAAAAAAAAATATCTACCTAAAAATTACAAAGAATTTTCTAGCAGCAAACCAATGATGTTAAGCAATAAGGAAAGCCGTAGTGGAATAATTGAAAATGTTCTCTTCAAGAATGTTAGTGCAGAACAAATTGATTGTCCAGCGCATAGAATTAAATTTAATCTAGTCTCGGTAGACATAAATACCGGCAAATCTATAGGCGGTACAAAACTAACCGTTGACAATAACGATAATACTGTAAAATATTTTAAAACAGCTGTTAATTGTGTAATAAACTTCAAAGGTCAAATGCCTAAAACTCTTAATCAATATAAAAGTTACACTTATACAACCGATAGTAGTGCGGACGGAATATACTACTACGATACATGCTATAGTTTTGAGCCAACATGGAGCGTTGTGGGCCATCCTGCTCCCAGCATTTGGCAGCCGGTAAGCCCCACAAAAAAGTATTATTACAGGTATATGAATCCTACTGCTTTTAAACAAGGAGGTAAGGTAGTGGAAGACAAAATCTTCCCTAAATCTCATGGATATGGCACTAAAGCAGGCGCTATTGCAAATGATGGCGTTATGGTAAAAACAGACTATAATAACTCGGCTTCATCAGACACGCCTCCACTGAATGATAAATTGCCCGAGGGTTTTCCTAGTTGGCAGGAAGGCAACCTAAACAACAATAAGTGGACAAATATATACTTCTATTACCGTCGTATACCCAAGGTAGAGACTAGAACTTCGGTCACGCCAAATTCAGTTAAACTAAACAATAATATAACTTTTACACACTCCGTAAAGAATGCTTCGCCATACCCGATTGATTATAAATTCATTGTCAGAAGGTATAAAGTAACTAAAAGCACTACAACTCCTAGTCAGGTTGACGCCAATGAAAAAGGTTCATCAGCACTGGGTATATCCGTTGTCGATGTGACCCTGAGCGGCCAAAAACAAGCATTGCTACCTGCCGATAATGTCCGGTCAAATGGTTATAATCCTAATAATGTCAATGATGTGTTTAAGCCAACCACAGCAAATGGCTACAAGGTAGGCGATAAGGTTTGTGAAAAAATATTTGCTGGTAGTTTACAATATGGTGACGGTAGTACTTATTCTAGTAATGCAGTATGTTCAGTAGTGGCAGCAAATCCACCACCAGATCCCACTACAACGACCACAAGTAAGTATCCTTTTTTTCAAGCTATTAATGGAAGTGTGATGGCAGGATGCAATCTTGGTTTATTGTCAGGATACTATAACAATAGCGGTGCTGCTAATGGGTCAGGAACAACACTGGCTTCAATATCAAATAATCCAATAGTAGGTTTTGCAAGTTCAATTGGCTCAACCTATGGTCCTGCGGGTCTATCCTTTGCAAATACTAACACTAACACTACCGTAGATAGTACTAGTCCGAAACTTGGGGGCTTATTTAAAACAAATTGTGCACGAAGCCCAGTAAGTGTTGCAGACAGTACCATAATATACGCAGATAGCGATGCCTTGACTAATACCGGAGTTAAGAATTATAAAAGCGATGTAACCATTGGCAATTCAGGAGCGCAAACAATTGCCGTAGGCAAACGCATAGTGGTAAATGTAGACGGAAACATATATATAAAAAACAATATCAAATACGCCAGTGATAGCTCATGGTCTGATAGTGTCAGTATCCCCTCATTGGTAATCAGGGCTACAGGCAACATATACATTGACCAAAATGTCACTAGACTCGATGGAACCTACGTTGCTAACAATGCTATTTTTACCTGCGTTAATAGTTCAAAGAAACCAATACTTTCACTCTTTGAATGTAATAAGCAGTTACTTGTATATGGTTCATTCATAGCCAATAAAATCAACCTGCTAAGGACGCTTGGAGATATTAATGACTCTAACCCAGCCTCATGCAATAATAATTCAGGAACAGTTAAGGAGTATACTAATTGTGCTGCAGAAGTGTTTGTAAAAAGTCCAGAAATATACATCAATGGAACTAATACTGGAAATGAAAACACAACCAAGAATCCTTATAATCTAATAAAGAATATGCCTCCAATACTGTGATAAAATATAAGCATTAGCCCTCTGGGGTGCTAAGTTGAGAATGGTGGGATAAAACTTGAAAGCAAAAACAGCAGGCACATACAGCAGAATGAAAGATAACGCTTATGCTATAATCGAGGATAGATTATGAGCCCGTTATTATCTGTTAGTGAAGACTTTTTCGGACTAGACATTGGCTCTAGTGCTATTAGACTTGTCCAGTTGCGTGGCTCTGGCGCGTCCAAGACTTTAGTTAAATATTCTTACGTACCAATAGATAGCCGTATTTCCATGAGTGATTCAGCGTCTGATAGGGCAAAACTGGCTGGAATTATACAGCAATTAGTCTCTAAAACAGTCTTAAGCACCAAAAATGTCGCAGTAGGCATTCCATCTAATAGGGTATTTACTACTATTGCCGATGTCGACAGGCTACCACCTAAAGAGCTAGCTAACTCCATCAAATTACAAGCAGATTCTTTGATTCCTACGCCTATTGATGAGTCAAAAATTGACTGGGCAGTGATTGGTGATTCGCCAACCGACAAAACTAAACAATCAATTATTTTAACTAGTATTCCCAATAAATATGTTGAAGATCGTTTGGATATGCTAGAAGCAATCGGGTTAAATGTGGTGGCTTTTGAACCAGATAATTTAGCAATGGCCAGAGCATTGACGCCTCAAGATGCCACCCCGCATATCATAATAGATATTGGACGCAGATCTGCCGATTTAGTAATAATAAAAGGCGGTATACCATTTTTGACACGCAGTATACCAACTGGAGTGGAATCGATAGTGAAATCAGCAATGGATAATTTAAATGTCGACCAAAAGCAGGCAGAACAATTCGTGTTCAAGTTTGGAATGACCAAAGCCAAGCTGGAAGGTCAAGTTGTAAACTCCATAGTGCAGACCATTGACAGTCTGTGCACCGAGATTGAAAAGTCTATAAAGTTTTATCAGACTAGATATGCTGGCGAGAAGGTTAGTAACATAATTGTTACAGGTGGCGCATCTGTGATTCCTGAGTTTCCGCTGTACTTGGCGAATAAATTTGGCATGAACATAGAAATAGGCAATTCCTGGCGAAATGTAGCATACAGCCAGTCCAGGCAAAATGAGTTACTAGCATTATCTAATCAGTTTGCAGTTGCAGTCGGCTTAGCGGAGCGTAAAGCATGATCGAGCTAAATCTATTACCAGATGTAAAACAAGAACTAGTCAAAGCCAGTCGTGTTCAACGCATAATTATTGTGGCTTCTTTATTGGCTAGTGCGGCAGCAATAGCATTAGTTGTAACGCTGTTTTCTTTGAGTCAAATTCAAAAAAAACATATTAACGACTTAAACCAAGACATTGCAAAAACAACCGCACAAATACAAAAAGATTCACAGCTTAAAAAAATTCTTACCGTTCAAAACCAGCTAAATAGCCTGACCGCCTTACACGCTTCAAAGCCCGCAGCGTCTAGACTGTTTAATTATTTGATTCAAACTACACCATCGGATGTATCCATTACTAATTTTACTGTTGATTTTAATACTCATAAAATTACAATCACAGGAACCGCACCAACGCTAAGTAGCGTTAATAAGTATGTTGATACTCTAAAATTTACTCAATATAAAATAGAAAAAAGCAAGACCAGCGCCAAAGCTTTTAGCGGTGTAGTGCTAAGCTCTTATGCCGTGAGCGGTCAGGGAGGCGCAACCTATTCTGTTGGTTTTCAATATGACCCTGTAATATTCGATATCAACAAGACTATATTGCTAAGTGTACCTAATCAGACCTCTACCAGATCATCTACCGAACAACCCACGCAGGTATTTAAAGACGCACCAAAACAGGAGGGTAACTAAATGGCCGAAAGCTCATTATCTAAAAAAGCTGCCCAGCTATCCAAAACCAATGCACGTATGGTCGGCATAGTTGGCGCTGCTTCATTTATAGTAATTTTCTGTTTAGTGGCTTCCAACGCATTAATCAGTCAAAACAAATATCAATCTCATGTTGCTGTTGCCAAAGAAAGTGCCAAAAAACAACTAGATGCCAATGTAGCTGCCTATAACACTCTGCAGAATTCCTACAATAAATTTAATAATGCCGACCCTAATGTAATCGGCGGGAGCCAAAAGGGCACTGGAGATAATGATGGCAATAATGCCAAAATCGTTCTTAATTCGTTGCCGAGTGTTTACGATTTTCCGGCTCTTACCTCATCTGTTGAGAAAATTTTAAAAGACCGCAACATAAACTTTACAAGTGTGTCTGGTGTAGATGATCCCAATGCTCAAAATACAGCAAGTAGCGGAGCTCCAACTGCTATTAAGGTGCCATTCGGCTTTACAGTCACCACCAACTATAGTGCGGCGCAAGGCCTATTTGATAGCTTAGAAAAATCAATCCGACCAATGGTTATAGACCAAGTAAATGTTAGCGGTTCTTCTAGTAATATGACTATTACGTTTACTGCACATACTTACTACCAGCCAGCCAAAGAATTCAAGATAGAGAAAAAGGTGGTGAAATGAAGCAAAAAGACATAGCCGTAATCGCAGTAATTGTAGTGGTCAGTGGAATATTCTCGTTCATAATTTCTAATTATGTGTTCGTAACACCCAAGGACAGACAGAGTCAAGTAGAGGTGGTTCCGCAAATTACTTCTACATTTCAGCAGCCAGACAAGCGTTTTTATAACTCATCAGCTTTTGACCCAACCAGAATAATTGTTATCGGACAAAATTCTAACACTGATCCTTTTAATTCTCCTGGGAGATAGTTAAGATGGCTGAGCCAGCTACACAAGCACTCAAAATAGAAGAGTCTCTTGTTAAGGAGGGCATGCTAACAGCCGAAAAAATGCAGCAGGCTAAGACCGAATCAGATAAGGCTAAGCAACCGCTAATTGGGTTTTTAATAAAGCAAAAATACATCACAGAAGAACAATTAGTAAAAGCTAACTCATCTATTACCGGGGTGCCTTATGTGAACCTTACAAATGCCAAGGTGGACCCTAAAATCCTCACACTTCTACCTATCGATATTGCAGAAAGATACATGGCAGTACCTTTGGGTGAGATGCAAAGCAGGCTAGTAGTGGCTATGCTCGACGCCGACAATGTTCAGGCGGTGGATTTCTTGAGTAATCGTATTGGTAGACCGCTAAAAGTGTATGTGGCAAGCGAAGCGGGCATACGCCATGTAATGCAACAGTACCAGTCCAACATAAACACTGATTTATCTAGCGCTATGGACGGAGAAGAAAAGTCTAGGTCTGCACAGGAAAAAGCAGGGAAAAAATCTGGTAAAAAAGATTCAGCCTCCGAAATTAAAACAATCGTTGCCGATTCACCGATCTCTAAGGCCTTAACGGCCATTTTGGAATACGCCGCACATAACCGCGCCAGTGATATTCACATAGAACCAATCGAAAAAGAAGTCAAAATTCGTTGTCGTATTGATGGAATATTAAGAGAAATTATGCGCCTGCCGAAAACTATCGAACCAGCCCTAATATCTAGAATTAAAATCATGTCTAACTTAAAAATCGATGAGCACCGCATCCCTCAAGACGGTAGCTTTAGTGTTTTAGTGGACGGTAAGAGTATCGATCTTCGTATTGCAATTGCGCCAATTGTTTGGGGTGAGCAGGTGGTGATTCGTTTACTAGATAAGTCTGGCACAACTTTAAAGCTAGAAGATATGGGTTACGCTGGCCGGTCGCTAAGAATGATTCGAAAAGGCCTAGGCAGGCCAAACGGCATGGTACTTACCAGTGGCCCAACAGGCTCCGGAAAGTCAACCACCATGTATGCGCTTATTCAGGAAATTATGGGAGACGGCATAAACATCGTCACGCTTGAAGATCCAGTGGAATACAAAATGGAAGGTATCAACCAGATTCAGGTAAACACAGAAGTTGGACTTACATTCTCTACAGGACTTAGAAGTATTCTTCGCCAAGATCCCGACGTTGTGATGGTTGGAGAAATTCGCGACAAAGAAACCGCTCAGCTAGCAGTGGAAGCAGCTCTTACCGGTCACCTTGTTTTCGCCACCCTGCACACCAACAGTGCGGCTGGTATTTTGCCTCGTTTACTAGAAATGGGCATCGAGCCGTTTTTGATTGCTAGTACAGTCCATACAGTTATAGGACAGCGTTTGGTGCGTAAAATAGATGAAAGTATGAAAGTAAAATACGCTTCATCGCCAGCCGAAACAGGCGCCATTCAGGCAACGGTTGGTAAATTGTTGCCGAAGGCACCAGATAAGGTACCTGCGGTTTCAGAAGATTTAGGCTATAAAACCTTGCCACTTGCTAGCCAAACCGCTTATACTTTATATAAGGGTCAAGATACACCCGATACTCCAGGTGGCTTTAAGGGTCGTCTTGGACTATACGAAGTATTCGAGATAACAGATACAATTCAAAAATTGATTCTGCGAAAAGCTACTAGTGCCGAAATAGCGGCCGTAGCAGAAGTTGAGGGTATGGTAAACATGCGCCAAGACGGATACCTAAAAGCGCTGGATGGACGAACGACCATCGAAGAAATTAACCGAGTGGCAGCGATAGATAATGCATAAAAAGGGTAGGGCATAAAAAATGCAATCTCAACCAAAAATAGAACTGTTACTCGAAGAAGTAATAAAAAGAAAAGGTTCTGATATTCACTTGCAGGTGGGCTTGCCACCGATGCTTAGAGTGGATGGTACACTGGCGCCCGTAAACGGTGCAGAAGTTTTGGATGAGTCGGCAATCGAGGCTCTAGTATTTGCTATTTTAGATGAAGACCAAAAGCAAATCTTATTAAAAGACAAAGAATTTGATTTTAGTTTTGCCTACGGTGATATTGGCCGATTTAGAGTTAATGCTTTTCATGAACGTGGCAACTTAGCAGCAGCTCTAAGACTCATACCTAGTCAGATTATGTCAATTGAACAGCTCGGCTTGCCAGCAATAGTCAATAAAATGGTTGATTACCCTAGAGGCCTAGTACTATTTACCGGCCCAACAGGTTCAGGTAAGTCTACCTCGCTTGCTGCTCTTATAAACAAAATAAACCAAGAACAAAGCAAGCATATAATTACTATCGAAGATCCTATTGAATACACTCATAAATCAGCTAAATCTATTATTGTTCAAAGGGAAGTGCACTATGATACCTACTCATTTTCAGCGGCGCTTAGGAGCTCTCTGCGCCAAGATCCAGATGTAGTGCTAATTGGCGAGATGCGCGATCTAGAAACCATTGCTAGCGCCATTACTATAGCCGAAACTGGACACTTAGTATTTGCTACCCTGCATACTAATAGCGCCTCACAAACAATCGACCGCATGATAGATGTGTTCCCGCCACACCAGCAACCTCAAATTCGAGCTCAGCTCGCTAATATACTAATGGCCGTAGTTTCCCAGCGGCTTATTCCGTCTATAAACGGTGGACGGGTCGCTGCATCAGAAATACTTATTTCAACACCAGCCGTAAGAAACATAGTCAGGGAAGGCAAAACTCATCAGCTAGAGGCAGTCATCCAAACTGGCTCAGAATTTGGTATGCAATCTATGGACAAAGAGCTTGCTGGCTTAGTAAACCAAGGCACAATTACATTTGATGAAGCCTTAAATTATGCAGTGGACACAGAAGAGCTTAAACGCTTGATGAGGTCTTAAACCAATGCTGACGTTTACCTACCAGGCACAAAACACCAAAACTGGAAAAAAAATAAAAGGATTGGTGCAGGCCAACAACGAAAAAGAAGCCACCAAACTTGTTCAAAAACAAGGTTTAATTCCAATTACAATACAAGAAAAAACCAACAACAAGCTTTTTGGTGGAACACGCATTAAGACTAAAGACAAGATACTGTTTAGCAGGCAACTAGCTACCCTCATTAATGCCGGCTTGCCCTTAGTGCAAAGTCTACGCAGTATTGCCGACAAGCTTAAAAACAAAGCTTTCGAAGAAGTAATTAAACAAGTCATATCCGATGTTGAAGCTGGTAAATCTTTTAGCGAGTCTTTAGCCAAACACCCTAAAATATTCGATAAGATATTCGTGAGCCTAGTTGAAGCCAGCGAAACATCAGGCACACTAGATAAAGGCTTAGAGCGTCTTGCTAACCAACAAGAAAAAGATGCTGATGTGAAATCTAAGGTGCGTGGAGCCATGATTTATCCATTAATTGTGCTTCTAGTAATGGCCGGCGTGGGCACATTCATGGTGGTCAAGGTGTTGCCGCAAGTGCAGAATATCTACAGTGGTATTCCAGGTGCTTCTTTGCCATTTGTTACTAGACTGTTACTTGCTGTATCGCACTTCATAACCCATTTCTGGTACTTGGTTATTATACTTGTCGTTATCTTTGGTGTTTCAGGCTTCAGGTGGATCAAATCCGGTCCTGGCAAGGCAGTATTTGATCGTGTAAAAATGCGTGCTTGGCCAATTGCGCCACTGTTTATGAAACTATACATGGCCCGTTTTGCGCGCACTGGATCAACATTAATTTCTAGTGGCGTGCCACTGGTGCAAATGCTTCAAATAGCCGCCGAATCAATAGACAATGTGCATATTGAAGCCACATTAAAGCAAGCAATTGTGCAGGTAAAGGGTGGCAAATCATTGTCCGAGTCCATTGAAAACAAACCTGAATTCTTAGATCTTGTTCCGCAAATGATAAAAATTGGCGAGCAATCCGGTGCTATGGAACAAATGATGGGCAAAGTAGCCGATTACTACGAAAAAGAAGTAGATAACGAAGTTAAAACCATCAGCACCATAATTGAGCCCGTTATGATGATTGTAATGGGCATTATGGCTTTTATACTTGTCGCAGCAATCCTACTTCCAATATACGGCCTAGCCAATCAATCTGGTTTTGGTGGAAGGTAAGGCCATGAAGAATAGTAAAGCAAAAGGCTTTACCATAGTAGAGGTACTTTTCGTACTCGCCATCGGTGGATTAATACTCATGATGGTTTTCTTAGCCATTCCGGCAATCAACAGATGGAACAACAACAGCAAGCGTAAAGCCGATGTCTCTGCCATCCTCCAGGCCGTCTCCGATTACCGTCTCCAAAACATGGGTAGATTTCCAGACACAACAAATCCTTTAACATTCCCAGCCTTAAGTATATATGTGGCAACAAATGTTACGATTAAGATTCCAATCGTTTCAGGATTAAACACAGACCCTAACTCAGTAACAGATTCGTCAAAAATATATATTTATAATAATGCACTCTGCGATACTACAACAACCGGTAAATTTATAGCTGGTGGTTCCAGAGATATAGTCGCCCTATATGCACTTGACCCGTCCATGTCACAGTGTAGACAACTATAACTTATCCACACCAAAAAAAAGTACTTGCTTATAGTAGAAAAAGAATATAATATCTAATCATAAGCGTAATAACGCGATTAAAATTAAATTGCAAAGGGGCACCTGCAAATGAACAAACTAACTAACAAACTAAACTCTCAAAAAGGGCAATCAGGCTTCACCATTATCGAAGTATTGATCGTACTAGCTATCGGCGCGCTAATTATCCTAGCCGTACTACTTGCAGTACCAGCTCTACAAAACAATCAACGTAATAGTGCTCGTAAAGCAGACGCATCAAGAATCGCTAGCGCGCTTACAGCATGGGCAAGTGACAACAATAATGCTGATCTAACTGGGGCAACTGCAGCGGAGATTAAAACTAGAGCTAACGTTGGCAATAGCCAATTAAGGTCAGTTGATGCGCCAACCGCAACTGTACCGGCGAAAGCGGCAGATCTACCCACTACTATTAATACTGCGTATATATATGTTTCGGCTAGTTGTGTGGGTACTACACCAACAACCTTGACTACTGCAGACAAAACCAGGGCGGTAGTATATTATGTTAATGATGGCGGTGGAAGCTCTTGCGTAACTGCTAATTAAGTTAAGTTTGCTTAAACTATATGAAGGACATTTAACAATGTCCTTCATACTTTGCAAAGGGGCACCTGCAAATGAACAAACTAACTGTGCTTACAGGGGCTTAGTGTAGTGGGCTTGGCGTAACGTATAAAGCATCCACAACTAAAACAAACATAGCTGTATACTACCCTCTTGATGGCGGCACAACAATCGGTGGCTGTTTAGACGCACAATAGTCTCACCTTATATAAAACAGGGTTAAACATAACCCTGTTTTTTTATGTGCTATGATATTGCTAGTGAATATTGTGTTGCTTATTATAACGGGGTTATGCCTTGGGAGTTTTGTAAATGCTCTTGTGTGGAGGCTTCGGCAGAAGGAGTTGGTGAGTGAGGGCAAGGGTGACAAGAAGCTTGTTAAGCAGCTTTCTAAGGCAAATAGCCGGTCTATGTGTCCGAATTGCCATCATACTCTAGGTGTGACCGATCTTATTCCTGTAGTTAGCTGGTTGATGCTTGGCGGTAGGTGCAGATACTGCTCTAAGCCTATTTCTTGGCAGTATCCACTAGTTGAGCTGGCTACAGCTGGATTGTTTGTTTTTTCTTATATTTACTGGCCAATTCTTATAACTGGTACAGGAGTAGTTGTTTTTGGGCTATGGCTAATTGTTTTAACAAGCCTAGTGGCTTTGTCTGTTTATGACATCAAATATATGATTTTGCCGAACTCAATAATCGCATTTTCGCTAATTGTAGCTGTTTTCATGCAAGTTTTTTGGCAAGCCTCATCTGTTAACGTGGCTCACCAGGCACTTATGATTGTAATTGCGGCTTTGCTAGGTAGTGGACTGTTCTATGCTATTTTCCAGCTTTCTGGTGGCAATTGGATAGGTGGTGGTGATGTAAAACTAGCAGTGCTACTCGGTGTATTAGTTGCCGATCCTGCTAAAATGCTTCTGGTAATATTCCTGGCAAGCCTCGGCGGAACGCTTTTTGCCGTGCCATTGCTTGCGTCTGGTAAATCTAGGAAAAAATTACTTATACCGTTTGGTCCTTTTCTAATTTTTGCCACGTATATTACGGTACTTTTCGGCACAGAAATTATTAGTTGGTATCAACGTACATTCTTAGTTGTATAGTTTGCAATTTACAGATTACGCTTGTGCTATAATTAGTGCATTATGAGAGGTGGCAAAACCAAAACAGGCTACACCATTACAGAGGTGTTAATAGTACTGGCTATATCTTCTGCAATGTTCATTGCTGCCAACGCCTTCATTTCTGGGCGTGTCGCAGAAACCTCTTTTCGCACTGGAGTGAATGAAATGGCATCTAGGATTCAGGACATTATTAATCAGGTCAGCAGTGGTCAATTTAGTGATCGACCGCTTAATTGTTCAATTGATCTATTAGGTAATATAAACCCAGTGGCTGGTACTAATGAACAGGCCACAAAAAAAGACTGCATTTATCTAGGTAAGAAAATCAAATTTTCTAGTCCAGAACCAAAGTATACTATTGCAACCCTAGCCGGCAAGAGGCTTGACGGCGTACAACTTAGCTCAATTGGCTTAAAAGAAGTAAGTGTAATAGATACCAGTAATGTTATTTCAGGAGGATTATATCCTACTGCTAATCAAACTTTTGGTTTTGTACTGAATCCAGATGGGTCACTTGGCGATAGTTCTTTGAGTGCTCAGAATATTTTGCTCATTGACGCAGACAACAACATAATAAATAACACCACAGGGCTGTCTGTATGTCTAACCAATGGAAGATTTAGTGCTAAAGTTACAGTTGGAGACAACAAAAATGTTCTAGGTGTTAAAACAGACTTTTTCTACGGGAGAACTAATTGCACATGATTTTGTTTAAAAACAATGGTAAAAAAGGCGATACCATAGTTGAAGTTTTGATTGCTCTAACAATACTTAGTTTAGCGATGTCAATCTCTTACTCCATAGCCAATAGTAGCATTATGGCTCTTGCGGTAGCTAGAAAGAATGCTGAAGCGACAGCACTTCTTCAGCAACAAGTTGAATATCTACGTATTACTGATTTGTCTGCCTGGACCGTTAATGCTGAAAGCTACTGCATACCAGAACCCAATAACGGGGTTGCAAATCCTGTATTAAAACCTAGCACAGAAGATTCCTGCACGAATATGGATGGTTTTCAGATTTCTATTTCTCGCAGGGAAACTGCTAACCCCAACATCTATACAACAAAAGCTGCATGGCAGATGGGCAGCAAACAATACACTGCGGAGATGACTTATGTCTACAACTAACTTAGTAAAACAAAAATCTGGTTTCACCATAGTCGAATTGTTGATAGCTATGGCTGGTTTTTCATTCGTACTACTTTTAGTAACTATTGTGATGATTAGTATTGGAAACCTGTATTCAAAAGGCATTTATAAAACGAAAATAGATGACGCTAATAGGTATAACCACAGGTGTGTATTGTATTGGCAATATCAAGTACAGCTATAAAATAGGAGTAATGCCAACATCAACTGACTACGCTCTCAAACGATCATACATGGGTCCAGGTGCTACTTGCGAGGCGTCAAATACAGGAGATGAATTAGTGCCAAATAACTCAATGCTTACATCTTTCAATATAGACCAACCACTTGGCGGTAAACAATACAATATCAAAGCTGCATTGCTTTATGGAAGTAAAGATAATCTTGTAGATACGAGCGATCTTAGCGATCCTAAATGTAAGGTAGATAATTCATATAAATATTGTGCTGTAACATCATTAAAAACAGTTGTTACTTCTAGACTGTAGGAGTAAAATTTTTGCTTCTATAGTGGTATCACTTATTTTAGTTTTAGTATTTTCATTGATTACTTTGGGTTTTGCACAAATTGCAAGAAGAGAACAACAAAACAGCCTTAATCAGCAGTTATCGACTCAAGCAAATTTTGCTGCAGAATCTGCAGTAAATAGAGTTGTGAAACAACTCAATACAAATTCCTTTTCCGATATCGGTAATTGTGACAACACAACCTATAGTAACTTAGGGTCATCAGCAGGAACAAATGGAGTTAAGGTAACGTGCGTGCTTTTGAATACAACTTCAGTGAAGGATTATCAAAGTACCTTTAACCCCAATGGCAACTATTTTGTTATAGACGTTGGAGATGGTAATAACGCTGCTAGTTTTTCCTTTAAGTGGCAGAACCCCAAGAGCAACAGCGTATTGAGCAATACATCAACTAACCCTGTAAATGATTCGAACTATAAAGCTCCATCTATCGTTCAAATTTCTATAACACCTCTCAAAGATACTGAATATAGTAGATCATGTCTTATTAATAAAACATATAACATGTTTATTTACCCAAGTAGCAGCACTCCACAGACCTCATATAATAGTTTGTCTACAGCATCTTGTTCTTCTTCTAATAATGTTGCCAGTAAATATACTGCAAGCTGCAGTACAAGCACTGGTACTTGTGAATATAAATTCAATAACAATAATAATGGCACTAGTAAGTATCTATTTAGCATGATTGCTCCATACGCCAGGGCAGATACGACATTTACGTTAACAGCCAATAAAACTGCCTATGGTTCAGGTCTTCCTACACCAGAAGCTAACAGTCTGTATAATACTCAAGCAGAAATAGACGTAACGGCAAAAGCACAAGACGTTGTAAAGCGTATTAAGGTAAGGGTTCCGTTGAAAAACCCAAGTATACTAATTGACATCAGTAATGAAAGTCCTGCTTATGTACTACAGTCTACAAGTATTTGTAAGCGCCTTGAAGTAGCGACAGCAACAACACAGGCTGGTCTTGAAACCACCATAACCACTTACGTAAATATGCTTGACAGTGAAAAAAACAAAGCAGAAACGTCAAGCTCTTGTTATCTATTAGGTCAAGCTCTTGTTATCTATTAGACTCAGAATTAAATAACTAAATTAACTGTGGCGGTGGAATTTTTCGTGGACGGCTTTTAGGTGTGGGTCGGTGATGTGGGTGTAGATTTGGGTGGTAGCGATATTGCTGTGGCCAAGCATGGCTTGCACGGAGCGAATATCGGCGCCGTTCATTAGTAGATCTGTTGCAAAAGAGTGGCGCAGGGTGTGGGGCGTGACCTTTTTGGTAATACCAGCTAACAGGGCAGTGCGAGCCACTATTCTTTGCACGCTTCTGGCAGTTAGGCGACTAAAATTACCACTGTTATCTACCTTTTTACTGCCACTGTAGCGCACCAGCAAAGGTTTGGAGTTATCTTGGCGTTTAGATAAATATTCTTCGACCCATTTCGATGCTTCGGGGCTGATAAATATCGGGCGGTCTTTTTGGCCCTTACCACGCACCATGAACTCTCGTCGTTTCAGGTTCACATGGTCACGGTCTAGACCAACTAGCTCACTTACGCGGAGTCCTGAGCTAAAAAGTAGTTCTAGTATGGCTCTGTCTCGGGTGCCACTAACTGTTTTGGTGTCTGGCTCGGCAAAAAGCCTAGCTAATTCCTCTTCATTTAGAAAAGTTACTTGTTTGCGCTTGGTGCGGGCCAGTTCAATCTTGTCGGCAGCCATGCATGGAATGTTGCGCTTAGCGCAGAATTTTAAGAAGCTTCTAAGAGCAATCAAATGATAGTTTTGGGTAGCTTTTCCTAGTTCATCAGAGGTGTTGGTGCCTAAGCGATTAAGCCATAGGCGCCACTTACGAATTAATTCAGGATCAATATCGCTATGCGACGTAATCCATACATTACCTAAGGCAGTTTATATCTGTTATAATGACAGTAATTAAATAGGAAAAATACATGGAACGAACACTTATTATCGCCAAACCAGATGCCGTACAACGCGGACTAGTTGGAGAAATAATTAGCCGATTAGAGCGAAAGGGCCTAAAACTAATTGGACTCAAAATGAGCCGACTAGACGAAGCTATGCTCAAAACTCACTACGCTGAACACATCGAAAAGTCTTTCTATAAAGGACTTGAACAATTTATGCAGAGTTCACCAGTTGTGCTTATGGCCTGGGAAGGATTTGAGTGTGTTGATTCTGTCAGAACATTGGTTGGCGTAACTAACCCCAGACAGGCAGTAGCCGGATCTATCAGGGGTGATTTGGCAATTGGGGCAGGTCGAAATTTGATTCATGCATCTGATTCCAAAGAAAGCGGAATCTCGGAAGTAGATTTCTTTTTCGATGCAAAAGAATTGTTCGATTACGAAAAGAGTGAATACTTAAACTTGTACGAAGATCACGAACGACAGTAAAAATACTGTTTTCTTGATAAAATAGCTAAACGGGTCCCCGTAGTTCAATGGATAGAATAGCTCTCTCCTAAGGAGTTGATCTGCGTTCGAGTCGCGGCGGGGACACCAATTCTAAAGAGCAAGTAGTGTAAAATAGTAGTTATGGCTAAGAAAAACAAGAAGTCCAATAAGCCCGTAAAATACTTTGCCGATCAATTCGACGACGAAGAAGTGCTTTATGTATTTCGACACCACCCAATTGTGATGCGAAAAGGTTTGGTGTTTGGCATGTTTGGGCCACTAATTGGCATAATTCCATCTGCCGTAAAACCCGAGCTAGGCTTCAATGCTTTTTTTATAGGTTTGGCTGCAGGATTTATACTTGGCGCACTAATCTTTTTACCAGACTGGATTGGTTGGCGTTTTAGCGTGTTTATTGTTACCGATAAGCGTTTTTTACAGATAAAACAAAAGGGTTTGTTTCATCGTTCGGTTGCCGATTTACAGCTCAATCAGATTCAATCAGTCAATTATGAGATTGCTGGTTTTCAGGAAACTCTGCTGGGATTTGGTACAATAAAGATGCAGACATATGTTGGAGACCTGACTTTAAAAGACGTGCATCACCCTGCAAAGACCCAGAAGAAATTATTAACAATATTAAGAGATCAAGGTGTGATTGGCAGTTCGTTCCCAGCCGGATCGGTATCGCCACTAGTTCAAGTAGATGAAGAAGCCTAAAAAGCCTAAATTAGAAAAAGTATCAGCAACCGCTAAAACAGCGCGTGATAAATTATTGCGTCGCAAGCCTGCAGAAGAGCGTATGAGCGAGGCTATTTCTAATGTGCCTAGAATTACCAACGAGACAGTTACCGAACACCGCGAAGAGGTGCTAAAAGGTGCTCGTAAATTTATTTATCCACTGCAACACTCCAAGCACTCTATAGTCAAGATATCCATCGGCTTATTAGTGGCCGTAATTATTGCATTCTTTGCCTACTGCATAGCGGGGCTCTATAAGTTGCAGGTAACAAACGGCTTTATGTATGGTGTTACCAAAGTTATTCCTTTTCCTGTTGCTAAAGTTGGTTCATCTTGGGTTAGTTATGAATCTTATCTTTTTGAGCTAAGACGAAACATGCATTACTATGCCACTCAGCAAAAAACAGACTTTTCTAGCCGTTCAGGCAAAGATCAATTGGTTTTACTCAAAAAACAAGCGCTCAATCAGGTTATTCAGGATGCCTACGTTAAGCAACTGGCCGCAAAAAACGGCGTTAAGGTGACTAACGTGCAGGTTAATAATCAGCTAGTCTTAGTTCGTAATGAAAATCGTCTAGGCAATAGCGATCGTGTATTTAAAGAGGTTTTAAAAGAGTTCTGGGGCTGGAATGAGTCAGACTTCAAACAGGAACTACGGCAACAACTGTTGCAACAGGCTGTAGCAGTTAAGCTAGATACGGCAACTCAGGCTCGTGCCGAGAGCGCTCTAAAACAAATTCAAAGTGGCACAGATTTTGCTACTGTTGCCAGCGCTCAATCAGATGATTTGAGTACAAAGGGTAGTGGCGGTCAATATGCCAAACCAATAACTGCCAACGACAGAGATATAGCACCAGCTTTGACCGATGCGTTATTTAAGTTAAATGCCGGTCAAACTTCAAGCGTAGTCAACGCCGGCTACACCTTGGAAATTCTTAAAGTTACCGAAAAAACCAATAACAGCGTGCGGGCTTCGCATATCCAATTTACAATTCAGCCGATTACTAAGTACACCAAACCACTAGAAACTAAAAACCCACCCAAGAAGTACATTACTATAAAGAATTAGCTTCTTGCTTTAGGTCAATATCGCCGACTGAACCGATAATATCTTCTACAAAACCGTCGGTCACATCTATATCAATGTCATTGTCATTGTGTAAAAAGAAATAACCGCCAGTACTTTCAACTCCATTTGGCCTTACCAGCACTAGACTCATATTTTTGTTGGCATCTTTGCCGTAGTCCATATAAAAATCTAATGAAATAAAACTGGAATCAATATCTTCCATGTAGATGTCGTCGTTGTTCATAACAGAGAACACAAGGTGTCTGAAGGGCATTACTTGCTTAGACTTATCGATTACGTAAGTTGATTCTTTCTTGTCCCCAAGACCTCTAGGCGTTTCATAATCTTCGATGTGGCTAATGACAAATTCCGTAAAACGTTCGCTGATTGGCTGTTCTTCGTTTTCGTATTTAGCGCTCTGATTAAATTTTTCCATTACTGTATGATTACTTACAGAGGCCAAAATGTCAATTGCTTATGCTAATAAAAACACCCCTGACAAGCAGGGGTACTTTTATTGGCGGGCCCGACCGGATTTGAACCGGCGATCTCCTCCGTGACAGGGAGGCGTGATAACCACTTCACTACGAGCCCAAAAAAATACAGGGGTAATGATATCAATTTTTAGCACAATTTGCAACAGGCAAAGTGTAGTAGCGTCTTGATATAATAGACTGAACCTTAGTTTTGCCACCTTAGCTCAGCTGGTAGAGCAATGCACTCGTAACGCATAGGTCGCCGGTTCGATCCCGGCAGGTGGCTCCAAAATTTTATAGAACAGATGTACTAGTAGCAATTAAATAATTTATTCATTGTTCAAAAGTGGTACAATATAGATTGATTTATGGCAGAGAAAATTTCAGAACAAAAAAAATATTTTCATGATCATTTCGTGCTTTTACTACTGAGCCTTAACGCTTTTTTGGCAGTAGCTGGTAGTATTGCAACAATTTTGCGCATGAGTACCAGTCATGGCACGGGGTATATAGTGCAGTACCGCGCAAACTTAGGGGTTAACGCTTTTAAAACGGGGGTGGCATTAGATATCGTTAGTTTCGTGGTCTTTTTTGCGGTTGTTTTGGTGGCCAACGCTGTACTTAGTTACAGGGTTTACACTATCAGTCGCGAACTGACCATTACTATATTGAGTCTTGGGTTGTTGCTACTGTCTTTGGCAATTATCGTAAGTAACTCTTTATTGGCACTACGATAAAATGACTGATTTAGAAATTCCTTACGAAAAAGATCGCCACGGTCATTATCGTTTTTTCGAGATTCTGCCCGGAGCTCTCAGCTGGACACTAGTGCTTTTACCAGTAGTTTTATCTGTAATTAACGCCACTTTGGCGGTATTTTTCATTCTAGCGTATCTGTTAATTTTCTTTGTCCGCTCTGTTGCTTATTCTATTCGGGCCCTAGAAGGTTATCAGGAAATGAAGCACCAAAAATCACTGGACTGGAATGCTCTGTGCGATGAAATTGAGGCCGAGAAAGTTTTGCCAGGTGGCCATAAAAGACCAAAATGGCACCTAAAAAATCTCAAAAGATTGGCTGTTCGTAAAGATCCAATTGCGCCTAGCAAAATTTTGCATGCCGTGATTATTGCCACTGTAAACGAGAGTCGTGAGGTGCTTGAACCAACTATTCAAGCGGTGTTGCATGCCGATTATGACCCCAAAAAAATTATGCTAGTGATTGCCTACGAAGGACGAGCGGGCAAGGACACAGAAGATCGCGTTAATCAGTTAATTAAGCTATATGGCAAGAATTTTAAGCACGCCATGGCCGTTAAGCACCCGCCAAATATCGCAGGAGAAGTTATTGGCAAGGGTGGTAATGTGACTCGCGCCGGTCAGGCTTTGCAGAAATATTTAGAAAAGGCCAAAATCGACCCCCGCCGGGTGCTAGTAACCACATTAGATGCCGATAATCGCCCCGACCAGCGCTATTTTGGAGCGCTTAGCTATTTGTATAGTGTAGTTCCCGATCAGCAAAAAGCCTCTTATCAACCACTGCCAATGTTTACTAATAATATTTGGGATGCACCAACACTTATGAGGGTGATTGCCACCGGCAACAACCTGTTTTATATTGTCGGCACCCGCCGTCAACATTTGTCGCGCAACTTTTCAGCCCATGCTCAACCCATGCAGGCTCTGATTGACATGAACTTCTGGTCGGTTCGCACTATCGTAGAAGACGGTCATCATTTTTGGCGCAGTTACTTCCATTTCGATGGAGATTACCGGGTTTACCCATTGAGTGTGCCAATTTATCAGGACGCCGTGCTGGCTGATGGCTACTGGCGAACCATGAAAGCTCAGTTCGTACAGCTCAGGCGTTGGACTTATGGCGCTTCGGATATCGCCTATATTGCCGACAAAGGCTTGTTCAAAAAAAATAACGCTTCCAAATTTGACGTTTGGTCGAAGTTACTTAGAACCATAGAAGGGCATGTCAGCTGGGCAACAGGCACAATTATCATCTATTTCGCTGCTTTCATACCACCACTGTTACATCCGCAAAATATCGCTGCCAACGAATTGCCGTTGATTGTTAGTCAGGTGCAGAGAATTGGCATCATCGGCCTATTGGTATCTGTTTTTGTCTGCTTGATTACATTACCACCACGACCTGAGCGCTACAGGCGACACCGCTCCATATTTATGGTGACTCAATGGATATTCCTGCCAATCACCAGTTTGGCTTACGGATCTCTAGCGGCATTTAACTCTCAAACTAGATTAATGTTCAAGCGCTACCTGTCCAAGTTCGATGTAACAGAGAAGGCCGTCAAGGATTCTACTGGCAAAACTATCTCTACCAACGCCGACCCTAACTCTTAGTTAACTGTGGTGAGCACGGTAGTGGGCGCTAGCAAGCTTATCAAACCTATTCAGCGCCACCTCTGTTGACTTGATAATATCGCTTGATTTCAGCTTTCCGCCACTTACATGGGGCACAAGCTTCTTAATAATCGTGTCGCACAAGGCTCCAGCATCGGCTGTAGCAGTTTTTCTGTGTCCAAGGCTAGAATGTATACTTAAGAACAATTTGTCCCGCGAAAAGGGCTTTAATCGCTTATTATGCGTTTCAATTAGCCACAATTCATCATAAAGGGCGCTCTCAACAGTGGTAAATACAGACTTACAGGCAGTGCACCGACGCCGTCGCCAAATCTTATTAAACCTTTTTTGAGGACGAGAGTTGAAAACTTGAGTATTTTGACCACATTGTATACAAACCATGACTACATATTGTCATACCGCTATAAAAAACGCTAGTGGATAACTACTCAAAAGTGGTGGAGAAGTGGGCATTTAACACAAAAACCCCCTACAGATCAGATCTGTAAGGGGTTAGAGCTCTTACCGTAAGTATGAATTACTTAACAGTAGATGGAGTGCGAAATCTGCGAATACGATTGCTCGGTTTCGAAGCGATTAGCTCCTCATAGAACAAAGTAAAAGCATCAAGCGCGCTACTTTTCTTGATATTTAAAGTCCCTGTTTAACTGAACAAGAGTATCAATAAAAAACATACTAGTCAATACTTTGCCCATTTATGCTAATGCTTATAACAGGGGCGGATTTATTAAATTATAGTTAAATCATGGTATTTGAGCCTATTACCAGGGGCATATAAGGGGGTGCTGAAACTTGCAAAACAATACTTCTTGTGGCATAATACTCTTTATGGAAAAATTTACTAGTACCAGTGACGTTCATGAGTCCGTTATTCAAGGACATTATGAGCAAGATAAAACAGATACTCGGAAGCTTGCCGATACTTTAGTGCGCCCTTGTGATCTTGATAAAATTACAAAAGACTTTGAAGAAGGTCGCACGCCTTTACGTGATGTTGGCAAAATGGACACCGGCCAAAGGGCGGTTATATTGGAGGCCTATAAAAAGGGGGTTTTACAGCAAGTTTACGATGAGTACCCCCAGATTTTTACTGCTCCAGTAAAACGCCTGCACTCTCGAGTGGAGGAAGGAAATTTGGATCAGCCTGTTGGTAATAATTTTTTTATGAATATGCGAGGATTCATTAATGGTGGGCTAGAATGGGCTAAAAGGTTTGATCAGGTCATACAAAATAATTACGGCTTCGATTTAGACACTATAAATACTTGGTCTAATCTTGATAAGGATCGACTTTTAAAAGATATAACAAAAAACGAAGATAAAAGTTTAACTATCGAGGTTGCTAGCTATTTAGCACACCGTTCTTTACTCGGAGAAAAATATCAAAACGGGCTATATGGCAGTATGCTCAATCAATCGAAGTGCCTAGTTTATGCCAAAACTCTAGATTTAGCTAGTCAAACAGGATTAAGTGACGCTATGCTTGAACGCATTCAAAAACAGATGCAACATACTACCTTCGGTAGCTTTGATCATCTAAATAATCTGATAACATCAGGTGATAGAAACAAAGCCGTAGGCGATTATTCAGACGGTACATTGCGAATTCAGGTTCTTTTCAATGGCACAGTTAATGACCCTTCACTGCAAGAGGAAGAAATAGCCAGAAAAGTAGTAGTTCACGAGCTACATCATGCAATATCGGCTCAGAGCGACACAGATGATGGCTACAGAGGAAATAGTTGGAGAATAGGGCTTTGCGCGAATGGGCACGGTACAGATGCCAATGAGGGAATGACAGAATACCTCAGTCAATTAGCGCAGGGCAATCCCGATATTAAACATGATAGCCACTCTGTATCTGTCAGCTCATTTTACGCTACACAGGTAAGTTCTATGGAACGACTGCACGCTGAGTTCAAAAGGGGCTACAATAAGCATTTTGCAGTACTATTTAACGCTTATCACGGTGATGCCAAAGACGCCTATGAGGTTGAGCAAGCGCTTGATGCCTTCTATAAATACAATATAGAGTATTGAATTCACTAAAAGCCTGAATTAAATAATTAGAGCCCCTAAAAAAGGGGCTCTAATTGGTGGGCGATATAGGATTCGAACCTATCACCTCCACAACGTCAATGTGGCGCCATCAAATATACCGCTTGTGATATGTTTTGGCAGGCAAGGGTTTTCCCCATAGTAGGTGTTTTTAATACACCATAATTATACTAGCCTTATAATACTAACCTTGCTATGATAGTTGTTGAGGCGAAGTTTTGTCGAGAATGTTTTTCGAACAAATTTCATAAAAAGCTTGATGACCAATGCGAGAGTCATCAAGCTTTTTTAATACTTCTGTCTAGGTGCTATAATTTTATTAGTTAAGTAACAGGTTAAAGTAAATGTCTGAATCAGATAATCAATTACAAGTAATGCGTCATAGTTCTGCCCACGTAATGGCTTCGGCAGTTCAAAGACTCTGGCCAGAGGCCAAATTTGGCGTGGGGCCAGCAGTTGAAAACGGCTTTTATTATGATATTGATCTTGGTGAGACCAAGATTTCAGAAGAAGATTTCGCTAAAATTGAAGCCGAGATGCAGAAAATAATTGGCGAAAATCAGCCCATTAACAGAGTAGAAATGGGTATCGATGAAGCAATTGAGTGGGCCAAAAGCAACAACCAGCCCTATAAAGAGGAACTACTAAACGACCTAAAACGTGCTGGTACGACTGTAGCTAAAGACCTCAACAAAGACGAAATGGGCACTATCGCCAGCGGCGATTCGCAGGTAGACACTGTAACTTTCTACGACAATGGCGATTTTAGAGATTTATGTCGTGGGCCGCACGTGGAAAACACTGGTAAAGTAGGGGCATTTAAGCTTATGAGAGTTGCTGGAGCTTATTGGCGTGGCAAAGAGACGAATCCTCAGATGCAACGATTGTATGGAGTGGCTTTTGAGAACGAAAAAGAAGTTCGCCAACACCTTGCAATGCTCGAGGAAGCTAAAAAGCGCGATCATCGCCGACTAGGCCAAGAACTAGACCTGTTCTTGTTCTCTGAATTGGTTGGCTCAGGACTACCAATGTTTACGCCTAGAGGCACTGTTATCAGAGAAGAATTAGCAAAATACGCTAATGAACTACGCCAGAATAAAGGCTTTGAAAAAGTCTGGACTCCACACATAACCAAGAAAGATTTGTACGAAAAATCTGGTCACTGGGACAAGTTTGGCGACGAGCTGTTTTTGGTAAAAAGCCAAGAAACTAGTGACGAGCTAGTGCTTAAACCAATGAACTGCCCACATCACACCCGAATATATGCTTTTCAGCCTAAATCCTACCGTGATTTACCAGTCCGCTACCTTGAAACAACCACTGATTATCGTGATGAAAAAACCGGCGAACTGGGTGGTCTTAACAGAGTACGGGCACTGACTCAAGATGATAGCCATGTATTTTGTCGTGAGGATCAAATAGAAACAGAAATAAAACAATTAATTGAGGCTGCTAAAGAGTTATATGCAACTGTCGGCATGGAGCTAAAAGTTCGGTTAAGTTACCGCGACGATTCTGATGCATACCTGGGCTCCAAAGAATTGTGGCAGACCGCACAGGAACAGCTTAAAAATGCCGTTATCGATAACAACATGGACTTTTACGAAGAGCAGGGCGAAGCGGCCTTCTATGGCCCTAAAATCGATTTCATGGCCACAGATGCTATCGGCCGTGAACACCAAGTGGCTACAGTTCAGCTTGATTTTGTGCAACCAGAACGTTTCGAGCTGGAATATACGGCTGAAGACGGCACTAATCATCGTCCTGTTATGATTCACTGTGCTTTACTGGGTTCTATTGAGCGGTTCATGTCGGTTTACATAGAGCATAACGCTGGTAAATTCCCGGTCTGGACTGCGCCTGAGCAGATTAGGCTGATTACTGTTAATCAAGAAGCTGAAACGTTAGATTTTGCTGTCAAAATTGTGGCTGATGCTAAGAAGCTCGGACTTAGAATTTATGCCGATAACACCAACGAATCTGTTGGTAAAAAAATCCGCACAGCAGAGCTTATGAAAGTTCCGTACACAGTCGTTCTAGGTGAAAAAGAAATGCAGTCTTCCCAGCTAATGCCGCGTATTCGCAAGGACTTAACTACCCAAGAAGAAGCGCCAGCAATAAGTATTGAAGAATTCTTGAGCACCGTGGCCAAAGAGGCCAGCCAGCGTAGTAGCAAATCAACCCTATAAATATGTCCAATAACACTTCTAAATCACCGAAAATGGTGGTCATTGTTGGCGAAACCGCTAGTGGTAAATCGGCCTTGGCTATGGAAGTGGCCAAAAAGTTCGAAGGTGAGATTATCTGTGCCGATAGCTCAACTATTAGGAGCGGGCTAGATGTTGGCTCGGCCAAACCTAGTAAAGAAGATCAAAAACAAATTAAACACCATCTGCTAGACGTGGCTAAACCCGATGAAGTCTTCTCGGCCGCTAAGTTTAAGCACTTGGCACAAAAAGCCATTACCAATATTGCAAGCAAGGGTAAATTGCCAATTATGGTTGGTGGCAGTGGTCTTTATGTTGATTCTGTTTTATATGATTATGAATTTTTGCCCGCTGGAGACCAGAAAGAGCGGGAACTGCTATCTAAACTCAACATCAAAGATCTAGTATCAGTTGCCAAGGGGCGCAAACTTGATGTATCGGATATTGATACAGCCAATAAAAATAGACTCATAAGATTTATTCAAACCAACGGACAATTACCCAAAAGGCGTCCACTGCGCAGCAATACTTTAATTATTGGGCTAAAAACCGATCGTGAAGCTTTGAACCGTAATATTGTCGAGCGAACAGAAGCAATGATTGAGCTAGGACTGGAAAGCGAAGTCGAGCAATTGGTTGAGCAATTTGGCTGGCAGTGCGAAGGATTGAAGGCTGTTGGATATCGAGAATGGGAAGGGTTCTTTTTGGGTAAAAAAAGCCTAGAAAAAACCAAATTTGAAATCATAAAAGACACTAAATATCTGGCTAAAAAGCAACGCACGTGGTTCAGGCGCAACAAAAGTATTCACTGGGTCACCACCCCTGTTAATCAGGCAGACGTAGTAGACTTAATTACAACTTTTTTGGATAAATAATATACGTATTGAACCATTATTTGATACAATAAATATATGGTTGAGCAACTCTTTGGGTCAAAAACACGTGTAAAGCTTTTACAGCTGTTTTACAGCAATCCTAATCGCTCATATTACGTAAGAGAAATTACTCGCAAAATAGACGAGCAAATAAATTCTGTGCGCAGGGAACTCAGCAACTTATTAAGTATTGGTATTATCACTTCCGATAACACCAACAACAAACTTTATTATGAAGTAAA
>RGVC01000001.1 GCA_010027485.1 bacterium | reverse complement strand
AAGCACTGACCCCAGCGATGGCGTCAGTGACTTATCGGCAAGGCTAAATAGTTCTCTAGTGGAAGGCAAGAAAATACTTTGGCTTATTAGTGGGGGCTCAAACATAAATTCTGCAGTTAAGATCATGAATGAAGTTCCAGAAAAACACTCAGATCAACTCACTATTTCTCTGATTGATGAACGCTACGGCGAACCTGGTCATCAAGATTCTAATTTTCAACAACTATTAATAGCCGGTTTCAACCCAAAACGCGCCAACCTAATTCCTGTACTAAAATCTGGGCTCGATTTAGAACACACGGCAAAAGAATACGAAAAAATAATAGAAAATAACTTAAGTAGAGCCGATTTAACTATTGGTTTACTAGGCATTGGGGAAGATTGTCATATAGCTGGAATTTTACCTAATTCTAATGCGGCAATTGAAAATGAAAGATATGTAACAGCCTATAAATCAGAAACTTACAATCGTATTACAACTACATTTACGCTTCTTCAAGAACTCGACATTGTTTATGCATTTGCCTTTGGACTTAACAAAATAACAGCACTCAAAGAGGTGACAGAGGGTAGTTATAGTGCCATCGAAAAGCCTGCTATTATACTGCGTGACTTAAAAGAAGCTTATTTATATAGTGACCAGGTGGGTGAAGAAAAACATGAATAAATCAGCTATTTTTCCTTTTAAAATTCAGGACCCTCCGGTAATAGTAGTTTTTGGAATAACTGGTGATTTGAGTAGGCGTAAATTATTGCCAGCCTTGTATCACTTAATGAGGCATGGTGTACTTCCCGCCAATACAGTAATTATTGGAGTCAGTCGAAAAAGTTTAACAAGCGAGGATTTGCTCAAAGAAGTGGAGCTTTGTGTACTAGAAAAAGATAAGGTATGTGACCCTGATGGTTTGAAAAAAGTTAAAACAGCACTTCAATCATTCCAGCTTAACCCCGACAATCCAGAAGATTTCGAAAAGCTAAAAGCATTTTTAGATAATTTAGACGGCCAGACAAAACGACATCGTTTAATCTACATGTCGACCCCATCCGACGCTTATTCTGTAATTGTTGAAAAGCTTGGAGCACACCACATCAATGATTCCCGTACTAAACTACTACTTGAAAAACCTTTTGGTCATGATATAGATTCGGCTACCGAATTGATTAAAACGGTAGACAAAGGCTTCAAGGAAGATCAAATTTATCGAATAGACCATTATTTAGCAAAAGAAACTGCTCAAAATCTTTTGGCATTTCGAATGCATAATCCAATTTTTCAGTCGCTCTGGGATGATAAACACATTCATCAAGTTACTATTCGTGCCTTCGAAGAAATAGGCATTGAGGGCCGAGCAGATTTTTACGAAAAAACTGGTGCACTTAGAGATCTAGTTCAAAGTCATTTACTACAACTTCTATGCATCACCCTAATGGATAATCCAGCAATCTTAGACAGCCAACACATTCATAAAAATAAACAGGAATTTCTTAAAAACATTGAACCTGCAGATCCCATTAAAGCTGTGAGAGGACAATATAATAGCTATAAAAATGAAATTAATAACCCCGGTAGTTTTATAGAAACTTACGCCAAAATTGAGCTCAAACACAAATCTACAAAGTGGAAAAATACTAAAATTGTACTTGAAACAGGCAAGGGCTTAAGCCAAAAAAATACTGAAATAGTTATTGAATTCAAAACTCCACACGAAGAAATTCGCAATAAATTAATCTTCAAATTGCAGCCTAGTGAAGGCATCCATCTTGACCTTGCTATTAAAGAGCCCGGTTTTGAAACTCTCATGAAACACGCAGAACTATACTTCGAATATAAAAATAGTTTTGGTGAGCAGATGAATGTTGATGCCTACGAAAGAGTCCTAGTTGACGCACTTAGAAATGACCAGTCATTATTTGCTAGCGACGAAGAAGTACTGGAAACCTGGAAAATTCTGGATCCCGTACTCAAGCAGTGGCAAAAAAATAATCAAGGCTTGGTTATCTATAAAAAAGGCATGGGAGCTGAAAATATCATAGAAGGTGATAAAATAAGCTAATGATTACTTTTTTTCAGGCCATACTAATTGGGATATTACAGGGATTTACTGAACTATTTCCAATTTCGAGCCTTGGACACTCTGTGGTACTTACTTGGTTATTCGGCTGGAACAACATTACTTCATCGCAAGCCCAAGATCATTCTTTTTTCTTGTACTTTTTAGTAGCGCTTCATTTTGCTACTTCGTTTGCGTTAATTATTTTTTACTGGAAGATATGGAAAAGAATCATCAAAGGTTTTTTTGGGTCTTTAGCTAAACGCAAAATAGACAATCCAGACGCACGCCTAGCCTGGCTTTTGATCTTTGCAACTATTCCTATTGGAATTATTGGCATAGCATTTGAACATACACTCAGAAAACAATTCGCAAAACCACTCTCAGCAATTATATTTCTGATTATTAATGGCTGTTTACTATTAGCAACTGAACAGTACATCAGAAAGAACCACATCAAGAGTGATGGGTACAGTTTTAGTCAAACAACCTCTCGAGTAAGTACTAAACTGAATTTACCAAGAGCAGCCATTATCGGAGTAGCACAAATAGGTGCTTTGTTTGCTGGTATTAGTCGTTCTGGCATTACTATGATGAGCGGCTTACTAAGTGGGCTAAACCACGAAGATGCAGCCCGTTTTTCTTTCTTATTAGCAACGCCGGTTATACTTGGAGCTGGCATATTGAAATTACCTGAATTTTTTAGCGACCAAGTTGCCGCCGGCGTGCATGGACAAATATTAGCTGGCGCATTTGCAGCTGGTATTAGTGCCTACATCTCCGTAAAATTTCTCGATAAATACTTCCAGTCTCAAACACTCAGGCCCTTTGGTATTTATTGTATTTTGTTCGGCATAGCAATGCTTGTTGTAGGTGGCTTAAGAGGCAGCTTTTAGAAACCAATGCTCATCGATACAGCAATCATTTTGGTTGCAGTCGGTTCTTTTTTTTACGGCAGAGATATAGGTTTTATCCGTAATTTTAGCTCTGCAGTTGGGTTCTTTTTTGGCCTTACTATTGGCGCCTATGTTGAAACAAAAGTAATTACCGATACTGCGAGTAGCTCTACTAAATCAGTCTTGGTTATCATCATGGCTTTTGTCTTAGGGATAATTTTTCTGACTGTTGGAGAATATTTTGGCGTACGTTTAAAGCATAAGATTGTTGCAAAGAAATATTTAAACTTAGATAAGTACCTAGGATCTGTTTTTTCACTGTTAGTACTTTTCTTTTGCGTTTGGTTATTAAGCGCATTGTCGCTTAACCTGCCTTATGCAGGCCTGCAAAAACAAGTCGATAAATCTTTATTTATTACTAAGCTAAATTCCATTGCAACTCCAGCACCGATTGTAATTGACGATGTGGCTTATAAATTATCCAAGGAAAATATGCCCAACATACAAAATCTGGAAAGTTTAGGTGTTGATGACTCAATTTACAAAATAATCTCTCAGGGTTGTGGGCAATTAAAAGTTGGGAGTGGTTTTAAGGTAAGTGACACGCTTGTTGCTACCAACGCTCATGTTGTAGCGGGTATTAAAAACCCTCACATAAAAACTAAGTCAAAAATTTACTCTAGTGAAGTTGTCTACATAGATACCAATTTAGATTTTGCTTTGTTAAAAACTAGCGTATTACCCGGTAAGGAATTGCCGCTCGATAATCTGGTACAAACCAATGGTAGTGCTATAAAATCGCTAGGATATAGTGGTGGTGGACCATTAAAAATCAAAGATGGTGAAATAAATAATCATTTTCTAGCAAAAAGTAATAATATTTTTAACGACAAAATAGTCAAACGAGAAATTTACGATATTAGTACAAACCTAGAATCAGGCGACTCAGGTGGGCCAATAATCAACTCGGATAATAGGGTAGTTGGCATGGCTTTTGCAGAATCAACAAATAGCACCAACGGCTATGGGTTGATGTCCAAATCTATCAGCCCGATAATTGCAATCGCCAAGATAAAAAATATTAATCAACCAGTCATTAATAATAGGTGTGCTGACGATTAATTTTGATATAATAAACTCTACTAGTTGAAAAGTAATAAAAAATGACTAAAAAACAACCAGATTATCTCAAAAGAAGCGCTGAAGCTCCAGCGGAAATGCTAGATAGAAGCATAGAAACCACTCAGAGGATTACAGCTTCAATTCCAAACTCTGCATTGATGAAAAAAAGCGGGGATTACTGGCGGATGCTTGGGCCCGGACTTACAACCGGTGCGTCTGACGATGATCCTTCTGGTATTGCTACCTATTCTCAAATAGGAGCTAAGTATGGTTTTCATTATCTTTGGCTAGCAGCCTGGCTTTTTCCGCTAGCCGTAGTCGTCCAAGAAATGTGTGCTCGTATTGGATTGGTGACGGGCAGGGGATTAGCTGCAAATATCAGGAGTCATTTTAGTAAAAGAGTAATCTATATATGCGCAATGGCGCTTTTTGTGGCCAATGTTATAAACATCGGAGCCGATTTAGGTGCTATGGCAAAAGCTGCTCAGCTCATACGACCGAGCTTGAATTTCGGAATGATGGTTTTAGGATTTACTGTATTTAGTTTATTGCTACAAATTTTTACGCCATATGCGCGGTACGCCAAATACTTAAAATGGCTTGCGCTAGTATTAGTTGCTTACATTTTTTCGGCAATTTTTGCTCACTTAAATTGGCAAGAAGTGTTACACAAGGGTTTTGTACCTCATTTTGGATTTACTAAAGACTCTCTAATTCTTATTTGTGCTGCACTTGGTACCACAATTTCACCGTATTTGTTTTTTTGGCAAACCTCTCAAGAAGTAGAAACTCAAATTTTAGACGGCAAAAACACCGTAGTTCAGCGGAGAACTGCAACTGCTACTGGTGATATTAAAAAAATGCGAATAGACGTCTGGACAGGCATGTTTTTAAGTCAAATAGTGATGTTTTTCATTATTGCAACATGTGGCGGAATACTTTACGCCAACGGTATTAGAGATATTCAATCGGCTGCCCAAGCAGCCGAAGCTCTAAGGCCTTTTGCCGGCAATTCAACTTATTATTTATTTGCGGCCGGCATCATTGGCACCGGTCTATTGGCTATACCGGTATTAGCTACTTCTTCTAGTTACGCTCTCAGTGAAAGCATGCGTTGGCGCCAAGGCATGAGCCATAATCTAAAACAAGCCTATGCATTTTACGGAATAATAATTATTTCTTTAATAATTGGAATGGGTCTTAATTTCTTAGGCATTGATCCATTCAAGGCCTTGATATATTCTGCGTTCATTAACGGTCTAGTTGCGCCAATTATTTTGGCTCTCATAGTAATAATTAGTAGCAATAAAAAGATTATGGGTCGCTGGGTAAATAAGCCTTTTACAACTATAGTAGGCTGGGTTACTACTGGGCTCATGGCCGTAGCTGCAGTTGCAGCTGTATATTCATTTTTTTAAGATCTAAGTGCGTCAATTGGATTTTTTCTAGCCGCCTTAATAGCCGGAAATGATCCAAAAATGATGCCAATAATAATAGAAATGAATATTGCTAAAACAATCAATTCAATGCTCATCACTGGCTTAAGATCGCTAAAGATTCTTAATAGTATATTTATGAAAAAAGCCAATATTACACCTAGTACGCCACCTACTAGGCTAATGATAGATGCTTCTGTTACAAACTGGCTGACGATTTGTTTATTTGTAGCGCCAATGGCTCTGCGAATACCAATTTCGTGTAAACGCTCCGCAACCGAAACATACATAACGTTCATAATGCCAACTCCGCCCACAAGTAAAGAGATAGAAGCTACTCCTGCAATCATTTGAGTCAGCAATGATAAGACAGTGCCATTGCTGTCATAATCTTTACCGCCGGTTATGACTTTGAAATTATTTTGATATCCATGAGATTTATATAAAGAATTTTGAATTTTTTCAGCTACGGCTTTATATTGTTTAGGGTCTTCAGGGCGGGCTAATATTTGATAGATCGGTGCGGTATTTTTGCTAAGTTCTTGAGCTACCTGATCTTGAATAAAAATGGCATCGTTAAAATCAGCTTGTTCAGTTAGCGGAGTGGTGTTCATCTCATTTAAAATGCCACGAACTATAAATTCTTGACCGTTGTAGTAAAATGTTCTGCCCAGAGGCAATTCTTCGTCGAATATTCTTTTTGCAACTTTATCGCCAAGAACTGCAGCCTTACTGCCTTCGTCTTCATAAGTGAAAAACGAGCCATAGGCTATGGATTGATTCAACAATCCCGGTAGATCACCATTGGTGCCTATCAATAAATTATTATTGTAGGGAATTTTATCGCGAGTTATTTTTGCCACCGATATGCTTATTGGAGCAACGCTAGATACTCCATCGACATTTTTTACGACATTGACATCTTTTGAACTTAAAGCCCCGCTAACATTTAATCCAGATAGAGCGTCTAGGCCCGTACTGCCATGTAGCTCGCCTGGTCGTATAACAATTACATCTCTACCAAGGTGCTGAATCTGATGACTAACTTGCTGTTTAATACCCGATCCAATACCGATAACTGTGATTACTGAAGCTACTCCGATAATTATTCCGAGCATCGTCCAAAAGCTTCTCAGTTTCGTACTAAGTAATGTTTTAAATCCTGCTTTAAAATTACCTCGAGTATATTCGTTCATGATTTTTTCTTACCTTTTAGGGGTTTTTTCCTAGACTTTGTTTTACTCTCAGAATCTTTAGTAGGAAAAGTTTTCATCATGGTTGATACGCCGGCCAGCAAGTGTTCTTCGTCTGAAGTAAGAGATTTTTCGGCTACTTTTTTAGCAGTTGACGCAACTCGACCAATAACGGTTTTCTCATCGTGAATAATACTGCCATCGTGCATATAAACAACTCGTGTAGCATATCTAGTAAGTTCTGGATTATGTGTCACAAAAATTACTGTATTGCCATTTTTGTGAATATCAGCCAACAGTTCCATGACAAGGCGTGAGCTTTCGCTGTCTAAATTACCAGTGGGTTCATCGGCAACAATTAATTTAGGGTTATTTATCAGGGCCCGAGCGATTGCTGCACACTGCAACTGACCGCCACTGAGTTGATTGGGCATAAAGTATTCACGCTCCTGAATGCCAACACGCTCTAGCATGGCGCTAGCTTGCTTAATCCTATTAGTTACATTAACGCCCTTATACATCAAAGGCAAAGCTACATTATCTAGAACGTTCAGCCTAGGTACTAGATTGTATGATTGAAAAATAAATCCAATGGTATCTCGGCGCAATTTTGCCGATTGGTTAGGTCGCAGAGTTTCAACCGACTTAGCTTGCAAGCGATATTTTCCGTGGCTCGGCCTATCAAGTAAACCGATGATATTCATAAGTGTGCTTTTGCCGCAACCACTGGGGCCCATGACGGCCACGAATTCGCCTTTTTCAATAGTTAAGTTGACCTCGTCTAATGCTAAGGTTGTAGCATCGCCGAAGCCGTACAGTTTGCTGACGTCTTGTAGTTCAATTAAAGCCATCGTTGTCACCAATTGTAAACAGCTTATTAACAGATGACAATAGTTCAAGTGTCGTAATTTTTGATAAGGACCAATAAAAGGTTAAAATATATAGGTTCAATACCAAACAATGGAGGGGTCGCATAGTGGTCTAGTGCGCCATCTTGGAAAGGTGGTGTAGGGGCAACTCTACCGAGGGTTCGAATCCCTCTCCCTCCGCCATTCCTTCTTATTATTAACAGATGTTACAATAAATGCATATGCTTATTAGTTCATTCTTTATCTGGTGGTACGGTGATGGCTGGAAACAGGTTGTTAAGAGCATTAAAATTCGAACAATGTCTATTTCTGCCAGCTTTTCCGTGAACAGCTTAATTAGAACTTGGTTTGCGCCTTGGAAGCGAATAATTAGCTATACGGGTGATGGCTTCGATGACAAAATAAAGGCATCCTTAGACAATCTATTTAGCCGTGCTGTCGGTTTTGTAGTTAGATCGATAGTACTGCTTGCAGCGCTCGTCACAATAATTTTTGTGGCAGTATTATCTTTAATTGAAATTATTGTCTGGCCGCTACTACCAGCCTTAGTACCTGTAAGTATAATTTTAGGAATAATATTATGAACGAACAGGCGATTAATCTAGGTAATGCAAGGCATAAAAAGGCCAGGCTCGGCAAAAAAATAGGTAAGCGTGGATTTTATTTACTGGTGCTGATAACCATATTGTGTGGTTCTTTAGCGACCTACATTTTATTTATTGGCGGTAAAAACTTTGCGGCACTACTGAGTGCTCCAGCAATTATAGGATTTATGTTAGCTTCTTGGTGGAAAAGAGACTTGAGTGTTCTAGAACCCCACAATAAAAGTATTACAGACAGACTATCTTATGATGTTTTATCCAATTTACCAATTAGCATAAATGATAATAAACAGCTTTTCCAGGCACTAAGTAACAATTGGCAATCCGATTTTATTTTGGGCCACCTAACAATTTCCGATGAAGCTGTTTTACCGGCATTAGACAATAGTCCCGAAGCACTGGCAAAAACCTGGACGGTAGCCAGCCAAATTGCTGATCAAAATCATAGTGAATCTATAGAAGTTGGCTTTATAATTGCCAGCTTACTCATGCAATCCAGTGCTGTAAAAGAAATGATTGTTAAATCGGGCAACAAGGCCGAAGATATCCAAGATATCGTCAACTGGCTGGCCAGGTCTTTAGACACCAAGAAAAATAACAAAAAATATTACGGCGGAATCGGCCGAGACTGGGCCAATGGATGGACACCCTTACTCAACAAACTTGGCCAAAATATAAGTTTATCTATTGAAAAGTATGGCGCTAATTATGGCTGGCTAACAGATTCTGAAGGGGTTAAGGCAGTAGAATCAGCCTTCGACAACAATGCCAAAGCCGTAGCACTAATAGGCCCAGACGGTATAGGCAAAAGCTCATCGGTAAAGGCCTTAGCTCAAAAATTAATTGAAGGCAAATCCACGCCGAATCTAGCTTATCATCAAATTATTGGCATCAGTGCCATGGATATAACGTCAAATGCCCAGCATCCCGGAGAGCTTGAAGCTTTGATTGTTAATCTAGTAAACGAAGCCTCCAAAGCTGGTCATATTATGCTGTTTATAGATGACGCCCAGACATTCTTTAGCGACCAACCAGGCGCAATTGATGCCTCGCAAATACTCCTTAAAGTTATTGAATCCGGTCAGGTGCCGATTATTTTAGCCATGTCTGACAGTGATTTTCAGCGACTGCGAACCAAGAGTCAAAACTTATCTAATCTTATTACACCAGTCAAACTCCAAGAACTAGATCAAGTAGGAGTCATGAGAGTTTTAGAAGACATTGCACTAGGTACAGAAATTAATAAAAAATTATTAATAACATTTTCAGCTATTAGAGCGATTTATCAGCTGAGCGATAGATTTGATCAAGATATGGCTTATCCTGGCAAGGCTATTAAATTATTGGAGGAATCTGTTCCACATGCTCAAAACTCTATGATGACAAAAGAAACAATAGAGCAGACTATAGAGCAAATTAGTGGAGTAAAAGTCTCCAAAGTTGCGCCAGAAGAAAGTGGCGCACTACTCAATATGGAAGATGCTATTCACAAGCGCATGATCAATCAATCTCATGCCGTTAGTGTAGTATCGAATGCTCTCAGACGAGCCAGAGCTGGCGTTAGTAACCCCAATAAACCAATGGGCAGCTTTTTGTTCTTAGGGCCAACTGGAGTCGGTAAAACTGAACTTGCAAAATCAATTGCAGCCATTTATTTCGGAGATGAGTCAGCCATGATTCGCTTAGACATGAGTGAATATCAACAACCCGATGACGTAAAAAGACTATTAGCGACTGGCGAAAATGAATCATCAAGTTTGCTACTCAATATTCGAAAGAAACCTTACACGGTAGTGCTCCTAGATGAAATAGAAAAAGCACACCCCAATATATTGAATCTACTCCTGCAACTTCTAGATGAAGGCCGGCTTACAGATGAATCTGGTAAAGCAGCCTCCTTTAAAGACAGTATCATTATTACTACTTCTAACGCCGGCGCCCAAGAAATTCGAGAAAGAATAGAAAAAGGCGAGAACATAGAAGACTTTGCTAATCAATTTACCGACAACCTTATAAACGCTGGTAGTTTTAAGCCTGAGTTATTAAACCGTTTTGACGAAATAGTACTTTTTAGGCCGCTAAATCCAGATGAGTTAAAGCAGGTGGTAGGGCTAATGCTTGAAGAAGTTAACAAAACCCTATCAAATAAGAATATTAAAATCAGCTTAACCGATGCAGCAATCACTCAGATAGTAAAAGAGGGCAATGACCCTCGTTTAGGTGCTAGGCCTATGCGTAGAGCCTTGCAAAGAGCAGTCGAAAATAGCGTCGCCCAAAAAATTCTATCAGGCGCTATCAAAGAGGGTGATTCCGTTACACTGGACGTCGCAGACTTAGCTAGTGAATAAGTGTTCCGACAATTTTGCCTCTAGCAATCTTTGCTAGACTACCAGGCGTCATTACGTCAAAAACAATAATCGGTTTTTGCTGTTCCATGGCTAGGCCAATAGCAGCTTTATCCATTACCTTGATTGCTGATTTATTGAGAGCATCGCTAAAAGTAGCTTTATCAAGCTTAACTGCGTCCTTGAATTTAGCAGGATCTTTGTCGTAAACACCATCGTATTTTGTGGCTTTGAGCACTACTTCGCAGTCCAGTTCCAGCGCGAAACTAACTGCTGCAGTGTCATGAGTTACGTAAGGCCTTGCGGTGCCACCGGCCACCACCACAACTCGTTTTTTCTGAAGGTGTTTTTCGGCTAAACGGTAAGAGTACGATTCAGCCAATTGTTGAGCGTATATATTGCTTAAGCAGCGTGTTTTAAGATTGTTATATTCAAAAATGTCGGTGATTGCCATACAGTTTATAAGACCACTAAGCATGCCCATCTGATCGGCAGTTACTCGACGAATTCCATTTCCGGCTATTTCAGCACCACGAACCATATTTCCGCCACCGGCTATTACAACCACCTCGCAGCCCATGTCTACAACTTGGCTTATTTCTTTGGCTAAATAGGCAGCTATTTCGGGATCAACACCAAAGTCATATTTTCCAGCAAGCTGTTCACCTGATAATTTTAGTAATATTCTTTTGTATGCTTTAGCTGACATCTTGCTAAGAGTCTAGCAAAAGTTCCTACTCAAGGCTATACTTTTTAGTAATGACAACTATTTATTCATGGAATGTAAACGGCATAAGGGCAGTTGAGCGAAAAGAGCTGTGGAAGCCTTTTTTGGAAAAAGAAAAACCTGACATTATCTGTTTACAGGAAATAAAGGCCAAGCAAGATCAGATCGATATTCATTTAGCCGATTATGACAGTTTTTGGTACCCAGCACTGAAGCCGGGTTATAGTGGAACGGCGATTATTTCTAAAATTCCGCCCAAACAAGTAATTGACGGTTTTCCTGAAGACATAATTAAAAAGCACAAATTGAATGCCGATAACTACGGCAATCCGAACGACGAGGGCAGGGTGCTAAGCGCAGAGTTTGACAAATTTTGGCTGGTTACAGTTTATACTCCCAATGCTAAAGATGATTTGAGCCGTATACCATTACGAGAAAAACACTGGGATCCAGCTTTTTTGGATTACTGTAAACAACTCGAAAAAACTAAGCCGGTAATTTTCTGTGGTGATTTAAATGTAGCTCATACCGAAGATGATCTTGCCAACCCCAAACCCAACAGGGGCAAAAAAGGCTTTACAAACGAAGAACGCAGTGGCTTTCAAGCATTTATAGACGCTGGCTTTATAGATACATTTCGAATTTTCACTCAAGGCAATGGACACTACAGCTGGTGGAGCTATTTTGCCAAATCTAGAGAGCGCAACGTCGGCTGGCGGATTGATTACTTTTTAACTTCAAAATCTCTTGAGCCAAATATTAAAACTGCCAAAATTCATGCCGATGTACTAGGTTCCGATCATTGTCCTGTGTCCATAGGTATTGATTTATGAGCCGTCCATTTGCTGTATTTGATATTGATGGCACCATTATCAGGTGGCAACTGTATCATGCAATCTGTGATGAAATGGCTAAAGTTGGCATCATAGATGAGCAAGCCTTCAAAAAAGTCCTCAAACAGCGAATGAGCTGGAAAACACGCGACCACGACCAAGCATTCATCAATTACGAAAGACAGTTGATTGAAGTTTTTAATGAAGCCCTGACTAAAACAGGTGTCCAAAATTTTCACCAAATAGTGCAACAAGTTTTTGATAGATACAAGGATCAGGTATACACATACACCAGGGATTTAATTAAAGACTTAAAAAGCCGTGGCTACATGCTATTTGCCATTTCTGGCTCACCAGACATTATCGTAAAAGAGATGGTAAATTATTATGGTTTTGATGATTTTATGGCCACTAGTTTTGAAGTAGACGGCGATAAATTCAAAGGTTATCAATATCTGGTTATTGGTCACAAGCATCAAGCCTTAGACAAATTAGTCCAAAAACACGGACTGTCATATAAAGATAGCTACGGCATAGGCGATAGCGAAGGCGACATTGAAATGCTGGCGAAAACCGAAAACCCCATAGCCTTTAATCCTAGCAGAGCCTTCTACGAAGAAGCCAGAAAAAGACACTGGCAAATAGTTGTTGAGCGCAAAAACATGATCTATAAACTTATGCCAAATAACGAGGAATACAAGCTAGATGAATAGTGATATTTGGCAAAAACAAGATTCTAATAAGCCTCTTTTTGAGGATCTCATTTGGAGCAAGCCAAGCACTAAAATGACTGCCGGCAAATTACTGATTATCGGTGGAAACAGTAATGGGTTTACATCACCAGCTATTTGCTATACCAAGTCCTTGCAGGCTGGAGCTGGGACCGTAAAAGTTTTAATGCCTCAAGTATTACAAAAAATCGTTGGAAAAACTCTAGAAGACGCCGAATTTGCTCCCAACAACAATAGTGGTAGTTTCTCGAAACAAGCCATCAGCGCATTTTTAGATTTAGCCAATTGGTCGGACGGAGTTCTGCTGGCCGGCGATTTTTCTAATAACAGCGAAACTGCAACGCTCCTAGAAACTTTTCTCGAAAAATACTCAGGCCAAATTACATTTTATGGAGATGCTGTTGATCTAGCGCTCAACAATCCTCATGCAGTACTAAACCGCATAAATACACTACTAGTATTAGATTTTTCTAAACTACAAAAACTATTTATAAATTCACGTTTTGCTAGACCCCTTAAAAGCACCATGAACCTCGACTCATATATTGAAACAGTGAGTGAATACACCAAGAGGTTTAAACCAATTATATTGTCGGAGTTTAATGGAAATATTGTCGTTAGTGAGCAGGGAAAGGTGATAACTACCAAAACTGAACCTGAGATATCTCTATACCCTGCAAAAGCAGCCGTATGGTGGATGCAACATCCTTCTAAGTCATTGCCAGCAATTGCTAGCGCCATAGTCAATTAAATGGTGGGCGAGGGGGGACTTGAACCCCCACGAGCGTAAAGCTCACAAGATTTTGAGTCTAGCGTGTATACCAATTTCACCACTCGCCCAGATTTATCACATTTTAAGCATAACTAAAAAGTATGCTACTAGGGGTAATTGTACTATACTTAAGATAGATTGAGCTAGTATATATGGCTTAAATTATTAAATATATGAATAATAAATCGTCTGATAATAATTCAAAACACCAAGATTTAGCCGCCAATGCTATTAGAGGTAAATTAAAACACTTATACGATAAAGAGCCCGGCGCTTTAAATGAGTTGGCTGAATCTGAAGTAGCCAGCAGACCTAGTAAACATCAGCTTTTTATCCGTAATTTACACGATTCTGGACAAAACCTAGCCTCCATTCAAACGGCTTGGCATGATTATTATCAAAATCTTCCAGAACATGAAAAACATGAAGTTTGGGATGAATTTTATGACAGCCAAAAGTACCTTAAGCATCCTGCGAGTAGTAGCCACTCTTCACATAACCAAAGAACCCTGAGCGAAACCAAAAAGCCCCGAACACTGAAAGAAAAAGTTAATAATCATGTTAGTGCAGGCGGAAAACTAAAAGCTAAACACCACTTACAGTCTTTGTTATTTGGTCTGGGAATGGGTTTCGTAGTGCTTTTAGTACTACTATTTGGTTTTTTCAACGAGGTTGTAATAGCGCCGTTCGTTCAACCTAGCAGAGCCAATGCAAATGCACCTTTGATTGTTAGTAGCGACTCCATAACTCCTTCTGCTCAACCCGAAATTATAATCCCGAAGATTAATGTCCAAATTCCGGTTAATTACGGAGTTAAAACCATCGACGAGTCGGCAGTCGAAAACAGCCTAGAGAGTGGCGTGGTACATTACCCAACTACTTCTGTTCCTGGCCAAAAAGGTAATTCTGCATTTTTTGGGCATAGCAGTAATAATATTTTCAATAAGGGGAAGTATAAATTTGCTTTTGTATTACTTCGTACTTTAGAAAACGATGATACTTTTTATTTAACCTATAATGGCAAAATATACGTTTATAAAGTCATTAGCAAAAAAGTAGTTGATCCCAGTGAAGTAGGCGTACTTGGCAACGTTGAGGGACAGACAGCTACTGCTACTCTCATAACCTGTGACCCACCTGGAACAAGTCTGAAGAGAATGGTCGTTGTTGGGACGCAAGTCAGCCCAGATCCCGCCACAAACTCTGCTACCAGCAATGATTCAAGCATAGCCAGTTATGGCAGTAGCCAGCTCCCAGGCAATGGTCCAACACTATTTAATAATTTCATCGGCACAACATTAGGTAAATTAATTGTGGCTAGTATTTTAGTAGTACTAATGATAATAGGCATACGCTGGCTACAAAAGCCAACTAAAAGAAGCTACTGATCGGCCTTTGTAAGCATAGGAGTCTGAGAAAAGTACAGGCCAGAATTACTAGTATTGATTATTGTGTATAGATACTTAAAATCGCTAGAGAAAGCCGGCAAATAGTTGCTTAGGGCAGGACTTAGTAGCTGTTGATTGTTGTAATCGTAATCAAATACGAATAATTTGCCTTGGCTGACGTACATCAGGCGATTACCATCCATCCAACTAGCGTGATCTTGAGGCGTGTCTAGCGGCTGTTTTGTAATAAAGTTGTAGCCTTTATTGTTTTCAGCGTCATAAAGGGCGAATTTATTGCCATTCTCGGCCATCACAAACTGCGCAGTGGCTGAAAATTTAACATAATTTGGTTTTACAACATGCAAAACCTGCACGGGCGCTAAAGAATTCTTATTTGTACTGCCAAGTTGTGCCACCGGATCTTTGAAGACGTATAGACGATTACTATTAACTGAGCCAATGACCACGTAAAGCTTACTGCTATACTCTGTTAAATCGACAAGATACTTACTGTCGCTTGCGGCATTTTTAAGCACGTGAGACTTGTCGCCAATTTTCAAAACATATTGAACCTTGCCTGGCTCAGTCACAGAATCAGTAACGTAAATCAGGTCATCGTTACCATAAGACTTAAAAGCATAGACCTTATCTAGTACAGTCAGTGGAGCCGGACTAGATAGTGATGCTTTTTTTAGACTAAGAGAAACGGCGTCATATAGATAGTATTTATCGTATTTTTTGTTGATTAAAGATAGCTCTGTGAATTTATTGGTTATTACACTAGTTAAATTCGCTGACTGGGCGGTGTCCTTGCGATCTACTAAAACATATTCTTTTTTATTATTGAAATTATGAATTAGAACTAAATGATTATTGTCGTCAGCCCATTCACTAAGCTCCCAAGTGTCAGCGCCAATGGCCTTAGTATATGAAGTCGCTGGCAGGGCAATCTCAACTGCTGGATCTTTGGGATTCTTAAGATCATACATCGAAAATTTAGGAATATTCCCGGGCAATTGCACTAAAAGCCAACGCCTATCAGGGGATTGGGTAATAATACTTGGAGCACCGCTAATAGCATGAAGATTATTAGTCTGTAATTTTGAGGGGAAAAGAAAAGGGTAGTCATAATGTCTCACGCTACCGCCGTCTACTTCGATAGTTCTTTTCCAGTCACGATAGCCTTGACGCTTCAAAACGACATTATAAATATTCTCTTCAAGCACAATACGCGAATTAGTTTGGTTGTTGTTTAGAGTTCCGTTCAAATAAATTTTAGCTGGATTAGGCTTTGAGGCGAAAAATACCAAACCACTTTGAACAACTTGACCATTTTTCGAAAATCCAAAACCATAAGCTTGGTAAACAAGCACGAAAGTACCGATTAGTACGGCTATGCCAATCAAGAAATAACCTACTATAAGCAGGACGTTTTCTCTGGCTTGTTTATGAGGGTCTAAATAATCCATATTTAACCTTTTATATTATGGGGGTACTTGCTCTTATCTGCAATAATGTTTAAGATTAAACTATAAATAAGCATTAAAAATATAAAACCGTGACACAGAAAAATATCCTAAAAATCAATAACAGCTTTTATGACTCCCTAACGGGTGAATTAATCAGTGGTCCCAAAATAGAAAAAACCGTTGTTGAGGCTCGAATTAAACAGGCCCGAGAGCAGGCAAGGCATCTAGACGCCCACAAAAGACAACAATCTAAGACTCTTATGCGTAAAGCTGTTAAAAAACCTTCTAATACTCAAAAAACTACTAATTTTAATAAAAGCCTCCCTATAGCAAAACAAAATACATTGCAAAAAAAATTATCAGCACAAAGCATCAATGAAACACGTCTACATTCTGCCACTCAAACATTAAAACACGACAAAGTTAGTAAATTTTCCCCGTTAGCCTCTAATTACCAGCAACCAGCGCCAATACAAAACGAACAACCCCCTCAAAAGCTAAAAAAACAGCCGAGAACAACCGAGGACTTATTGATGCACGCCATAGCTCGTGCTAATGCTCATGAAAATACTTACGAGCCTAATAGTCAAAAATCTTTTAAAATTCTTGGAACTAAAACTAGTTTGATAGTCGCAGGCATAGCAATAATAGCCATTCTGGCAGTCAGTTTAGTGCCTCATGCTGAGCTCAAAATAGCCTCAAATAAGGCTGGTTTCAACATAGCAAAACCGAGCTATCGTCCAGCAGGTTTTTCATTACAAAAAATCAATTCTGATGCTGGTAACGCCAGTTTGGTGTATAAAAGCAACAGCGATGATCGTAAATTTACTATCAATCAGAAATTAAGCAATTGGAACAATGAGACTCTTAGTGGTGTACTAGCTGCATCGACAGACAGTAATCAAATCGTTACCCCTGGAGGCTACAATGTATTCATTGATAGCAACGGTAACGCTACCTGGATGAACAATGGCGTTCAATACGAGATATACTCCAAAGGCACTTTATCTAATCGTCAAATTACGCAAATAGTCGACAGTCTATAGCAACTATCGGCAACTTCTCTTATAATTACTTTAATGAAAGCCATTAGAACACGTTTTGCGCCAAGTCCAACTGGATTTATTCATGTTGGCGGAATTAGAACTGCACTTTTTGCATGGCTAGTGGCTAAACAAAATAATGGCAAGTTTATATTGCGCATTGAAGACACTGATCAAACCAGAGAGGTAAGTGGTAGTATTGAACACATCCAAGACAGTCTCCGTTGGCTGGGGATAGAATGGGACGAAGGACCTGGAACCGGTGGCGACTATGGCCCTTACGTTCAAAGTCAGAGACTCGACATTTATAAAAGATGGGCTGATAAATTAATTCAAGCGGGCAGGGCCTATGCCGATCCCTACAGCGCCGAGGAAGTTCAATCTTTTAGAGATCAGGCTAGAGCCAATAAACAGGCATTCCTGTATCGCAACCATCGACCAGATAATCCGAAACCATGGGACGGCACAACGCCTCTAAGGTTCAAGTCTGAGCCGGGCAACGAAACAATTAACTGGCATGATGAAGTTATGGGCGACATGCATGCAGGACCAGAAGTAATAGATGATTTTATTTTAATCAAATCGGATGGTTTCCCGACATATAACTTCGCTCATATTGTTGACGACCATGAAATGCAAATAAGCCATGTAATTCGCGGGCAAGAATTTTTGGCAAGTATGCCTAATTATTTAAATCTTTATGAGGCCTTGGGTTTTGAAAAACCAGTTTTTGCTACAATGCCTCACATCTTAAACCCTACTGGCAACAAGAAACTTTCAAAAAGAGATGGCGCTAAAGACATTTTAAATTATCAAAAAGAAGGCTATCTGAAAGATGCCATGATTAATTTTCTGGCTAGTCTTGGGTGGAACGATGGTACTGAACAAGAAGTTTACAGTGTGCCAGAAATTATAGATAAATTTAGTCTAGATAAAGTGCAAAATAGTAATGCTCATTTTGATGAACGTCGCCTGTTGTGGCTCAATGGAGCCCACATCAGAGAGCTAGACATCGATACCCTATATGAAAAAGTTGCTAGCTACTGGCCGAAAAACATACCAGAAAAACTAGATAATGATGACTACAAGAAAAGAGTGCTTACTCTTGTACAAGAAAGGCTAAAATTTTTTGAAGAACTACCAGAACTCACTGACTTTTTCTTTTTTGATTTGCCGCTCAATCCAGAACTTCTAAGTGGCCACAAACAGCTTGGCAAAATGCCTACTCAAGAATTAACCCAACTACTGCAAACTGCGCTAGCTAAAATAGAGTCGACAGATTTTGAGACCGATAAATTACAGGCAAGTCTTAATGAACTGCTAGCAACAACAGAGCAAAAGCCAGTTGTTCTATTCAGTCTGATAAGGATAGCTACTACTCAGAGTCCAGCCAGCCCAGGGCTTGCCGAAACTATGTCTTTGCTGGGTAAAGACAAGTGCCTAAAACGCATAAATGAGCAGCTAAATGCAATAGGTTAGACCTTATGCATAAGCATTGTTATAATAGTTGAATGATTGATGATGTTAAGCCTCGCAAAAAAGCACCAAAAAAAATCATTCCAAAAGTCGAAGCAACTACCGAGCCTATTGAAGACACTCTAGAATTATCCGATGCTGAAAGCTTTCTTACGCCAGATCAAATGGCGGCACTTGACGAAGCCGAAATTAATTCACCAATAGGAGATGATGTGCTCAAGAAAAAACCTAAGAAAAAGAAGAAGTTTAACTTACGTTGGCCTAAAAATAAAAAAGAGTGGGCCCTGACAATCTTATTGATATTGTTACTAGCCCTCGGAAGCTATTTTGCTTATATGAAGTTCGTAAAAAAAGAGCCAGTCAAGTTGCCTGTGCATGCCAAATCAACAAAAGTTGCTTCTAACTTAAGCGGACTAATGGTCGAGCCAGCAGTCAACAAACGACCCGTTATAGGCGTAATGATAGAAAACAGCCAAGACGCCAGACCGCAGAGTGGATTATATGACGCCAGTGTAGTGTTTGAAGCCATTGCAGAAGGCGGCATAACTCGTTTTCTAGCATTATTTCAAGATACTCAGCCTGAAGACATTGGACCCATAAGGAGCGCAAGGCCATATTACGCTCAGTGGCTACTGGGCTTCGACGCCAGCTACGCTCATGTTGGTGGTAGTCCAACTGCATTGAATGATATTAAAAATTGGCAAGTCCGAGATTTAGATCAATTCGCTAACGGCAATAGTTACAGACGAGTCAACACCAAAATTGCACCACACAATGTCTACAGCAGTTATGCCAGTCTTAGCGCATTGGCTGACTCTAAAGGGTGGGGGACAAGTAGCTTCACAAGTTTAGAACGCAAAAAACCAGCACCAGCCAAAGTGCCGACTGCTAAAAATATTGATTTCGCAATATCGTCTGCAATATTCAACGTCAACTATATATATGATGCCAAATCTAATAGCTATAAACGCAGTGAAGGCGGGCAACCCCATACGGACGCTTTGGTTAATAAACAAATTAATCCCCAAGTTGTAATAGGCCTTGTAATGCCTTACTCTTTAGAGTCTGATCGAAAACACTCAGTCTACGAAACTCTTGGTACAGGACAGGCCTACATATTCCAAGACGGCAAAGTTACAATTGGTGCTTGGACAAAAGAAAATAACCAAGATCAATTCACTTTTAAAGACGATAAAGATCAGCCTATCAAACTCAATCCTGGCAAGACCTGGATTACTGCACTAAGCGACAATACAAAGATTAAATATTCTCCGTAACACAAAATAACTTGATATTTGATAAAATAATATAATGCCCAACACGAGAGCAGTGCGATTTAGTATTGTTATCCCATGCTACAACGAAGAAAAATATATAGCTAAAACCCTAAAATCAATCAATCAGCAAGATTTTACGGGTGATTTTGAAGTTATAGTTGTGGACAATAATTCTACCGATAACACGGCTACCATAGCCAAAAAATACGGGGCCAAAATAGTAAAAGAGTCTAGGCCTGGTGTTTGCTGGGCAAGACAAGCAGGAACCGAAGCCTCAAATGGAGAAATCATAATCTCAACAGACGCCGACACTACATTTGATAAAAACTGGCTTGCTAATATCGATTCAAGGTTTATAAAAAATCCTAATGCTGTAGCTGCTTGTGCACCCTGTAGGTTTGTTGATGCTCCGTGGTGGGGGGAATATTACCCTCATTTACTATTTGGAGCAGTCTACATTCTTTATAAGCTAACTGGTTTCACATTTTACATTACGGCAACCAATACTGCCTTCAAGAAAAATACCTGGACAAAATATAATACCGAACTGCCACAGGGCGGAGACGAACTTGATTTACTCAGAAAATTACGCAAAAAAGGCAAAATTATTTTTAGCAATAACTACTTCGTTTATACTTCTTCCAGAAGACTAGACCACGGCCTTTGGTATAACTTGTTTGTCACTTTTGGCTACTATTATTTATTGGCATACTATGTCAATCGTATCTTCAAAAGAGAAATTATTGGCTCAGCTCCAGCTTATAGAGAAAACGTTTTATTTAAAATTCCTAAAAACATAAAATCTAGCGCCAAGATTATTTCTGATCGAGCCAACGAATATAGGCAAAGCGCAGCCAAAAAAAGCCGATGATTTACTTAATATTAATTGCAGTATTACTAGCTCTTTATTATCTTTTTATGTCGCCTAGCTCTCAGTTATTTGGCAAATTTCCAAGTAGAATAAAAACTGATGAAAAGATTATTTACTTGACCTTCGACGATGGACCCAACGAACCTTACACATCCGAAATTATCGACTACCTGAACTCCAAAAAAATCAAAGCCACTTTCTTTGTAGTAGGTGAGTGTGCGAATAAATACCCTAAAACAATCAAAAAAATACACGACTCCGGGCACTCGATTGGTAATCACACAAAGTCTCATAAATTTTTTAACTACGTTAAAACTCCAGCCATGCAAAAAGAGATACAAGACAATCAAGCAATCATCAAAAGAATAACTGGCGAAGAACCTAAACTTTTCAGACCCCCATGGCTTTTTAGAAACCCAATACTGCTACGTAGCATTAAAAAATTCGGGCTGAAACCAGTATCTGGAGTCTTCTGCCACTCATTAGAGGTTTTTAAAATAGACGCCCAACAAATTGCCGAAGGTGCAATCAAAAAAGCCCAACCTGGCCAAATCATAATCTTCCACGACGGCTACAACTCCAAAGGCGCCAACCGCCGCCAAACCGTCGAAGCCCTCAAACTCACAGTAGAAGCCCTATCCAAAAAAGGCTACACCTTCAAACCCCTAAATTAAAAAATCCACCGGCTGGTAAATTAGTTATGGTGACCTCATGGGGAATACTTTGTATAATCTTCGGCCTTTCTCGGTGCGAGCACCTGCGATAGCCCTCGATTATCGAACCCCTTTGACGGTTTTCGATTCGACTTGAGCTATATCCAAGTAATAAGTCCACCGATTGGTGGACTTATTACTTGGTGACCTCACGGGGAATCGAACCCCGATTGCCAGGATGAGAACCTGGTGTCCTAACCGTTAGACGATGAGGCCATGCTGTTGAAATATAGCCGCGTTATCTTATCATATCTGTTAATTGTCGTCTAGATTGGCCAGCAAGCATAAGCGTTGCATAAACTGCAGATAACAGCGATAATATTATTAGGTCTTTTAATAGTTGATAAATATTGGTGGGCCTAAATCATTTATCATGTTTGGATTTAATAAAAAGAAAAAAATAGATTCACAGTCTGCTCCAGCAGGTGATCTTGCTATGGATCAAAAACCCTTCGAAATTATCATTCAAAATATCGAAGATGGAGTGGTACTTTTTGATAGCCAAGGCACACTCAAGCTGCTTAGTCCTTCGGCAGAAAAAATAACTGGCTGGAATACCAAAGATGCAGTAGGAATAAACGTTAAACAGGTTGTTCAGCTAGTAAATGGTAAGGGTGAAGCTTATGCAGACGCCGATAATCCATTAATGAAAATTCTCAAGTCTAACAATCCTATAAGAGACAACGAGGACTACATAATGTCTCGAAGCAAGTCTCAGGTCGCAGTTAGTTTGAGCCTATCGCCGATTATAAATGAAGCAGGCGCTACAACTGCAGCCGTAGCTGTTTTTCGTGACGTAACTCAAGAAAGAGCACAGGACCAACAAAGAAAAGATTTCGTCAGTACCGCTAGCCACGAAATGCGTACACCAGTTGCAGAAATAGAAGGGTATTTATCGCTAGCACTAAATGAAAAAGTAGCCACCATAGATGAAAAAGCCAGAGGCTTTATTGACAAAGCTTATGCTTCGACTCGTCATCTTGGTAAATTATTCCAAGACTTATTGACCAGTACACGGGCTGAGGATGGAAGCCTGGTAGACAATCCGGTAGTAATTGATATGGGTGAAACACTGGAAAAACTAACCGATGGCCTCAAGATTATTGGTCAAAAAAAGAATCTGCTGACTGAATTTGTTATTGGCTCTAGCACTCTAATAAATGCTACATCTGAGAATGGTCAAATGCTTAAACCTTTTTATTATGTCTATGCTGACCCCGAACGCATAGAACAGGTTATAAATAACATCTATGATAACGCCATGAAGTACACAAATCAGGGTAAGATCACCATAGGACTAACCGGTAACGACAAGGTTGTGCAATTTTACATTAAGGATACTGGAGTCGGCATTCCTGAAGGAGATGCTAGCCATCTTTTTCAAAAATTCTATCGCGTTGATAGCACGGCCACACGTACAATCGGCGGTTCAGGCCTGGGCCTTTTTATATGTAAAAAAATTATTGAGCTATACAAAGGGCGCATTTGGGTCGAAAGTGAAGTCGACAAAGGTAGCACCTTCTTCATAAACCTACCCAGGCTTAGCTCACAGCAAGCCGCGGATTTGAACTCTCCTAATACTATTAAACCGACTGCAAAGCCACTTGATAAATAAAATGTTATGATACAATTAAAATTAATAACCATAACCAATTTACATCAGAGGTCAATATGCCAAAAGTAATGTTAGTAGAAGACGATAATAACCTTAGAGAGATTTATGCTGCCCGTATGCAAGCCGAAGGCTACGAGGTAGTTACCGCCGCAGACGGCGAAGAAGCTTTAGTGACAGGTAAAGCCGAAAAACCCGATTTAATAATCTCTGACGTAATGATGCCAAAAATAAGTGGTTTTGAAATGCTCGATATTATCCGTAACACCGAAGGCATGAAAGATGTAAAGATTATTATGCTGACTGCTCTAGGTCAGAGTGACGAACAAGAACGCGCTGACAAATTAGGCGCCAATAAATACTTGGTTAAATCACAAGTTACCTTGGAGGATATTGTAAAGGCAGCTCATGAAATGCTAGGTGACCAAGGCGACGCTGCGCCAGCTCCAGCTGGTACAACTGATGCTCCAGCGCCAGCAGAGGCCACGCCAGCGCCAGCGGTGCCGGCGGCAGAACCGACACCGACACCTGTAGTACCGCCAGTCGAAACTCCTGCACCAGCGGCTACAGAAGAGCCTTCTAGCACTCCGGCGACTGTTCCAACACCAGAAACTCCAACAGATACCGCTCCCGCGCCAGCTGAACCAGCAACTACAGATGAGGCTGTCGCAAAGACAAATGACTCTAGTATTGAAAGTATTGTAGCTGGCGCTACAGAAGCTGCTAATGGTAATGCTGGAGGTGCCCCTGAAGCTACAGCAACAGCACCCGCTGCGCCCGAAAATGACAGCCAAGTATTAACAGATGCGGTAGATAACTTATTAGCTAAAACACCAGAATCAGATCAAGCTGGAAGCTCTAGCGATGCACCCGCCGCCACATCAAGTGGCATGAAAGTTATTGAACCTATAGAAACAAAACCCGAAAAAGATATCAACGAATTACTAGCTGCAGAAGAGGCGCAAGAAGCCAAAACACCCGAAGCAGCACCAGAGACTCCAGCAGAAACACCAGCACCTGCTGAGGCTGCAACACCTGCAGCAGAGGCTCCTGCCGAGGAAGAAACACCCGCGCCAGCTGAACCAGCACCAGAGACTCCAGAAACGCCTTCTAGCACTCCTGATCCAGAAACCCCAACAGAAGCTACGCCAACTCCTAGGGAAGCTACAACCGATGGAACTCCTCAAACACCAGCTCCTGCCGAGGCCGTAACACCTGCAGCAGAGGCTCCTGCTGAACCAGCTAAGGCTCCAGAAAAACCCTTTGATCCAAATATTGCTCTATAATTAGTTTATGCGAATCAATAAATACATTGCCCAAGCAACGGGCTTTAGTCGACGTGCAGTAGATACCATGATTGACGAGAGCACTATTACTGTAAATGGTGCTGTTGCTGTACGTGGTCAGGAAGTAGATGAATCAGACCAAGTAGCAGTAGATGGCAAGTTAGTTACACCTCAACCTAGCCTTACAATACTAGTTAATAAACCATTTGGTTATGTATGTAGTAAGAACGGGCAGGGAAGTAAAACTATATATGAGCTATTGCCTGAAAAATACCAACATCTAAAAACCGTTGGTCGGCTAGACAAAAACTCATCAGGCATTATTCTGTTAACTTCTGACGGCAATTTAGCGTATGAACTAACTCATCCTAGTAAAGTTAAATTAAAACGCTATGAGATAGCTCTAGATAGGCCCTTACAGCCTTTGCATCAACAAATAATACAAGCACCGGGCGTGCAACTGGAAGACGGCTTGAGTCGGCTTAGGTTAGCTAAACTGGATGATGATGGGATTAAATGGGAAGTGGTAATGCATGAAGGCCGTAATAGACAAATTAGACGCACATTTGAGTCACTCGGGTACAGCGTAATGAAATTACATCGCACTAATTTTGGTAATTATAAATTAGGCGAACTAAAGTCAGGCCATATAAAAGAAATCTGAAGTTTATTAAAATATCGCAATGTCACTTTGTCAATAGTCGCTTATCTGTTATAATGTCGTAATATGGCTAAAAAAATTCCTATTGTGGCAATCGTTGGACGGGCTAATGTTGGCAAGTCCAGTTTGTTTAATGCCGTATTAGAACGCCGAGAGGCAATTGTTGCCCGTGAAGCAGGTACTACGCGCGATAGCATCATGGCAAAGGCAGAATATGAGGGTCAGAATTTCTGGCTTGTTGATACTGCTGGCATTAAAGACCCAGAGGATGACTTCGAATTCACAATCCAAGAGCAGATTACTCAGGCCGCTGACAGCGCCGATATTATACTTGTCGTCGTAGAAGCTGGAACAGCTATTTCAGACGATGACCGTCGAGTCGCCAAGATGGCTTTGAAATCTAAAAAACCAGTATTTTTGGTAATCAATAAAATCGACCAAGCCAAAGGCGAAACTCTAGACTACTTCCAACGGCTTGGCATAGCTACCATCATAAAAACATCTTGCACTCAGAAAAAAGGCATAGATCAGCTTCTTATTAATTTAGCCGACAATCTACCCAAGGTAAGCCTAAAAGACGATGATGGCCGGCTCAGAATAGCCATTGTTGGTCGTCCTAATGTAGGTAAATCAAGATTGTTTAACACCTTAGCCAAGAAGCAACAGGCGATTGTAGCAGACTTAGCTGGTACCACCAGAGACGTTAATCGTGCTCTTATTAAATATAAGGGTCGAGAAATAGAATTACTTGATACTGCCGGTATACGCCGCAGCGGTAAAATAAAAGTAGGTATTGAGCGTTTTAGCGTTATTCGGGCCTTAGCTGCAATTGAGCAGGCAGACATTTGCTTAATGCTTATTGATGCCAATGAATTAGGTGTTCAATTAGATCAAAAAATAGCTGGTATGGTCAAAGAAGCCGGTAAGGGCATGATAATTGTTATTAGTAAGTGGGATGCTGTGGAAGAAAAAGATGCCTTTACAAGAGATGGGCTGGCGCAAAAATTAGCCCATGATTTTGATTTTACTGCCTGGGCGCCGCTTGTTTTCACCAGCTCCGTAACGGGTCAGAATGTGGCAAAATTATTCGATTTAGCTCAAGATATTGACGAACAACGAGCCAAGCGCATTGCCACACCTGAACTCAATAAATGGCTTCGCCAAGCAGTCGACAAACATCCACCGGCCGGCCTAAAAAACCGTAACCCTAAGCTAAATTACATGGTACAAGAAGACGATAATCCAATTCCGGCATTTAAGATATTTGGTAGTCATACCAAATTCCTGCACTGGAGCTATAAACGCTATCTAGATCGCAAACTACGCGAAACATATGGCTACGAAGGCACCCCAATACAGCTATGGTTTATAGAGAAACACGTTACTCATAAAGTCGGCCAGTCGCCATCTCACCCCAATAACAAAGCCAAAGAAACTGCAATTGAGATAGAATAGTAATATGTCATGGCTATCTCAACGCCCAAGCTCTAGCGACCCAGTAAATTATTACAGCGTAAGTAGCTCACAAAATATCCTTATAATTGGCCTGGGTAATCCTGGTGAAGAATATAAGATTACTCGTCACAATGTCGGTTTTATGTGTTTAGATGAATTCGTCGAAAAAAACTCTGAAATGCAATCATGGATGAATAAAAAAGACCTGAAATGCCAACTTAGCATAGGCCAACTGGGCGCTAATCGCATAATTACAATGAAGCCTCAAACCTACATGAATTTAAGTGGCGAATCAGTGCAAGCTGTAGCCCAATTTTATAAAATTAACATTGATCAAATTGTAGTTATTCATGACGAGCTTGATATCGATTTTGGCAATATCAGAGTACGAAAAGGCGGGTCGAGCGCCGGACACAACGGCGTAAAATCACTGTCTAGTGCAATTGGCGAAAATTACGCTCGAATCCGCGTTGGAATTGGCCCAAAACACCCAGAAAAAATTAAGAGTGAAGATTTTGTTTTACAGAATTTTTCAAAAGAAGAGCAAACGCACTTACTAGAACTAAAAAAAGAAGTAAATGCCATGCTTAACGAATACATTTATAGCGGTGAATTACCCCATGACACCAGAAACTTTCTAGTCTAAAATTTAAGAAATGCCGGGAATTACTAGCTGATTTTCGGGCTCGATATTTTCTAAATCTTCATAGATAGATCGCAATTTCGCAAGCTTATCTTTTATGGCTTCAGCTCTGGTCTTATCGCTGAAAATTGGGCTTTTTGTGCCAGTTCCTATTAACTCCTGAATGCACTGATTGCCTAATTTATGAACAACTCCTAGTACTTGAGGCACTGTTTGGTCATCTATTTCTCGCACCATGCCGGGCATAGCATCTAGTTCGGCCTCGTTAAAAATAACAGTTGCGGTGTTTTTGTTATGCTCCATATAGATAGTTAATATACCACACGCTAAACTTAGTTCCGAAAAATAATTAACATTTAATGAATTTATTGGCTAAAAATACTTATTTGATACTAAATAAAAAGAGCCTCCAGAGGGGGTGGGCACCGCTGGAGGCTCATTTATAGGCATAAACAAGTTATGCCCATCCCTTCAACCCACCCCGGTGAAACATCAAAGTCTATATAATTGTGACTCGTGTCAATCAGTTGATAAATCAACCAATTACCATTTAGGCTCACATTGAATCGGGGACCCCGAGACGACTTGCGAACAAGTAATCGAGGAATCTAGTTAAAGGGGTTAGTGTGTTTTAGAACGTGTTAGCTTTAAGGGCTAACAGCTAGAGTTAAGTGGAGGGTAACTACTTTACAAAAGCCGCTCTAAAACAGTCTAACGTTACTCCTGTCTTGGCTGACAAGACAGGCATTAGAATAAGGTTGAAATGTACTTGAGCTAAATAACATATTTAACTCACAGGTTGCTATAATAGCAAATTCATGTTCTTGTGTCAATACTAAAAAATATTATTGTATGAATATCAATAAAATGTCTAAAAACGATACCGACTACCCCTGTAGTTTGAGTCGTATAGCTAGTCCTCCAAAGCAACTTTTTTGGCAGGGAGAGCCCTTGGAGTGTCTATTAAATAAGCCTCGAGTAACTATTATTGGCAGTCGGTCAATGAGCGCCTACGGCAGGCGAGTTACAGAGCAACTTGCTAGCGATTTAGCCACTCAAGGAATAGTGATCATTAGTGGTTTAGCACTGGGAGTTGATACTGCAGCTCATCAATCTGCCTTGAGAGCTGGAGGGCAGTGCATAGCCGTATTGCCTAGTTGTATTGAACAAATTGTGCCTAGATCAAATCTTAATTTAGCCCGAAATATACTCGACAACAGAGGTACTTTGATCAGTGAGTATGGAGCAAGTCAGCCAACATTTAAGCAAAATTTTGTGGCTCGCAATCGGATAATGGCTGGCTTGGCGGATGCAGTTCTAATCACAGAAGCAAGTTTAAAATCAGGCACCATGCACACTGCTCGATTCGCACTAGAGCAGGGGATAGACGTCTTAGCGGTGCCAGGCGATATATATAACCCATTATCAGAAGGTACTAATAGTCTAATCAGAGCTGGCGCCACCCCAATTACTAAAATTGAAGATGTACTTGCAGTACTCGGCTTAGAAACTAAAAAAATGTCCAAAAAAAGGCCAAAAGGCAGTAATAAAAATCAGCAAATAATAATTGATTTAATGGTTAAAGGTGAAAATAATGGTGAAAATTTACTACAGATGAGCGAGCTCGATATAAGTATCTTTAATCAAGCCCTGACAATGCTTGAAATAACAGGGAAGATTAGGGCTTTAGGGGCCAATAGCTGGACAATAGCTTAAATCCACTGGTTAATGATATTTTTTACATTGCTATTCTTATATATATGTTGCAATAATTTGGTTTTTAAGTTTATATAGGTAGCGACGACATGGCAAAAAATTTAGTAATCGTAGAAAGTCCGGCGAAAGCCAAGACTATTGAAAAATTCCTAGGCTCTGACTTTATGGTAAAAAGCAGCTTTGGTCATATTCGTGATTTGCCAAAAAAAGGTCTTAATATTGATATTGACAATAAATTTGAGCCAACTTATGCGATAAGTGACGATAAGAAAAAAGTCGTCAACGAGCTCAAAAAAGCCGCTAAAGATAAGGTTGTTTGGCTGGCGAGTGACGAAGACCGCGAAGGAGAGGCCATTGCTTGGCACCTCGCCAATGCCCTTAAACTTGACCCTACTAAGACCAAAAGGATTTTGTTTCACGAGATTACAAAAACAGCTATTGAAAACGCCATTAAAGCGCCCCGAACAATTGACTTAAAACTAGTAGATGCCCAGCAGGCCAGAAGAGTACTTGATCGATTAGTGGGCTATGAACTATCACCAATTCTTTGGAAAAAAGTAAGAACAGGGCTTAGCGCGGGTCGTGTTCAGTCTGTAGCAGTACGATTAATAGTTGAACGAGAAAGAGAAATACGCGATTTTAAGGCTCAAAGCTCCTATAAGACTACGGCTATATTTATAGCTGATAAACACGAAATAAGTGCTGAGTTAGATACCAAATTCGACAGCCAAAAAGAGGCAGAAAACTGGCTAGAAAGTATAATTGACGCCGAATTTCATGTTGAATCAATTCAACAAAAACCAAGTACTCGCAGCCCAGGTGCGCCTTTTACTACCTCAACCTTACAACAGGAAGCATCTAGACGATTAGGGTTTAGCGTAAGTCAAACTATGACACTGGCTCAGAGGCTTTATGAGGCAGGTCAAATCACTTACATGAGAACAGATAGTCTAACGCTGTCAAAAGATGCCTTAAACGCTGCAGAGAGCTTTATAAAGAGGGAATATGGTGATCAATACCATAAATTCCGCCAGTTCAAAACCAAAAACTCTAGCGCCCAAGAGGCACACGAGGCTATTAGGCCTACAGATTTCAATAGACTTGCAGGTGGTAGCGATGCCTCTCAGGCTAAACTTTATAATCTTATTTGGCAAAGAGCTCTAGCTTCGCAGATGACACCGGCTCAAACCGAACGTACCGAGTTTCATATAAAAAACACAGAAAATCCACAGAAATTCATCGCTAAAGGCGAAATACTGCAATTCGATGGCTTTATGAAAGTTTATGGTGGAGGCAAAGACGACACCATTCTACCTCCGTTAAAAGAAGGCCAAAAACTTGATCTTGATCAGGCAACAGCCAGCGAAACCTTCGCTAGATCTCCAGCCCGCTACTCAGAAGCTATGCTTGTTAAAAAACTTGAAGAACTCGGCATTGGCCGTCCAAGTACCTATGCGCCAACTATTTCAACAGTTCAAAAGCGTGGTTATGTTGAAAAAACCGATTTAGAAGGTAATGAAAGAGAAGTAACAGAGATTAAACTCAAAAACAAGAAAATATCTTCAGAAAAAAATACCGTTACCTACGGTGCTGACCGTAATAAACTTGTGCCAACTGGAATCGCAGAAGTCGTCACTGATTTTCTAGTTAATAATTTTCCAGCCGTCATTGATTATGACTTTACCGCGTCAGTCGAGAAGCAATTTGATGATATAGCCGATGGAGAGCAGGCTTGGAATGATATGATTGCTGATTTTTACAAAGATTTTCATCCTTTAATAGAGAAGTCAGAAGACATCCCAAGGGCAGAAGTTGCACAAGCTAGAGAGATTGGTAAAGACCCGAAAAGTGGTGAGCCCATTTTCGCTCGTTTTGGAAGATTTGGGCCTATGCTACAGATGGGTGACACCGAAGACGAAGACAAAAAGCCTAAATTTACCAGTCTACCTAAAGGCGCTACCATAGATACCGTTACTCTTGAGCAGGCTCTAGAAATGTTCAAACTGCCTAAGACAGTCGGTACTACCGAAGACGGACAGGCTATTATGGCCAACATTGGCCGTTTTGGTCCATATATTCAAGTAGATAAAACTTATGTGTCGATTAAACCACTTGATCCTCACGATATAACAGAGGCCGAGGCTCGCGAATTATACAAAGAAAAATTAGCCAAAGATGCCGCCAAAAACATCAATGAATTTCCAGGTGGCATCAAAGTATTAAATGGTCCTTATGGACCGTATGTAACAGACGGCAAAAAGAATGCTCGAATTGCTAAAGATGTCGATCCAAAAACTATCGATGAAGCCAAAGCTAAGGAGTTATTAGCTGCCGCACCGGCCAAAAGAGGCTTCAAAAAACGCTCTCCAAGGCGAAAAAAATAAAACTTTAGCTAGGCCTTGCAACATAATGAAATAGTGCTCTTGTAGTATTCCCATACCATAGACTACGCAAAACTGTCAGTTTTGTGCTACAATATTATTGTAGTTCATATAAAATTGACAATTATATTAAATAGTACTATAATAATAGTTATAAGACATATTATTAACAGGGAAGAATAAGCATTATGACAGAAACCGCAACAACCCCACAGTTTAGTTCCGAAAACATAGTTAGAGACATTTTAGCCTCTATAGACAGAGAAAGAGAACAAGAAATTATTGGGCGGCGTTTTGGTTTATTCGATCGTAAAGAAACTCTAGAACAAATTGGAGAAATGCTCGGCATTACCAGGGAAAGAGTTAGACAACTAGAAAAATCAGTGCTTATTAAACTACGTCAAACAGCGGAGAAGGGTAGTTTGCCTCATCTAGCAGACTTTGAAAGTCAGATTATTACTATGTTAGAAGGCAGTGGAGATTCCGCAAGAATCAAGGTGATTACCAACCAACTTACAGGCAACACCGACAGGGAAGAACAGTCCAGAATAGCCTTCTTATGCCAGCTCTGCAGTAAGCTCAGTTTCATATCCGAAGACGACAATTTCTACAGCGGTGCAGCTATCGCCAAAGTATACAGCGAGAGTAATATTAAAAAACAAATTAACAGCCTAATTGACAGCGTAAAAGCCCTAGGCGAACCGCTACCAATCGAAGAGATCGCCGTTGCAGCCAAAATTGACCAACCAGTCAAGGCAGCAGCCCTAGCCAGTTTATCTAAGAAGCTTGCTACGCTTAATGGTCGCTGGGGACTAACCAAATGGCCATTAGTCAACCCTAAGAACATTCGCGATAAAATCTACGTTATTCTCAAAGAAAACGGCAGTCAAATGCACTTTAATGAAATCGCTGAAGCCATCAAAGAAAGTGACTTCAAGCGTAAAGACGTTACCACTCAAGCCATCCACAACGAACTTATCAAAGATAGCCGCTTCGTACTAATCGGTCGAGGCATTTATGCACTAAAAGAGTGGGGCTACAAAAAGGGCACTGTAGCAGATATGATTACAGAGGTACTGAAAGAAGCTAGCGAGCCACTTCACAGAGACGAAATCGTCAAACGAGTACTCAAGAGTCGTTTCGTAAAAGAAACTACTATATTATTAAACTTACAAGGCAAAGACCAATTCAAACGTGTAGCTAAAGCTACATACACTATCGACGAAGAAGTCTTAGCTAGCTAAACTAAGCAAAAGTCTAATCAAAAAACCCGCCAAAGAATCGCCATGAGCTCCCAAGAATACTTCGAATACGATATTCCAGAAAACAATATGACTGCGCCGGAATGTCTGAAAACAACTGCAGATGATATATTTGATGAAGCAAGCTTCTACCTGAAAGGTGTTTTTTACGAAGATCGTCTGATTGAATTAATGCATTTGAAGCCTAGATACGCTGCCGACGAGAGTAATCCTCACGTTATCTATAAAGCTTACGGCCTAGGTGCGCAAAAAACTGGCATTATTATGGCCAAAGCCAGTATTCATCGTCCTGACAGCCAAGATGCTTATTTCCCGAAAGAAAATAGTCGGCGTCATTATTTTCTAGAAACCATCACTGATGCAGAAACAAGCCCCTCAAACAGCGAATTACAGCCTATCAAAGCCTTAAATGACGAGTTATTAGGTTTTATTGGTAATCAGCTCCTAAATGACTCATGGGCTGTTAGATGTGAGAATACCTACAATGACAGCATCCAAGGAGACAGATCATTACTAGCCGGGGTTATTTGTAATAATTTTGATGATTATGACGATCCTTATAGTCGGTTGATGCATACATTCAATGCCGATATGCATGAGATCCAGGAAGCCACGCCTATTTCAGTAGCAGGCTATGGCAGTTTCCATCAAATCAAAAATTATACGCGTTTCTAAACCAAACAAAATACGAACATAAAATAGAAAAACGCAGGCTAGCAAATAGTAGAGTGGTAGGGTTTTAAAAAAAATTGAAAATTATATATAGAGAAAATAGAGCCATCAACATAGGCAGAAGAGCACCCATCCAGCCATAGACACAATGTCGCACAATGTATATTTTGCGACTTTAATATAGCGTTAATAGATGACTACTGATACCCCTGTTATAGGGGAGTGTTTCTATGTATGATGGTATTTTTATAAAAATGGTTTAGTTACTCTTCTCGTGCATCTTGCTATATATTAATAAGCTACATGGATCATTACTAGCCTAGTGTCTGGATGTGATACTAAACACAATTTGACTTTTCCACAGTTTTGTCGTGAAAATATACCTTTTTTAGTGTTTTATTCACATTTTTATTATTCCCCTGCCTTTTCACGTTTTTCACGTTTTTTTGACATTTCACGTTTTTTGTATGTTAATATATGTTTTTCATAAATAGATTAATTATTTTATATGAACAAAATACGAACTAGAGGGGTAGAATAACGGGGGGCTTACTGGTAATAAGCTCGGCCTGAAACACGAACGTCTATGTATTTGGTTGGTTCGATATTGTCTTTTTGTAGCTGTTTGAGTGTGGCTAGTAGTGTACCCACCTGCTCTTTTGGAGTATCACTTTGTAAATTAAATTTAATTATATAGGGCTTGGCGTCGATATTGATATCTAGCTCTGATGAAGCGTTATTGATATTTGTCGATGTTGCCTTGAAGCCTTTAGCTTCCAGTATTTTGATTGCGTTAACTATAAAGTGAACATTGGAAGATGATAAAGCCTGCTGTCCAGGAGCAATATTGATGCCACCTGAGTCACCGACTTTTGGCAGACGCATTGATCTTACAGACGGAATGTCGTCAGTTGAGGCGAGTGTTTTACCGTTGTAGCCAATGGCATAAACTCCGCTTGAGCTAGTTAATATCAAAGCTACTGGTGCAGCCTCCACATTGACAACTGGTCGATTAGACAATAATGGCAGGTTTACTGAAGCCATGGCTAATTCAGGATATTGTTTGGTCATATCTCGACTTAAGCCTTTTGAGTTAATTGTTAATTTACTCTTATTAAACACTGACTTTCCAAGAAACTGGTCAGCGTATTGTTGGTAAATGGCAGGATCTCTAAGGAGGAGCTGGTAGTCATTAGGCACAACTTTGACACTGGGCTGGCCACTTAAACTAGTTACGAAGTACAGCACTAGTCCTAGTCCAATAATCAATAACAGTACGCCTAGTCTGCTTAAAAAAGCCCTGAGGCGGCTCGAAGAGCCCATGGCTGGTGTTTTCTTTATGGTATTTGGGCGATTTAAACTAGACCGCCTGGTTTGATTAGCCATATTCTCTGGATTTGGGCTGAGAGGCACATTAATCTTGCGCTGGCGTGATATAGTAGGTTTTTTTCTGCTAAATAACATCTATTATTCAGTTGGTTGATTTAATTATTAAATTCGCAAGATCATTAGCGGCCTGCGGTTTAGATAAGGAATGAATATTTTTAGATAGTTCTTTTTGCAGACTTTGATCGTTTAGAAGCTCGGAAACTTTTTCGGCGAGCAAACTGCCGTGTTTAAGGTTCTTCTCCTGCAAGAGTATGGCTGAATGCATTTTTTCTAGAGTTTGAGCGTTTTTAACATTCCAGATTAACTGTGGTGAAGGGATTACTATGCAAGGTTTAGCCTGGGCCGCAATTTCTGCCAAACTTGTAGCTCCGCCTCTGGCAACAATTAAATCGGCAGCGCCGCTGTATTTGTAGTGATCAGTAGCATAACCAAAAACCTTAATTCTTTTAAACTGATCTGGACTCAAAACAGCTTGATAGTCATTTTTGACTGAATCTAATAAACTTCGACCAGCAAAATGAACTATATAAAGGCTAGGATATTTACTAAGAAGTTCATGACTACAGTTAACAATGGAACTATTGAGATTTTCTGCACCATTTCCGCCACCAGTTACAAGCAGTATCTGGCTATTTTTTGGTACTCCAATTTCGGACATGAAGCTTAATTTTTGCTCAGCACTAACTGTTTTATATTCTTGATTAATTGGCACTCCAACGGTGATAGTTTTAGCTTTTGGGTAAGGATAGATGTTAGCCGGTAGAGCCACGGCGTGCCATGTTGCCCATCTTGCAATCAAACGATTAGCTAAACTCGGGATACTATCGGAGTCGTGAGTAATATAAGAAACGTTGTTAAGTTTACCGCCAATGCACACCGGGACACTGACATACCCTCCCCTGCTAAAAATTACATCTGGTCGGAGTTTACGAATTAAAAAATAACTTTGAAAAAGGCCTGCTAATATGTAAAAAATGTCTCTAGTATTTAGGATCAAAGTTTTAATATCAAAAAACCGTTTAACTCCTTGGCCGTGATAACGACGATACTTCCCTGCTCTGACTGTATATGTTTTATCGATATTGACGTCTTTAGACGGTAAATCTCCTAGAGGGTCGCCTGTTTGACCGATGTAAATGAGCTTGCAATCGGGTTGTTTATTTTTAATTTCAGCAGCCACCGCCAAGATAGGAGTTATGTGCCCACCCGAGCCGCCACCTGTTAGAACGATTATGGGTTTTTTCACTGATTCATGCCTCTGTTAGGTCGATTACTTTGTAAATGTGGACGGCGTGGATTAGATGAATTTTCTCGAGTGGCGCTAAAAGCTGTGTACTGCGAGGCTTGGAACACTAAGCCCATGGCAAGCGCTATAAACACAACACTGGTACCGCCGTAGCTTATAAACGGTAGTGTGATTCCTTTCAGGGGTGCCAGGCCTAACATGGCGCCAATATTAACTGCTGATTGCACGCTCAGCCAAGTCAATACGCCAACTACAATTAGGCGTGTAAAATTGTCGGTCGACATTTCAGCAATAAATTTAATTTTAGAAAAAAGCCAAACAAATAATGCCAACAAGATCCAACAACCTATTAGGCCAAACTTTTCGGCGTATATTGCGAATATAGAATCGTTGGCTGCTTCTGGAAGATAACCATAAGCCTGGACACTGCCCCCTAGACCTAATCCAACTATGCCACCAGAACCGACTGTAATTAAGGCCTGACAAGCCTGATAGCCTGTTGTCTGGCATTTAGCTGATGGGTTTATGAAGGTTTCGATACGTGAGCGACGATAAGGAGTAGACATAATAAATAACGAACCAACCACTAGGCCTATGGCTCCAAAGATAAAAATCTTTTTTAGCGGGACGCCCGCAACCATCAACATCGATAAAGCCATTAAAGCAATTACGCCAAAAGAGCCAAGGTCACTTTGAATACCTGCTACAACTAAGGCAATTGCCCCAAGAGCGATTATTATAGGCTGTTGAGCGGCTTTGAAATTGGTGATTTGTCCCCTGGCAATACACTCTGATAGAAATCCTGCCATCCATATCATTACTGCAAACTTAACTAGTTCTACGGACTGAAAAGATAAACTTCCTAGACGCACCCAGCGGTGTGCCGGATAGGCTGGGTTAACTGGCATAAGAAGCGCTATCATTGTGGCGATTATAGCAATCCCTAGCAAGGGTTTGTAAACCTGACGCCACCATTCAAACGGCACCTTAGCGGCGATTAAGAAAGCAATGAGGCTAAGTGCAATGGCAATTATCTGGCGATTCAAGAAAAATGAGTTACTGACGTGTTTTGAGGCCCCTAGAGCCGGTCCAAGCGCATAAACAAGGACTAGACCAATTACTAGTAAAGTAATCGATAGAATAAGCACAGAATAGTCAGGGCGGTGTTTTCTACCCAGCGATAATTGACTAGTGAAAAGTGGTTGTCGTTGTCTGTGTCTAATTGTATTTTGTGGTCTCATTTTTTTGTTTTTATTTTATGATTAGTTTCAGCCTGATCGCCCAATAATGAATATGATTAATCCGACTACTGTAAACATCTGTCCTAATATCCAAAAGCGCATGGTAACTTTTGTTTCGGGCCAACCAATTGCCTCGAAGTGATGATGTATAGGAGAAGATAAAAAGACTTTTTTGCCATTTCTGAACTTACGAGAAAGACGATTGACAATAACCGACCCAGTCTCCATGACATAAACAGCACCAATAATTGGTAGGACATAGACTGTATCTGTCATAAGCGCAATTATGCCGAGTGAAGTACCCAGAGCAAAAGACCCAACGTCTCCCATCAAAAAACGAGCTGGATATATATTGAACCAGGTATAGCTCAGCAAGGCCCCGACTACCGTTAAACAGAATCCTGCAAGTGCAAATTTATGTTCAACGGCCGCAATTATGGCGTAAGCCGTGAATGACGAAGTTAGTAGCCCACCTGCTAGACCATCAAGGCCATCAGTTATATTAACGGAATTAGCTGTAGCGATAACTACTAGCCAAAACAGAGGTATAATCAAAAAACCAATATGCCACTGGCCTAAGCCTGGTAAATAAATAGAGCTAACATCTAGCTTGTCCCAGAACCACCAACCACCAGCAAAAATAATTAAGCTATATAAAATAAATTTGGTTTTAGCGGCCATGCCAGCAACGCCGCCGGTACTGCGGATATTTGTTAAATCATCTAGAAGACCTATAAATGCTGCGGCAATAAGGCCAGCTAGAGGTAGCCACGTTTCGCCTCTACTGAGATTAGAAACAAGTGTAACAGCGGCTATAGCAATCACAAATATAAGTCCAGCCATGGTTGGAATGTTACGTTTGTGTTTGGCAGCATGTAATTTCTGATAGACTGGCGCCTTGCCCCCGCCCCATGCCTCGGTACGCTGCTTTTTCCACCACTGTCTTTTATAGGCAATAGTGGTGTAAAGCGGAGTTAATGCCATACAAACCAAGAAACTCAAAAAACCAAGAGACAATATCATCTTCAGGTTATCGGCTGTAATACTTAAACTAATTGTGTCCATTTTTGGTTCCTATATCTTTAAATTATATCATTTTTTATCATTAATTTTGCTTCGGGCTAACATACGATTCGTCAATTAACATATGAGCCAGGTTACCGAATATTGGCATGGCTGCTGCTGATCCAGCATAACCGCCAATTGTTGGCTTGAAGACAAACACTACAATCACGTATTGCGGTTTTTCATTACCCACAAAACCCATATAAGTACCGTTAAACTTATCTTCGTAATAACCGCCACCTGGTTTAGCAATTTGGGCCGTACCGGTCTTGCCGCCAACACTAAAAGCGCTTTGATCGAACTTTTTAGCAAAATTATGATTATTGACTACATTCTCTAGTAACGGCACCATTTCTTTGGACACATTAGGGCTGAGTACATCCTTTTTAATAACTTGGGGCTTGGTGTAGGTTTTGTTACCGTTAGTATCGGTCTTCTGCTCAACAAGATATGGCCGATAATACTTACCGCCGTTGACCATTGCAGCTGTGGCAGAAGCTAGCTGTATTGGAGTAGCCGTCATAGCCTGGCCAAAACTAGTATTGGCATAGGTCAAATTTATGCCAGCACCGTTTTCTTTGGGACTTGGAACAATACCCGAAGCTTCATACCCTTGCTCTATGCCTGTTTGTTTACCGAACATGAAGTGTTTGGTCATGTAGTCGTACCATGTTTCTCTAGCCTTGCTATTTATCTGACCACCACCCATTTGCATAAGCTCCCAAGTTGCTCCGGTATTTAATGAAAGATTTAAGATATCAGCTATGCTTCGGGTGCCTGCCCCGCCGTCTTCTTCGATATTTTTAATTTTAAATTCATTAACTGTCCAAGAAGCTGGGTCGTAATAAGTTGTTTTGGCATTGTATGATCCTTTGTCTAGCCCTGCTGCGGTGGTCAGAGGTTTCATAGTTGATCCTATTTCAATTGGATGGGCCACGGCAGAATTAGAAAACAGCTCACCGTTTTCTACTTCGTAGTATTTAGCCGGGTCATAAGTAGGAGAATTAGCCATTGCCTTCACGGCGCCGGTATTGGCATCGAGTATTAAAGCACTGCCCGAGGCAGCCTTGGAATTTTTGATACCATCAACCAATATACTTTCGAGTTTTTGCTGTAATGCTAGATCGACAGTAAGGACTAAATTATTTCCGTTCTTTGGTGATTTCTTAACATTGCTATTACTTGCCGCGAGAGGCACTCCGTTGGCATCAGTGATGGCTTTTAATTTACCGTCTACACCTCTTAATTCCTTATTCAGATACTGTTCTATGCCATATTTGCCATTACCCTCATCATCGACGAAACCCAGTAACTGTGAAGCCAGCGTTCCTTGAG